>JAUWLF010000102.1 GCA_030613785.1 Chloroflexota bacterium | reverse complement strand
GAGCCGCGGATGGCGGGCTTGGGAGGAGGGTGTCTTGTGTGAGCCCGGCGCCAAAGCGTCGGCCCGTGTGAAGCGTTGGTCCCTGTCAATCATCGGCCAGTGGGCCGGGCAGTGGGTTAGCGACCAGGGTGGGGGGCGTGGTGAGCCGAGCCTTCAGGCTCGGGACGAGAGAGGACAACGCCCTATCTGTTGCTGACACGAAAGCCTCAGCCACTGGGTCGACCAGGGCGTCGGAGGCCATCTGTGGGATACCAGTTGCTGGTGAGGCAGATGGAGCCGCGCACGGCGGGCTTGGGAGGAGGGTGTCTTGTCTGAGCCCGACGCAAAAGCGTCGGCCCGTGTGAAGCGTCGGCCCGTGTGAAGCGTCGGCCAGTGGGCCGGCCACTGGGTTAGCGACCAAGGTGGGCGGGCGCGCGCGGGGTGGCGAGCCGAGCCTTCAGGCTCGGGTTCTCTTCCTGACGGCAGAGCGTCAGCCACTGGGTCGACTAGGGCGTCGGAGGCCATCTCGGATACGAGTTCGTCGTGGGGCAGGTGGAGCCGAGCATGGCGGGCTTGGGAGGAGGGTGTCTTGTGTGAGCCCGACGCTAAAGCGTCGGGCTGCGTGAACGATCGGCCAGTGGGCCGGGCACTGGGTTAGCGAGCCGAGCCTTTAGGCTCGGGAGGAGAAAAGACAGCGCCCTGCGGACGATCGCCTCGCGTATGACCGGATGCTGCCGAGGTACCTGACGAGCCTGTCTGACTCGGGGATGGAGCTTGAGAGCCTCACGAATCAACTCGCTGCGACTGCATTGTTCCTCCTCGGCCCGCGCGGTGCACCTAGTACCGGAACTCCTGTCTCAAAGAGATGATCAACTTGCGAGCACCCACGATCATCCGCTCCTAGCCGCATCACAATGAAGAGGCAATCAGAAGGCAGTATCGGCTTGACGTATCACGGTATCTCTTTGCCATAGGTGATCCACCGCCATACTTCCCGAAAGCCTACCCGCTCGTACAGGCGGATCGCCTCCGTGGGGTTGTCGGTGTCTGTGTCCAAGGTGGCGGATTCCATCCCTGCTTCTTTGATGGCATGGAGGGAGGCCAGAAGCAGTGCCGAGCCGAGTCCCCGCCGCCGATATGGCGGACGCACAGCTAGAGTGCCCACGTATGCGTCTCTATGCCCCAACCGTTTGAAGCGATCCTCACTGACGGTGCACAGACAGAGACCGACCACTTGCTCTCCGTCGAGAGCTACCCGGCTCAACTCCGGGCGAAAGGTGGAGGAGGCTATCCAGTAAGTCAATCTCTCCACGGTCGTGGGCACAAACTCCCAGTCATCGGCGAAGGCCTCGTTCAACGTTTCCACAACGGACTCATCACCTTGGCCTGGGACATAAGGACGCACCTCTATTCCCGGGGTGAGCTGTGGCTGTGCCAGCTTCTCCAGCGGTTGACAGACCATATGGGGACTGTACCGAATAGGCTGGAGGCCGAAGCTCTCAAACAGAGCGACCGTCCCGGTGTGGTGGAGCGCGCAGTAGGCATAGAAGTAGACCCTCTTGCTCGCGAGATCGTGCCGGCGCTGCTGAGCGCGCTTCCAGAGCCTCTCCAGCATTTGTTTCTCGATGCCCTGGTCGCGCCAGTCAGGATGAACGGTGGGAATAGTATAGAAGAAGCTCTGCTCGGTGCCGATGTCCGATTCGAGGTGGGCGCAGCCCACTACTCGTTGTCCTTCGTCTTGAGCCACGAAAGCATCCTGGTAGGGATCGAAATCGGGCCGACCGAAGCGTTCTCGTAGCTCGGTCACGCTGGTACCTTCGCCCAGTTGATCCACCACGTCAGCGGCGTTTGTTAGCTCGACGATGGCCTCTAGGTCATCGTCCCGGTAGTTGCGAATGGTGAGGGTCATCGGGAGGCGCTCCAACACAGCAGGCCGTACTGCTAGACCCTTATCTGCAATGCAGAGGGGATGATGTTGAATATGAGAGGCGTCTCTCCACAGACCTCGCCCTCCACCTGAAGCAGCAGAGGTTCCTTCGAACGCACCTCGACCCGTTTGGCCCGATATGCGTGCACCTGAGGGTGTGTCAGGTGCGTGCCGTCGTAGACCTTGGGAACGGTCATCAGGAACTCTATCTTGTCTACGTCCCCGATGGTGATCACGTCGAAGAGCCCATCGTTGGGGTCGGCTTCCGGGGCTATGCGCATGCCCCCGCCGAAGAACTGGCAGTTGGCCACTATCACGGAGTTGGCAACCATCTCTATAGGCTCCTCGTCATCGAGGATCAACTCTACATGCTTGTTTCGATAGCTGATCAGGGTGGTGACCAGGCTGGACAGGTAGGGGATCGTCCCGCCCATGAAGTTTGGGGCGCGATTTGCTCTCTTTGCCACTTCGCCATCGAAACCACCGCCGCCCACGTTGACGAAGTACCGCTGTCGTGCCTCTCCCTCCTCGTGGAATTCCACCAGGCCGAGATCCACGGTCATGGTCCGCTCACCAGCCAGGCGCGCACAGGCTTCGCCATAGTCAGCAGGCACCCCTATGGTCCGCGCCAGATCGCTGCCTCGTCCGGTGATGACTATCCCCAGGTAGGCTCCTGCCTTGTCACTTCCTGGTGACATCAGCCCATTGACGACTTCGTTCGCGGTGCCGTCTCCGCCCACGGCCACCACCATTTCGTACCCTTTCTCCACGCCTTCTCTGGCCAGGCTGGTGGCGTGATTGGGGGCCTCGGTGAAGATGTGATCGAAGGACAGGCCCAGGGAGCGGAGCTCCTCTTCGATGGCAGGCCATACCTTGCCGGTCTTTCCTGCGGCGGCGACAGGGTTCACGATAAACAGATTCTTCTTCTCAGACACGTCGAGACCTCCTCCTACTTCGTCATTGATCCTCTGTCGACCATCCATCTCTCAGCGAATGACCTTCAGGGTCATGTCATCCGTGGCTGACTGGCCTTCATCGTCGGTGACCCAGAGTTCGATCACCCACTCGCCCAGCTCTTCCTCTCCTACGGGCCTATCCGAGGTCCACGTAGCTGCGTCGGGCCCTTCCCGCAGTACTTGGCCGACCTGGTCTTCCCGCCCCTCTGGAGCGACGGTGACGTACCATTTGTAGTACACGATTTTGCCGCCGTCCAGATCCACGGACCCAGAGCCATCGTGGGACACCCTCTCGCCTATCCGTACCGTCACATCGGGGCCGGCATTGGCGACGGGAGGTGCCTTGGTAATCAGGGCACATCCTGTCAGCATCGCTGCCAGGACCATCAGGAGGGGCAGTGTCGGGCGTACCATTCTCATTTGCATGGGATGTCAGATTATACCCCTCCTTCCTCAAGCGTCACAAGGCCGTAGATCTGGGCGCCAGTTGACCCTTGCGAAGGTTTCAAACCTTCGCAAGGGTTTCCCCGCGGCTATCCGGTGAAGCGTTTGAGCAGGTCGTCGACGATCTTGCCCAAGTTCTCGACGGCATCGCATCCGATGAGGAAGGGGAGCATGACCAGCAGCCAGACGAGTCGTCGCTTGATGGGTTTCACTTCAGCTCTCCAAGTACTTCTTTGACCCAATCATCATAGCAGGGCTCGATGGGAGAGACAAAAGGAAGCGGCCCCCAGAGGGAGGGCCCCGGGGGCCGCGTTGCGCACAACAGTGGTGTGTGACGTGTGGCGCTCTACTTATAGGCGCCGAAGCCGGCGGGGGTGATCAGTAGCTCGATTCCCCCAGCACCCTCACACGGGCTGTTGTAGACTCTTTGGATGACGCAGAACTGGCCCCAGATCGGAGGGCTGCCTTCGGGACACCCATCTGAGTCGCGCATGGCGACAATCTTGACGAAGTAGTCCCACTCGCAGGTGGTTCCGTTCTCTTCCCAAGAGCCCCACATGTGGTTGGTCAGCCAGGCGCCAGAGCCCACATAGGATGGAAGCGGGTAGTGCCGATCGAGGGAGTAGTCTCCATCACAGTCCACATTTGCCAACCAAGCATCGTTCCACTTCATCATCAAGTCGACATCGCACGAGTCCCCGCCCAGCACTCGATCAGAGTCACAATACCGACCGTGGAACATGTGCGCTTGGTAGTTGTACCCAAACTGGTCGTAGCCAACAGTGATGGGATTGCCCGCCGAGTCAACGATCTCCCCTGACTGTATCTTTCTGCACGTGCTGTTCGACCACCCTATCTCGTTGCCCTGGGCGTCAAACCCGGTGGGCTTGTCAGCCCAAACCATCGCAGCGGTCGCCGTCAAGAGCAGTACGACGATGAGGGTAGTCAATGCTGTCCTTTTCATCTTTCCTTTCCTCACTTGGTTGCAAGAACTTCGGCATGCGAACTAGCAGTAGAACGTGCAATCGTCGCTACGCATCACCTCCCTTCGTCACGGGCCAGCTTGGCGCAATGGCTCTGAATGGACCCGGGCTCGTCGGACTTGCCCCAACGAGCCCGGGTACAAGCCTATGGCACGATGCAGATGCACAGTCAGTGCCCACAATGGGGAGGCCGCCGTACGCGACGCCCCCTGGCGGGTGTCGGCCCGCGCCGCACACGCCATGTCAGAATTCCATGTACACGCTTCTGGCACCGGAGGTGTGGATACCCGGCGTTTCGTAAATGTCAGCCAAGGACCCCGGAGCGGTGAGATCGACCGCTAGCCAGTGGCCGCCTGGTGCAACCGACACAGCGATGTCGAACTGGCCGTTGCCTTCCCCATCGACTGTCATCTGGCCGACCGGGCCACCTCCGTACCACCGACCATCTAAGAACAGGTAAACATCGTACGTCGTTGGGGAGGCAGGAGCGCCTTCCAGATGCACTGTCATATCCAGGTTATTGGGCCCAACGGACTTGCTGAAAATCACATAGCCAGTACCGTCGCGTCCATGTGGATAGTTTATGGGACAGGGGATCAGATCGATCTTCACCGACTCTTGCACGGTGTACGTGAAGTACGTGGACCAGTTCTTGCCCGGGAAGTCGAATCCGGCACCCCAGGCGGTCTCCGACGGGGTGAGGTAGGTGATCTCGGCCTCGTAGATCAGGCCCGCGGGGTTGTTGTACTGAGTGTAGCTGGAATCCCCGTAGTTGGAGCCAATGATCTCCAGGACGTTCGCACCCTCTACTGGATAGATATCGTAGCCCCCCACGATTTGCCAGTTTCGCCAATCCGTATGCTCTCCAACGAACACGCCATCAAGCGACACGCTGTACGTGTTGTCGGTAGCAATGTAGAGCATACCACCGGTTGGATATCCGGGGACGGTGAATGGGTGCTCGAACGTAACATTCTGGGTTGTCGTCCAATCCACTACCCGGTAGCTTTCCCAGACCCAATCGCCCATGGAGAACGAGAATGCAGATCCGCCGTATGTCAGTCTCTGGTCCCAGAAGGATGCAGTCGTGTCAGGTGGATCGTTGAACGCCTCCCAGGTATCGACCGCGGGATAAGGGTAGCTCGCCCCAGGCACGTTTCCTCCGGTGACCTGCGTGTTGAAGAGACCGTCGCTGTGAATCGTCATGGTCTGTTCTTCACCCAAAGCAGCGTGGGCCGCGATGTAGAGTGGGGTGCCGTAACCCCATTCACCCAGGGGGATCGTGTAGGTGTAATCACGTGAACAACCGTGGTAGGCAGAGTAGTCGAATTTACCAGGCGGCGGGTTACCGTTCTTCTGCGGGATGTCTTCCAGCAAGGTGGCGACATGCAGGTGCGTCTCGACCATGCATACCTCGCTCACGAATTGGACGTACAGATAGTCGCCATCGTTCCACACATTGACGTCCCCAACGTCCGTGCGCTGGCCGGCGATCAGGTCCGTGGAAAACGGCTCCTCCTCAATGTGAGCAGAGGCTGTCACCGGCACCAGGGCCAGGATCAGAGACGCCGCAATCAGTAGATAGACTAGTTTCTTCATTGTTCTCTCCTTGTTGTTCCTTTCTACTGTGATTTGGCTGGCGACCTCTCGTTGACATAGGGCTATGACCCAGCCACGCGAGAAGCCTGCCCCTTCTTAGATCTTCGCTTTTCTGCTCTCGATCACCTCCTTTCCTAGGACCAGTGCCGCCGCCCGTACCTGGGGCGCTCCTGTGCGCCACAGGAGTACGGAAATGCTATTGAACCGGGCCGGCGCTTGGAGTATCATGGAACGGGAGCGATGGGTCTTGATCCGCCCGCGTTCCGGCCCCCTGGTTGGCGCCATCGGGGGCCACTTCTTATCTTGTTAGCTTCCACCCCTCGCAGGGGTGTTACCCTTGCAAATAGAAGAAACCGGCACGTCGGCCGGTTTCACTATTGGCTTCCCCAGGCCCAAGTGACCAGATAAAGGCCAGGGTTCATCGCCGCCGGGTTGATACTTGTAGTGGAACAACAAAGCTCCGACCGCGCGCCCTTCTAGCCAGTACGATCAGAGCCTATGGCCATCTCTCGACCCCTCCTTTGCTCCAGGCTGCGCCACGCAAGTCAGGGACTACACGATGCCGCTCCCACTAAGGCGAAGACCACTCCGCGTCGATGTTCCGCCTCATCGACAGCAATGATCCTTGCTCAGATCGCTAGTGGAACGGTGCTTATATTATATACCAGAACTGAAGAGCTGTCAAGCAGTTTATGGGGCTCTACGGTTAAGACTTGGTTAAGCTTGCGTCAGGGCCTTAGGCCGACGCTGTCTTGGCTCAGGACTAGTCTTCAGGTGTGGGTTGGCGCGGGCGCGCCACAACTATCCACCGGAAATGCCGCTGACCCTGGATCTTCACCGTCGGCGCGGTGTTGCTCAGAGGGGCCAGAGGGCAATATAATAGCAGGCATTGGAGGGCGGCATGGAGAGAAGCTACGGCAGCCAGAGCATGGTCGAGCCGCTGCGCAGGGTGCTGGTCAAGCGGCCCGACGAGGCTTTCGCGGTGGATGATCCTCAGAAGTGGCACTACGCCGGGCGTCCCGATCTGGAGATCGCGCAGCGGGAGCACGACGCCCTGGTGGACATCCTCCGCCAGGCCGGGGCCGAGGTGCTCTACCACGACGAGTCCCAGCCCGACCACGCTGACGCCATCTACGTCTACGACCCGGCCATCGTCACCGATGAGGGTGCGGTGATCCTGAGCATGGGCAAGGCCCTCCGTCGCGGCGAGGAATCTGCGCTCGCGCGCCGCTTGGAAGAGCTGGGCGTGCCTGTGCAGTACACGCTGCATGGTGATGCCCGCGCGGAAGGGGGTGACCTGCTGTGGCTGGACCACGATACGTTGGCTGTGGGTCTCGGGTTCCGCACCAACGCGGAGGGGCTGCATCAGTTGCGAGAGGCCCTGGAGCCACTCGGTGTCAAGATCATCGTTGTGCAGTTGCCCTACTATACCGGCCCCGAGGCGTGTTTGCACCTGATGTCGCTGATCAGCCTGGTGGATCACGACGTGGCCGTGGTCTATCCGCCTCTGCTGCCGGTGCCCTTTTGGCAATACCTGCAGGAGCGGGGCTTTCGGCTCGTCGGGGTGCCGGACGAGGAGTTCGAGTCCATGGGGCCCAACGTGCTGGCTCTCGCGCCTGGCAAGTGCTTGATGCCGGAGGGCAACCCCATCACCAAACGACGCCTGGAGGAAGCCGGTTGCGAGGTGCTGACCTACAAGGGGAACGAGATCTCCCTCAAAGCTGAGGGCGGCCCCACGTGTCTGACGAGGCCCATTCTGAGAGCTCCGTAGGGGAGGAGTGATAGGTGCGAGAGATCGAGGAGCGCGTGTTGCGTGCGATCGATGTGGACGCGATGCTGCAGTATCTCTGTGAGTTGATAGCTGTGCCCAGCCTGGACGGCGAGGAGACGGCGGCCCAGGAGCACGTCGCAGCGCAGATGAAACGCTGCGGTCTGGAGGTAGACGTCTGGGAGCTGGACTTCGACGAGCTAGGCCAGCATCCGGCTTTCAGCATGGAGGCAGAGCGCGAGAACGGGTTGGGTGTGGTGGGTGTAATGGGTGAGGATGGAGGCGGGCGCAGCCTGATCCTCAACGGCCACGTGGATGTGGTGCCCGTAGGGGACGAGAGACTCTGGCACTACCCACCTTGGCAGGGAACCATCGCCGAGGGACGTCTGTACGGGCGTGGAGCTGTGGACATGAAGGGTGGCCTGTGCTGTGCCCTGTTCGCGGCCAAGGCAGTCCGTGATGCAGGCGTGCGCCTCCACGGCAGGCTGATGGTCGAGAGCGTCATCGGGGAGGAGGACGGTGGGGTGGGCACGCTGGCCGCCGTGCTCCGCGGCTACAAGGCGGACGGGGCGGTCGTGGCGGAGCCGACCGAGCTCATGGTGGCTCCTGCCCAGGCAGGGGCCTTCAACTTCCGGGTTACCATCCCCGGCAAGGCGGCCCACGGCTGCGTGCGGGAGGAGGGCGTCAGCGCCATCGAGAAGTTCTTCCCCATCCACGAGGCTCTGATGGCCCTGGAGCGCAGCAGAAACGAGAAGCTGACAGACCCACTGTACTCCCGATACCACTTGCCCTACGCTCTGTGCATCGGCAAGGTGAGGGCAGGCACCTGGGCCTCCTCTGTGCCCGAGAGACTGGTTTTCGAGGGGCGGTACGGGGTGGCCGTGGACGAGGACGCGGCTGCGGCCCGTCGTGCCCTTGAGGAGGCCGTGGCCCAGGCCACGGAGGTCGATCCCTGGTTGCGGGATCATCCGCCGGTGGTGGAGTGGTGGGGCGGTCAGTTCGACCCTGCCCGCATCCCTGTGGACCATCCGCTGGTAGAGACGGTAGCTGGCGCATTCGAAGATGCCACAGGAGGAGTGACCCGGGTCGAGGGCATGACCTACGGCGCCGACATGCGGCTGCTGGTCAACGTGGGTGACACGGCGACGGTGCTCTTCGGGCCTGGCGACGTGCGCGCCTCCCACCGGCCGGACGAGTACGTGCCGGTGGATGATCTTGTGGCGGCGGTCCGCACCCTGACCCTGACAGCCCTTCGCTTCTGTGGATGTGAGGGATGATGGATGTCGCCCGACACCGGCAGCTTCACTTGACGCGCTTTGCCTATTGCATTATAATAGCCGTCATTACATAGAGAGCCTGGTTTGCGGCAGACCCAGAGCCTTCCGAGCGGGCGACCGGAAGGACAACGCCTCCAGGACCATGCTCTCTGCTCTGTGTCAGAGCCCATAGAAGAGGAGGTAGAGAATGAACGCACGGCGCGTGTTATCGAGGGCGATTCTTCCCCTAGGGCTACTGGCCCTAATGGCAGGAATCCTCTCCTGCGCCACGCCAGTCGAGACCGGGCCCCGAGCCTGGATTGACTGGCCCCTGGATGGGCACGAGGTGGAAGTTGGCACCACCGTAACACTGATAGCCCACGCCTACGCCACGGAGGGCGTGGCCGAGGTGCATCTCTCGGTGGACAGACATCCATATCGAATCGGCCAACCCACCCAGCCGGGAGAGCAGTTCGTCGAGGCCTCCATGGAATGGACGGCCACTGAGCCAGGGGTTTACCTCCTATCGATCACTGCCTTCGACACCGCCGGGCAGGCGAGCACACCCGCCGATGTGACAGTGACGGTCCCTGGCGGCGAGGTATCCCCCTCTCCCGTTCCCACTGAGATAGCGACGTCCGTGCCGCCCGAGGCGACGCCTCCGCCTGCGGCGACGCCTTTGCCTCCGAGCGCCACTCAGCCGCCCCCGGGAACGCCGCCTCCGTCCACACCTATCCCGCCTCCGCCGACGGTTGCGCCACAACGACCGACCATCGTCTCATTCGCAGCCAGTCCGCCCTCGGTCGTGGAGGGGCAGTGCTCCACGCTGAGTTGGGCGGTGGAGGGCGTGATCAGCGCGGTATACCTTGACGGAGGGGGCGTCGGAGATCATGATTCCAGCGTTGAGTGTCCCCAGGCTACCACGAGCTACACACTGCGAGCGGTGGGGCCGGGCGGCGAGACCTCGGCGACCCTGACCGTGAACGTAACCCAGCCCATCCCCACACCCGCGGATACGGCGGGACCTAGCGTATCCGGAATCGATGAGTCGGCGGATCCAATCGCCTGGCCACCGAACTGCCCGCGACGGGAGGTTACGATAAGTGCCAATATCACCGATCCATCGGGCGTTTCCGCAGCCAAGCTGACCTACCGGGTCATCGAGGGCAGCAGGCAGGGGATCTGGCAGGCCATGGGCATGAGCCACGCAGGCAACCGCTACTCGGCCACGGTGACAGCTCAAGCCCTGCAGATCAGCTTGAACCCGCCCGTCGAGAACCTGGCAACCCTGCAGTACTACATCCAGGCTTTCGATACCCGGGGCAACCAGTCTCAGACCTCTACGGGCACAGTGACCATTGAGTATTGCCCGGGATGATGAAAGGAAAGGTGCAATGAGGGGCAGAACGATAGCGGTCCTAGTCATCCTCGTACTTGGCCTGTGCTGCCTGGCAGCCGGCGGCGGGGCGGCCTACTTCTTCTTTGTGCCAACGGCGCAGGCGGAGGCGAGGCCCGTTGTGCTAATCAGCTCCCCCACTCATGGACAGCAGGTCGAGTTAGGCGAGACGGTGATCGTCCAGGCCCTCGCTCGTGATGAGACAAACGTGGTCCGCGTCGAGTTGTGGGTGGATGGCGAGTTGCTGGAGTCGCAGAGCAGCACCCTACCAGAAGGGATCACCCCCTTCCCGCTGTTAGTCAACTGGCAGCCCCTCTCTCCTGGCACTCATACCCTGATCGTTAGGGCCTTCAACATCGAGGGCGCTCGCGGTCAAGGCTCGGTGACTGTGGAGGCCGCAGAATCAGCAGATCGAGACGGCGATGGCCTGGCTGACGAGGCGGACTTGTGCCCCGATGAGCCAGGGTCAGGTTCCGCCGACGGTTGCCCTGACCGGGATAGAGACGGCATCCCCGACGCCACGGACGCCTGTCCCGACGAAGCCGGCCTACCCGAGGGGGAGGGCTGTCCATCGCCTGGTCACGGCGATCGAGACGGCGACGGCCTTCTCGATACAGCCGATGCCTGCCCCGATGAACCAGGCCCGCCTAGGGTGGGCGGTTGCCCCGACGCCGATGGGGATGGGGTGGCCGATGTCGACGACGCTTGCCCCGCTGAGCCAGGCCTACCCGAGCACGATGGCTGTGCGGTGCCAGGGGACCTGGACGGCGATGGTGTAGCCGACCCGGACGATGTCTGCGTCGAGGAATGGGGCTTGCCCGAACACGATGGCTGTCCCGACTTTGACGGAGATGCCATCCCCGATGCGAGTGACGCGTGCCCCGACGTGTGGGGGCTTCCAGAGCATGACGGCTGCCCCGACACCGATCTCGACGGCGTCGCGGATCTTGACGATCTCCGCTCCGATGATCCAGACGTAGGCGATGACTTCGGCGACATCGGCGCCGACGCTCCTGACAGCGACGGCGACGGCATCCCCGACGAGTTCGACACGTGTCCTGAGGAAGAGGGCCTGCTCGAGCACGACGGTTGTCCGCCGCCCGACTCAGCCGACGCCGATGCGGATGGAACTGCCGATATCGAGGAGCCGCCGTGGGGTGACTCCCCCGAGTGGGATATTGCGCCCCTTTGGCCGCCTGACGAGCCGATAGAGGCCGGACCCTTGATCGAGTTTCAGGCCTTGGAGCTGGAGCTCTTTGATGACTATAGCCGTGTCTACTGCTACGCATCGCTGGGCCATGGGGCCGAAGAGAGGGTTCCCGAAGCGGAGGGCGAGTTCTTCAGTCCAGGAGATGAAAGACACTGGAACATCGACGAGCACCTCGGTCGCCGCTTCGTCCCGGCGGTCGAGGATGAGGCGTTTCGAGTCCATGCGGACTGCTTTGCCGTAGCCGGGATCCTGGGACAGCAAACCCTGGTAGACTTGGGGTCTTTTGAGGTGTACCACCAGCCACCCTGGGAGGGTGATGTGGTCGAGGTGTTCTCAGATCCGGGGCCAGAGGGAGACTACTTCCGGGCTGAGTATCGCCTCTGCGAAGGCTCTTGCGAAGAGGCGCGCTTCGCAGCGCCCGTTCTCCATCCATTGACCTTCGGGCCCTTTGGCGAGGGGCCGGCCATGTTGCACTGGAGCTGGGACGGGGACGAGACGCAGATTAGCGGTTTCAGAGTGTATGTCAATGGCACCTTCCTCAGGGCCGTCGGTACCGACGTCCGTCTCTTCGCTGACTACCACGAGCATGAGATCACCGACCTCTGGCCCACCTGTGACGAAAGGCTGCAGTTCTACGTTACGACCCACAGCGGCGTCACCGGTGGCCCCGACCGTGAATCGCCCCCCAGCAACAGCCAGACCTGGGAGGGCAGAGGGTGCCAGCGCACAGTGCGCGTCACTTTCCAGTCGCTCGAGACCTCCGGGCTGGGGGGCTACAAAGGGCCCATCAAAGGCACCTTCACGGCCAACGATCAAACCCTCACTGCTGACTGGAGGGGTCCTCCCACGTTCGATGCGACCGACGGCACATATAGATACCTGTATCCTGACCGGTTCTATGATCTATTCACGCTCTTCGACGCCATCGAGACCGAGGCGACTGAATGTCTTGGTGAGGGCTGCACTGACAACTACGCCCCCTTGATCACTTTTGTAGAGGTTGACCTGGCCCCCCATGACTCCTTGACCTTCAGCGGAAGTATCTGGGACGATGACGGAAACCGGGTCTTTAATGGTTCGGACAGCATTCGGCCGGGCCAGATCATCCCCGGCCCCTACACCGTCGTCGATCGCGGTATCGAACTGACGGTTCTGATAGACGTGCTCGTAGGTCCCGAGGTCGGCGACCGGCCCGATCTTGTCGTCAGCGACATCATGCTAGTCCCAGAATCGAACCAACTGCGCATCGAAGTCTTCAATCGCGCC
>JAUWLF010000133.1 GCA_030613785.1 Chloroflexota bacterium | reverse complement strand
CAACGAGTCGGGAGACGACTGGCGGTGGCGGTACGGTGAGCCGACCCTTCAGGGTCGGGCCAAAGACAAGAACCAGCCGACCCCGAAGCTTATCCCTCAGCCAGCGGGTTGGCGTGAGCCTCAGCGCCTAGCGGATATGCGAGTCGCGGCTGCGGCTAGGGGCGGAAGAGTGGATCCGGTCCCGACGCTGAAGCGTGGCCCCATCCGTGGGGCATGGCGTGAGCCAATGAGTCGAGAGACGGGGGGCGGTTGCGCTACTGCGAGCCGACCCTTCAGGGCCGGGCCAAAGACAAGAACCAGCCGGCCCCGCAGCTTATCCCTCAGCCAGCGGGTTGGCGTGAGCCTCAGTGCCTAGCGGATATGCGAGTCGCGCTGCGGCTAGGGGCGGAAGAGTGGATCCGGTCCCGACGCTGAAGCGTCGGCCCATCCGTGGGCCATGGGGTGAGCCAACGAGTCGGCAGACGAGTGGCGGTGGCGGTACGGTGAGCCGACCCTTCAGGGTCGGGCCAAAGACAAGAACCAGCCGGCCCCGAAGCTTATCCCTCAGCCAGCGGGTTCGCGTCAGCCTTAGTGCCTAGCGGATATGCGAGTCGCGCTGCGGGTAGGGGCGGAAGCGTGGATCCCGTCCCGCCGCGGCAGCCGCCGCCCCTCCGTGGGCCATGGGGTGGGCCAACGAGTCGGGAGAGGGGGCGGTTGCCGTACAGTGAGCCGACCCTTCAGGGTCGGGCCAAAGACACAAACGAGCCGGCCCCGAAGCCTATCCCTCAGCCAGCGGGTTGGCTTGAGCCTCAGCGCCTAGCGGATATGCGAGTCGCGGCTCCGGTTAGGGGCGGAAGAGTGGATCCGGTCCCGACGCCGAAGCGTCGGGCCATCGGTGGGGCATGGGGTGAGCCACCAGAATAAGGAATAGACAGGGAAGAATCGTCGCCTTCAACGCGCTGCTGCTGCGACGAGTGAAACTCTAGCAGGAAGCGCTCAAAGAGAAGTGGAGTCTAAGTGCAGACAAGGAGAAAAGCGATGACCCAGAAAGTGATCACATTGTACAGCCAGCCAGGTTGAATGTTCTGTGCAAGGGTGAAGGAGTTCCTTTCACAGAGCGGGGTCGAGTTCATAGATCGAGACATCACCCAGGATGAGGAAGCCTTGGCCGATCTGGGAGAGTTGGGACTCATGACTACCCCAATCATCGTGATCGACGGGGAAGTGGTGATAGGATTTGACCGTAAGAGGCTAGAGCAGTTGTTGGCAAGCTAGTAGAGAGAGGGTGTTGAAAAGCGCTTCTCGGAGCTGCCGCTGGATTCGCCTGTCCTGAGCTTGCCCTGAGCCTGTCGAAGGGCAATCCAGCGACCGGCGGGACTTGCAGTCCCGCTGCAGCATGAGGCTATTCTCAGTCCACACTCTCTAGAGAGCCCTAGTCTGTAGCTGCTGACCAGCCTAGAGATGAGCGCACACTCTCGTTGGCTCAGGGTCTCTGCACCTTGAAGCGCATCGAGAGGTACTCGGCCATCGCGGCCTGACAGGAAATGGTGGGATATGAAGGAATTCGACTTGATTATCCTGGGCGGAGGAGCGGCAGGCTTCGCAGCCGCGATGAATGCCAACGAGCTCCAAGCCAAGACGTTGATGGTGAACAACAGCGCTGTCGGAATTGGTGGAACCTGTGTGAATGTCGGCTGTCTGCCCACCAAACATCTACTGCATGTCGGCGAGGTGATAGGCAGGGCGAGGGCACAGAGCCTCGCAGGCGTAAATACATCCGTTTCTTTCGACTTCCGGACGATCATGGAAGCAAAGGACAGCCTCATAAGAGGACTGCGGGGAGAGAAGTATGAGAAAGTACTGGGAGCGTTGCCATATGTCGAATTCATCACAGGCGATGCCGAATTCGTGACAGGCGCCGAGGTCAGGATAGGAGAAGAAAGTTACAAAGCCGAAAAGTTCGTTGCAGCTACGGGTTCCTCCTCGCTTGTGCCTCCCATTCAAGGGATCGATGAGATCGGCTATCTGACAAACATTGAAGCACTACAGTTGAAAGAACTGCCGGAGTCGATGATTGTTCTAGGCGGAGGGCCTCTGGGGGTGGAGTTCGCCCAGTTGTTTTCCAGGTTTGGGACCAGAGTCTGTGTGCTAGAATGGTTCGATAGACTAGTCCCCAGGGAGGAGCCGGAGCTGGGCATACTCCTGAAGGGCTATCTGGAGGACGAGGGAATAGAGATCTGCACCGGCGTTGAGGCGAAGGGTGTCAGACAGGAAGGCAAAGAAAAGGTCGTCAACGCAGTTGTGAGTGGCGAGGAAAGGGTCTACAGAGGCGAACAGTTGCTCATCGCCACGGGAAGGAGACCAAACACCTCCCGTCTAGGGTTGGAGAAACTCGGAATCAAGCTGGGCCAGGAACAAGAAATAGTGGTCGACGACGAGATGCAGGCCGGCGACAATGTTTGGGCCGCCGGCGACGTTGTTGGCGAGCCGATGCTCGAAACCGTCGCCGCAAAGGAGGGCATGATTGCAGCACACAACGCCCTGGCCGACAATAAGAAGAAGATGGACTACAGGGTTGTGGCTCACGCAGTCTTCACCGATCCTCAGCTTGGAGCCGTGGGTTCAACGGATGAGCAGGGGATCGAAAACGGAATCACGTGCAGGTGCAACACCGTGCCCATGGAACTGGTGCCAAAGGCACAGGCCATCAAAGACACAAGAGGCGCCATCAAGATGGTGATCGATAATACAACTCAGGAGATAGTTGGGGTCCACATCCTGGCACCTCAGGCGGCTGATCTCATACACGAAGGTGTCATGATTGTCAAGAACAGCATGACCGTTGACGATGTAATAGATACGCTTCATATCTTCCCCACGCTATCTGAGGCCACGAAGATCGCCGCCCAGTCCTTCAGAAGGGACATCACCAAGATGAGCTGCTGTGTGGAGTAGTAGACATCACTAGAATGCTTGAGGAAGTCCAAGAGGGAGACAGAGAATGAGAGTGTTGTTTGTCGTCAACGACGCCCCGTATGGGTCGGAGAAACTGTACAACGCCATGCGGCTAGCGATGGCGCTGCAGCGAGGGCAGAGCGATATTGAAGTCCGCATCTTCCTGCTGGCGGATGCCGTGACCTGCGCTTTGCCCAATCAATCAACGCCACAAGGATACTACAACCTGGAGCGAATGCTCAAAGCGGTGATCACGAAAGGGGCGCAGGTCAAGGCCTGCGGAGCCTGCGCCGAGGCTCGTGGTATCAGAGAGCTTGACTTGATAGAAGGCGCTGAGATCAGCACGATGAGTCAGTTGGCGCAGTGGGTGGTTGAATCCGACAGAGTTCTCACGTTCTGAGGCTCGCATCTGCTGCCGGCCGATCTCGCCAATGGGGCGATTGT
Source organism: Chloroflexota bacterium (assembly GCA_030613785.1). Lineage (GTDB taxonomy): Bacteria > Chloroflexota > Anaerolineae > UBA7937 > B3-Chlor > JAUWLF01. Next base: position 5,176 of record JAUWLF010000133.1, on the reverse strand, counting down.
GGAAAAGGTCATATACAGTGAAAGGAGAACAGCATATGACTAGGAGAAACTGGATGCAAGCAGGCGTATTCGCCGGGATAGTACTGATCATCTTCATATGTGGTGTTACCATCCTACCTCTCCTCTTCGGCGGATACGGTGGCTGGGGGATGATGGGACCTGGCATGATGGTAAGCGAGTCGTCCGGGGACTGGTGCCCCTTCTGCGGTGGCACGGGAAGGTTTCCAGGAGGCTTCTTCGGAGGCATGTTTGGCTGGCTGTTCGTGTTGGTGGCCATGCTCTTCCCGTTGGGCTTGCTCGTGCTGCTGATCTTGGGTATAGTCTGGCTGGTCCGTACCACCAGCCGACCTCAGGGTGGCATCGCGCCATCGCCCCGGGAGTGCCCTAGTTGTGGGCAGCCAGTCGCGGGTGACTGGCATCACTGCCCGCAGTGCGGGGCGGACGTCTAAGCTCCCAAGTAACAGGCTACGTAGGAGGTGGATGATGAGTTCGCGCGTGAGTTGGCTCGTGGTCGTCGCGGCTGCTGTGGTCGCGGGAGTCGTGCTGGTTGTGTGTGTGGCCCTCTTCTTCGGGGCCTACGTGGTGACGAGACCCGGTTCGGACGTGGCTGGCTCCGAGACATATGTCTCCAACGGTCAGCTCATCTATTTCACAGGCAGCAACGAGCGAGGTGAGCGCATCCCCTTCGAGGGTGGTCCCAATTGGCTCTACATGCGCGGAGGAAGTTGTGCTACTTGCCATGGGGCCGACGGTCGTGGAGGTGCACCTGTGATGATGGGCACGGACGTGCCCTCCGACATCCGCTATCACCATCTGATCGAAGAAGAGCACGAGGAAGGAGAGGAACACCCACCGTTCACCGATGAAACGATAAAGAGGGCCATCACGCTGGGGTTGAATCCGGCAGGCGAACCCCTGGACCTGACGATGCCTCGCTGGCACATGTCAAACCAGGATGTGGAGGATGTGCTGGAATTCCTCAAGACGCTGAATGGCGAGCACTAAATGAGCATAGACCCTGAACTCACGGCCAAGACCAGGAACCGGTACAACCGTATCGCAGGCTTGTATGACATCTCCGAAGCGCCCATCGAGCGCCTCCTCTATGCACCCTGGCGCAAGCGCCTGTGGGCAGGAGTGAAGGGGCCAGAGGTATTGGAGATTGGCGTCGGCACGGGCAAGAACATGCGCTACTACCCTGATGGCGTCAACGTTACGGCCATTGATCTCAGTGAAGGGATGCTATCAAGGGCGCGGAGGCTGGCGAAGACGCTGGGTTTGGACGTCGACCTCCGTCAGATGGACGCTCAGAAGTTGGACTTTCCGGCCGACAGCTTCGATACGGTGGTGGCGACCTTCGTATTCTGCTCGGTGCCCGATCCTGTCATCGGGCTGAAAGAACTGGGGCGAGTCTGCAAGCCCGATGGGGAGATCAGGCTGATAGAGCACATGCGGGCCAGGAGCGAAGCGCTGGGAGTGCTGATGGACGCTGCCAATCCCCTCGTAGTCAGAACTATGGGGCCCAACATCAACCGGCGGACCGTGGAGAACGTGACGAAAGCGGGACTGGAGATTGAGAGGGTGGAAGACCTGTCCGTACAGGGCATCTTCAAGCTCATCATCGCCAAGCCGGCTGACCACTAGGCCAGCGTTCCTGGACGGACAGCCTGGAGGTGCGTGAGTAGTTGAATCAACGAGAGCCTATCTCCTTGAAGAAGATCCACGTGACCGGAGTGGTACAGGGCGTGGGTTTTCGCCCCTTCGTCTATCAACTGGCTCACGAACACAGCCTCGCCGGCTGGGTCTGCAACACCTCGGCCGGGGTTGATATCGAAGTGGAAGGGCGTTCGCCAGCTCTCATCCAGTTCCTCGCAGACTTGAAAGCGCAGGCGCCTCCTCTGGCCCACGTTGAAAGCATAACCGCGACCGATAGCCCCCCAGATGGCTACCGGCAGTTCGAGATACGGAGCAGCGTGACACAGGAGGGAGAGTATCAGTTGATCTCTCCCGACATCGCCACCTGCCAGGACTGCTTGAGGGAGCTACTCGACCCACAAGATAGACGCTACCGGTACCCCTTCACCAACTGCACCAACTGCGGTCCGCGCTTCACCATCATCGAGGACATTCCCTACGATCGCCCCAAGACGACTATGCGCGATTTCACCATGTGTCCCGATTGTCAGGCGGAATACGACAACCCTCTGGACCGTCGCTTCCACGCCCAACCCAACGCTTGCCCCATCTGTGGGCCTCATCTCAGCTTGCTCGGTGAAGACGGGACCGCGGTGGGCGTGGAAGACGTGATCTCCGCAGCCGTCCAACTCTTGACTGAGGGCCGCATCCTGGCCATCAAAGGCCTGGGCGGGTTTCATCTGGCCTGCGACGCCACCAACGAGGAGGCGGTTCGACGGCTGCGCCAGAGGAAGCGAAGACCCGCCAAGCCCATGGCGGTGATGATGGCCACGATGGAGAAGATCACGACCCACTGCCTGGTGTCGAGAGAGGAAGAAGAACTGCTGTCCTCCCTTCAGTGCCCCATCCTGCTGCTGCCGTGGAAGGATGACTCTACCGTCTGCCGTCTCGTGGCCCCGGGGAACAGGTACCTGGGAGTGATGCTGCCCTACACACCGTTGCACCACGTACTGCTCAGAGAGATGGGCCGACCTCTGATCATGACCAGTGGCAACGTCAGCGAGGAGCCCATCGCCATCAAGAACGACGAGGCCCTCACCCGGCTGCGAGGCATCGCCGACTACTTTCTCGTACACAACCGCGAGATCTATGCCCGATACGACGACAGCGTGTGGATGGTGGTGGAGGGAAGGTCTCAGCCATTGCGCCGCTCCAGAGGGTATGCGCCCTTCCCCATACGCCTGTCCTTCAAGGCCCAGCAAATCCTGGCCTGTGGGACCGAACTGAAGAACACCTTCTGCGCCACGAAGGACGAATACGCATTCCTCAGCCAACACATCGGCGACATGGGAAACATGGAGACGCTGGAGCACTTCCAGGCCTCCATCGAGCTCTACAAGCGCCTCTTTCGCCTGGAACCAGAGATCGTCGCCTATGACATGCATCCCGACTACCTGGCCACCAAGTATGCGCTAGGTTATGGTGAATCGGTGCAGTTGGTCCCCGTGCAACACCACCACGCCCACATCGTGAGCTGCATGGTAGACAACGGAGCGGACGGGGAGGTAATCGGTGTCGCCCTGGACGGCACGGGCTACGGCACAGATGGCGCCATCTGGGGCGGGGAGTTCCTCGTAGCCGACTATCGAAGCTTCCGCAGAGTGGGGCACCTACAGTATGTACCTCTGCCGGGCGGCGAGGCAGCCATCCACAAGCCCTACCGGATGGCTATCGGACACCTCTACTCCCTGCTGGGTGAGGAAGGGTTGAGCGCCGCCCTCCCCTTCCTCGGAGAGATGGACGAACTGGAGGTACACATCATCAAGCAGCAGATTGACCAGGAGATCAACGCACCATTGACCTCCAGTTGTGGCCGCCTTTTCGACGCGGTATCCGCCCTGCTCGGCTTTCACGGCCGGGCGACGTACGAGGCGCAGGCGGTCATCCGATTGGAGATGATAGCCGCGGACCAGGATGATGGAACGAGCTATCCCTTCTCCATCGTCGAACTAGATGGAATCAGAGCCGTTCAATTAGCGGACATCTGGCAAGGCATCCTAGATGACCTGCTAGGCCAGGTTCCGGCACCAGCCATCGCCCTCAGGCTCCACAACACCATGGCCCAGATCAGCCTTGACATGTGTCGGGTTGCTGCCAGCGAGACCGGCCTTGACCGCGTGGCCTTGAGCGGTGGCTGCTTTCAGAACCGCCTGCTGTTCACGAAGACCGTGGCCACTCTGCGCGAGGACGGCTTCGAGGTCCTGACTCACAGCCGGGTGCCTTGCAACGATGGCGGCGTCTCTCTCGGCCAGGCCATCATCGCCAATTCCACGATGCAGACTGTAGACTAGCGAGGACTGAAACATGTGTGTAGCTGTGCCGCTCCGGGTGAAATCGATCACGGAACTTCAAGCTGAGGTGGAGATGGGCGGTGTGGGCCGCGTGGTCAGCCTGGACCTGACGCCGGAGGCCAGGGTGGGTGACTACGTGATCGTCCATGCCGGGTACGCCATCGGCATTCTCGATGAAGAAGAAGCACGCGAAACCCTGGAGATGTTTCGGCAGATATCGGACCTCATGGAAGTGGATGATGAAATACCTTGATGAGTTCCGTGATCCCACCGTGGCAGCGGCCCTGGTGGACAAGATTCGTCGCCGTTCCACCCGTCCCGTCCGCCTCATGGAATTCTGTGGCACCCACACCGTCTCCATCTTCAAGCATGGTATCCGTCAACTTCTGCCCCCCACCATAGAGATGCTCGCCGGCCCAGGGTGTCCTGTGTGCGTCACAGCCAACGCCGACCTTGACTGGGCCATAGCCCTGGCCAGCGAGCCAGACGTCATCCTCACCACTTTCGGCGACATGTTGCGGGTGCCGGGCAGCCGGAGCAGCCTGGAGAAGACGAAGGCTGAGGGAGCCGACGTGCGGGTCGTCTACTCCACCCTGGATGCTCTCCAGATCGCCAGGGACAACCTGGACCGCCCGGTGGTTTTCCTGGGCATTGGGTTCGAGACCACCGCCCCTACCATCGCTGCCTCTATAATGCAGGCGCACCAGGAAGGCATAGCAAATTTTTACGTCCTTTCGCTGCTCAAGCGCACTCCACCGGTAATAGAAGCATTGCTGAACACAGGTGAAATTCGATTGGATGGTATCATCGGTCCCGGACATGTCAGCGCTATCATTGGCTCTGAACCATATGAATTTATCCCCCGTAATTATAGTGTTGGCTGTGTCATCTCTGGCTTCGAACCAATCGATATTCTACTGTGCATAGACAAGCTGGTAAAACAAAGCGAGGAAAATCTACCGCGTGTAGAAATTGCCTATCGCCGTGTTGTGAAGCCCCAGGGTAATAAAAAAGCACTGGAAATTATAGCGACAGCCTTAGCTGTTGGAGACGCCGATTGGAGAGGAATTGGAGTTATCCCTGAAAGTGGCTGGAAGCTCAAGTCTGTATATCAACACTTTGATGCCGATAAAGCCTTTCAAGTAACCTTAAAACCGGTGAGAGAACCTGTAGGCTGTCGTTGTGGAGAT
>JAUWLF010000143.1 GCA_030613785.1 Chloroflexota bacterium | reverse complement strand
AGATACCGCTTCTTGATCAGTCGGAGATACTTCCTGCGTTCGTTCAACGTCATCCTCTCTTCGTTGGGCATAGTTCCCTCGGTAACATTATCATTTGAGTGAACTATACCATTTCGGTAACATTATAGGTGAGTGAATACGGCTCCTTGCATGGCTCATGGTTTTGTGGTACAATGGGCAAAATAAGGTGTGGTGATGAACGCAGCGGTGATTGTTCGCGGGGGTATGGCAATTTTCGCCTTTAGGAGTGCCATAGAGGGCACATTTCGATCCATGTCACCTGGATGATCGGGTCATTTCTCGCTGGTCCACACAGCCCTCTTCAATGGACCGTTGAAGAGGGTTTTCTGATATGAAGGAGTACGCACGATGTTGGAGAAGGCAGAAGAGTTGAAGAAGACGGCCCTGGATGATCTGCAAGGGGCGGCCAATCCGGCAGAGTTGAACGAGTGGCGGGTCAAGTACCTGGGTCGCAAAGCGGGCGCTCTAACGCAACTGCTGAGAGGCATCTCGCAGGTGCCAGTCGAAGAGCGGGCTGCTTTCGGCCAGGCTGCCAACGAACTGAAGAATCTCTTGCAGGCAGCGTATGAGGCGCGTGAAGAGGAACTGAGTCGGCCGGCCGTAGAGATGCTCAAGACCATTGATGTGACGTTGCCCGGCCGGCCCGTCAGCCTGGGGCGGCTGCACCTCACGACCCAGACGTTGCGTGAGATGTATGGGATCTTCGCTCAGATGGGCTTCCAGGTGGAGGAGTGGCCGGAGGTGGAGACTGACTACCTCAACTTCGAGTTGCTGAACATGCCTCCCGATCATCCGGCCAGGGATATGTGGGACACGTTCTACGTGAATCCCAGGGTGGTCCTGCGGACGCATACCTCTCCCGGTCAGATCCGTAGCATGAGGAGGCATTGCCCAGATCCGATACGCGTGATCCTGCCTGGCAAGTGCTACAGGTACGAGGCGGTGACCGCTCGCTCGGAGTTCATGTTCTATCAAGTGGAGGGGTTGGCAGTGGGCAGGCGCATCACCCTCGCTGACCTGAAAGGGACCATGATCGATTTCGCCCGCCAGATGTTCGGCGCGGACCGCCAGGTGCGTTTTCGTTGCAGTTACTTCCCTTTTACCGAGCCCAGCGTGGAGGTGGACATGGACTGCATCATCTGCCGTGGGGAGGGATGCCGTGTCTGCAAGCACACCGGCTGGGTGGAGATCTGCGGCGCGGGCATGGTTCACCCGCAGGTCTTGACCAACGGAGGTTATGACCCGGACGTGTACAGTGGCTTCGCCTTTGGGATGGGTCCAGAGCGCATCGCCATGATCAAACACAACATCGACGACATCAGGCTTTTCTACAGCAACGATGTTCGTTTCTTGGGCCAGTTCGGGTAGGAAGTCGCGGGGAGGACGTTCGCCCAAGGGAGGAGTTGTCCTACTTGAGAGGAGACAGTGATGAGGGTGCCGATAAGTTGGTTGAAGGACTACGTGGACATAACGCTGCCGATTGCGGAACTTGCTGAGAGAATGACCCTTGCGGGTTTGGAAGTAGGGGGCATTGAGCATATAGGTTCAGAATGGGACAGAGAGAAGATACTCGTAGGGGAGATAGTTGAGGTAAGACCTCACCCCAACGCCGACCGCCTCACCATTGCTGTGGTGGAGTTCGGCACGGGCGAGCCGATGGCGGTGGTCACGGGCGCACCCAACATCCGAGTTGGCGACAAGGGCCAGAAGGTCGCCTTCGCCACGCGGGGGGCACGGCTCATTGACGGCTATTCCGAGGAACTGAGATACATCACCCTCAAGCCGGCCAAGATCCGAGGCGTTCGCTCCGAGGGCATGGTGTGTTCCGAGAAGGAGTTGGGGATCTCCGACGAGCACGAAGGCATCATGATCCTGGAGGATGATGCACCGACCGGCATGCCGTTGCAGGAGTACATGGGCGACACGGTGCTGGAACTCGATCTCACACCGAATCTGGCGCGTTGCTTCTCCGTCGTGGGTGTAGCTCGAGAGGTGGCTGCGCTCACTGGGAAGGAGCCGAAGTTGGGTAGCTGGCCTGACTTGGCAGACAAGACGGGGAAAGCCTCTTTGCCGTGGGTGGACTTGGAGATCGTCGATCCTGAGCTGTGCCCCCGCTACACGGCTGCTCTGGTGAGAGACGTGCGCATAGGACCGTCGCCGCCCTGGCTGCAACGTCGTCTGACCCTGGCGGGCATGAGGCCCATCAACAACATCGTGGACGTCAGCAACTACGTGATGCTGGAATGGGGCCAGCCTCTGCACGCCTTCGACTACGACTTGTTGCACGACAGGGATGGTGCAACGCCTCCGTCGGCTGTCCCGGTGATTATCATCCGCCGGGCACATCTGGGCGAGCACATGACGACGCTGGATGGAGAAAGCCGAGCTTTGACTGAAGATATGCTGCTGATCACCGATGGCGGGGGTCCGCTGGCCATCGCCGGGGTCATGGGTGGGCTGGAGAGCGAGGTCTCTGAGAAGACCACGAATGTCCTCATCGAGTCAGCCAATTTCAACAACATCAACATACGCAGTATCTCCCAGGCATTGAAGTTGCCTAGCGAGGCGGCGGCGCGGTTTGGGCGAGGAGTGGCTCCTCAGTTGACCATGATCGCCATCGAGCGATCCGCCAAGTTGATGCAGGAGTTGGCTGGTGGGACCATCGAAGCTGGTTATGCTGACGCTTATCCTCTCAAGCCCGAGGCCAAGGTCGTCGAGTTGACGCCCACGGAGGTGGAACGCATTCTGGGCGTGGCGCTGAGCACGTCACAGATCGTGAACATCTTGGAGTCTCTCGAGTTCGATTGCCAGGTGGAGGGTGAGGTGATTCGCGCCGCGGTGCCTCACTATCGTCTGGACGTCAGCATCCCCGCTGATCTGATTGAGGAAGTGGCCCGCGTCTATGGATACGAGAAGCTGCCCACCACTCTGATGAAGGACGAGCTGCCGCCCCAGGAGAGAGACTACTCCCTCGAGGGAGAGGAGCGGATACGAGATATCCTGGTCGGCTGCGGACTCACGGAGGCGATAACCTACTCCTTGAGCAATCTCGATAGTTTCGCGAGGCTGGACCCTGGCGGAGCAGAGTTGAACCCGCGGGACTATGTCAGAATATCGAACCCGCTGACGACGGAGCGGGAGTATATGCGCCGCACGCTGATGGCCAGTCTGCTGGAGGCGGTGAGGGATAATCTGCGCTACACGGAGCGGGTGGGGCTGTTCGAGATTGGCCGAGTGTACCTGCCTCAAGCGGGAGAGGAGTTGCCCGCTGAGCCTCGACGCCTGGCCGTGGCTTTGACCGGCCCTCGAGGGCCACGTTCTTGGCTCGCGGAGGAGCAAGGACACGTGGATTTCTATGATCTGAAGGGCGTCGTGGAGACTCTTCTGAACCGCCTGGGGCTGACCGACGGAGGTTTCGTACCTGTCGAACATCCCAGTTTCCGCGCTGGCGGCGCGGCGGCTCTCAAACTACGGGATGTGGAGATCGGGGTGCTGGGCGAGGTGGATCCTCAGGTACGGGCGAGCTTCGATTTTCCTGAGCAGGCCGTGGTCTTGCTGGAGTTGGACCTGGAGGAGCTGCTCGACCAGGTAGAGCCCATCCGCTATCACCAGGCCATCTCGCGCTTCCCCGCGATCAGCCAGGACATGTCCCTGATCGTTGAGGAGGATATTCCGGCTGGGCAGGTGGAGGATCTCATTCGCGATGGTGGCGGCGGGCTTCTGGTGGAGGTGACTCTCTTCGACATCTATCGCGGGGAACCAATCCCCGCTGGCCAGAAGAGCCTCGCGTATTCCTTGACCTATCGGCATCTAGATCGGACTCTAACCGATGCAGAGGTGGCGAAAGTACACGCCAGGATCGCAAAACACCTCGCCCGGGAGATCGGGGCTAAGCTGCGGGAGTAAGGCCTTCTTTCGTGCAGCGAGGGCCCCAGGCGGCAGCCCTTGTCAGGCCGGAGACCTACGTGCATGGTCTGCTCCTGGGTGTCCACTGGGTGGTCCTGCCCTCCCTGGCCATAGCCAACTTGACGAGGCTCTTCTCTTGTTCTGCAGGCTCGAACTATCTGGTCTATACCTTCTTCCTCGTGTGGTATTTCCCCTTGATGAGTCTTGGCCAGACGCTGGTGCTCAACGCGACCTCCGTGCTACTGATCTTTGGCGCGCCACTGGCGTACGCTGCCCATTTGAGGAATATGGCGTGGCCTCAATACGGCTCTCCTCGCTCACGCTCTAGGGATTGATCCAGAGGAGTGGGAGGACGAGGGAAAAGGGTAGGGGGGCCTACGGGCTACAGGTCCAAATCGTAGATGCGCCAGGTCTTGTAGAGGCGCATCCCCAAGGTCTCGACCAACATGATGATGGCCTGATTGTTTTCCAGGATCATTGAGGACTCAAGCCACGTATACCCCAGGCGCAACCCTGCGGCGAGCACCTCGCCAAAAAGGATAGCATCTATGCCCATCTGTCTGAACGCTGGGCGTATGCCGAAGAACATGCCCCTTAGTCGCTGGATGCGGCGACGCTGCAACAACACTCGCGCCGTGCGCACCAGGTCTGTGTCCAAAGGCCGGCGCCACCGCGGTCGCAAGGCGACGTAGAGATCTGGTATGGCGCCCACGACTGCGGCTGGCTCGCCCTTCACGAAGGCAAAACGAAGTAGCTGGGGGATCAGCACAGGCCGCAGACTCTCGGCCAGTGCATGCGCCTCCTCGTCGGTCAGAGGCAGAAACCCCCAGTTCTTGGCCCAAGCTTCATTGTAGATCCTAACCAGGAGCCGTATCTCCTCGGACAACGACTTCAGATCGGCCATACGGGTCGTGATGCCGTGTCGGGTACGAACGCGTTCTGCAATCCGGGCCAGGCGAGAAGCATCCTCAGATCTGAGCTCGTCCCCTACGTAGGCGTGGTAATCCTTGGCTTTGTGGAACCCATACCGATCGAGGAACTCGTCATAGTAGGGTGGGTTGTGGGTCAACTCGACAGTAGGTGGGTACTCGAAGCCTGAGATCAGCACTCCCTGCCGCTCGTGCGTTGCATTGGAGTACTCTCCTGGCCCACGGAGCACTTTGAGGCCGCGTTCTGTGACCCAGTTGCGGGCGGCATCCAGGAGGGCGGAGGCCACGTCGAAATCTTGGACAGTCTCGAAGAAACCGAAGAAGCCGATTTGTGTATGATGGTGGTCGTTGAACCGGTGGTTGATGGCGGCGGAGATGCGGCCCAGCAGTGCTGAGCCTTGTCTGGCGAGGAAGTGGGTGACCTCCGCGTGTTGGTGGTATGGGTGCCTGGGTGTCAGCAACCCCGGCAGCCCCAGGAGCCTGCTGCCCAGGTACTCGGCCCGGAGAGGAGGCGTCCAGTTGGCATCTCCCCTATGGAGGCGCCAGGGTACTTCCACGAAGTCGCGCAGGCGGACATCGCCCAGGGGAATCTCCTCGATGAGAAGCTCAGTCATCGTCGATACCTCCCTACGTTGGTGGGCATACGTTCAGTCAGTGTATAGAACACCTGCGTCGACGCAGCGATGCGCACTTCGCCAGATCCTGATCGCCCTAAGCCCTCAATAACGCTTCAGAGTCAGCGGCAGGAAGGTCTGACACCCGTTCATGAGGAAATGATAGGCACTGATCTGGCCGATCAAAGGGCTGCTGCCCTGCCCGGTATTGATGGAGGTGGCCTCCTGCCCGTCCACGGCAAAGGCAAAGATCAGGTGCGTGCCAGGCAACAAGGGCGGGGTGCGGCCGCTGCCGCTGGCGCCGTCGGGGCTGGCCTTGAGCCAGGGGCCGGTGCAAGTATCGACCTGATAGTAGATGTGGCGGACAAGGGGCGCGGTGGGGCTGAAGGTGCTGCTGGCGCTCAAGCAAAAGGTGGGCCGGGGCAGCACGGTGGCATTACCCGGCAGGGGCGTGATGTTCGTCGTCAGGGGACTGGGCTCAGTGCGGACCGGCGTGATCGCCGTCACGTTATTGCTATAGAAGTTGGCGACGTAGATTATGTTGGTCACCGGGTTGACCGCCACGGCGGAGGGCAAGGTCCCGGCGGTCACAGTGGCGGTGCTGTTGTCGGTGCCGTCGATGACCGTCACGTTATTGCTACTACGGTTGGCGACGTAGATCTTGTTGGTCACCGGGTTGACCGCCACGGCGTAGGGCCCTGTTCCAGCGGCCACGGTGGCGGTGCTGTTGTCGGTCCCGTCGATGACTGTCACGTTGTCGCTACCCTGGTTGGCGACGTAGATCTTGTTGGTGTCCGGGTTGACCGCCACGGCGTAGGGATCGGTCCCGGCCGCCACGGTGGCGGTGCTGTTGTCGGTGCCGTCGATGACCGTCACGTTATTGGTATTAAAGTTGGCGACGTAGATCTTGCTGGTGTCCGGGTTGACCGCCACGGCGTAGGGCTCCGTCCCGACGGCCACGGTGGCGGTGCTGTTGTCGGTGCCGTCGATGACCGTCACGTTGGCGCTACCCTGGTTGGCGACGTAGATCTTGTTGGGCACCGGGTTCACCGCCACGGCGCGGGGATTCGTCGCCGCGGCCACGCCGGCGGTGCTGTTGTCGGCGCCGTCGATGACCGTGACGTTGTGGCTACCGAAGTTGGCGACGTAGATCTTGTTGGTCACCGCGTTCACCCCCACGGCCCAGGGATACGTCCCGGCGGCCACGGTGGCGGTGCTGTTGTCGGCGCCGTCGATGACCGTCACGTTATTGCTATTATAGTTGGCCACGTAGAGCAGGTTGCTGTCCGGGTGGACCGCTACGGCGAAGGGATACGTCCCGACGGCCACGGGGGCAGTGCTGTTGGCGGTGCCGTCGATGACCGTGACGTTGTGGCTACCCTGGTTGGCGACGTAGATCTTGTTGGTGTCCGGGTTGACCGCCACGGCGTAGGGATAGGTCCCGGCGGTCACGGTGGCGGTGCTG
>JAUWLF010000009.1 GCA_030613785.1 Chloroflexota bacterium | reverse complement strand
CCTTCACATAGAAGACAGAATAGAAAGCCGTGAGGACATCCCCCAGCCTGAATCTGTCAGCTTGACCTCACTAGAGGTCGCAGTATGACCAAGAGGCTTCCAAGGATAACCGCCGCTGTGGCGATAAGGGCCTTGGAAAGGCAGGATTCTTCCTCGCACGGCAAAGCGGAAGCCACAAGATCTACAAGAACCAAAAAGGAAAGAGAGCAACTGTCCCCTATCACTCCGGCAAGATCCTTCATCCAAAGGTCTTGAAGAGCATCTTGAGGGATGTGGACTTGACCCCGGATGAATTCAGAGACCTAGTGAAGTGATTCGGAGTCCCAGGGCCTAGAGCCCAATCACGAGAATCATCGGTAGAGTCTCGCTACTGATGATTCTGGTTTCCAGCGGTCCGTCAGTCACGACTGGTTCGGTTGTCGTGTGTGTTTTCATGTGGTTGAGATCTCGTTTCACGGCAGGGTCGTCTGGCACCTCACAGCATTTGGTTGTGCGCGACGACTCTCAGCTCCTCCCGTTCTCAGACCAGTGGTGCTGCCTCTGGCTCTAGGTGGGGCCTTCTGACTGCAGAAGGCGTCTGCGCCCAGGTGTTCATGTCGTTTTTTCATGCGCCTGAGACAATAGTCATGCCCGGCCAAGGGTGATATGGTAGTTTGCAGGTGTGAGTGTATGCTGGGAACGAGATGAATTCCCACGAGCGTCCTCCAACCGACTACCGTGGCATGCGCAAGCGCAATGAACTCTGGCTGCTAGGCGCCGCCATCGTCGTCTTGGTGGTGGTTGGGGGTGCCCTGATCGGGCTGTTGTTCGGTCTTGGCAACATGCTGACAGCGTTGCCCTGCTTGCTAGCCGGCGCTGGTGCAATCGCGGTGCTCTACCTGTTCTTCGCTCTCCTCGAGCGATGGACTGATGGGTGATCAGAAGGGGGAACCGATGCTGCGGGTGCAAACCCGCATTGCTCTAGCAGACTACGGAATCATCCTTGCGAAGGTTTGGGAACCTTCGCAAGGATGGCCATAGACAGCTTGGCTGTCGGCGGAGCTGTTTGCCGAGGAATACTCACCAAAGGCGACTACCCGTACCGATGGAGTGTTGCACTGGCGGATTCCTGAACTATGTAATGAAGCAACAACTGCGGAGAACGGATTTGGTCTGGCTCCTCGCGTATCCCCTCTATCAGCTCATCGGGACGCTGCGCCACGAGGCCAGCCACGCCATTGTTGCGTTTCTGCAAGGTGCAGCGATAGAGGAGTTCGTCTTTTGGCCCACGTGGGTCCACTCGGTCTTCCGCTGGGGGTACGTTGGGTGGTCTGGCGACGTGAACTGGGTGGTTACTGCCGCTCCCTATCTATGCGATCTTGCTACCTTCATCATCATCTTTGCGATCTGCACCAGGGTGCGCTTCCGCCGTCACTGGGTGTGGGTCAACCTCGTGGCCATGGGGCTGATCTCTCCGCTGGTTAACTCGGCCTACAACTACCTCAACGGAACCAGGGGCGGCGGCGATGTGGCGAGCCTGTTCAGGACCTTGCCAAGTCAGGTAGTCCACGCCTACTTCGTCTTCACGTTGGCTGTGTATCTCGTGGGGCTCGTTCTTATGCTGAAGCCGAAGAGCACCGTGGCGCCTCACGGGAGCGACTAGTTCGCCGCGCGCCTACAACTCGCCCACGGCGAGAGTCTCCAGTTGGTGCAGCGGTTTCATGCCTGCTTTGGCCTGTGCCTCGTTGGGCACCGATGCCTCATCAGGCTTGTCCGACACGCCGAAGAGCAACGCTCCGCGTTCTCGAAGCGCAGCGGCTGTCTCCCTTACCTCCTGGGTGATAACAATCCGCTGCGCGAGCACTTCTTCCACCGACACTCCAGCCAGGTCGCCAAAGCGGGCCACCGTGGTCAGGTACTCGTTGTAGCGAAAGGCCTTGAAAGGTGTGGGGTCTCCCGCCTGGACGGATTGCCATACATCGTCGTGCATGGAGGTCAAGCCCGTGGGCGCCAGTTCTGAGCGACGGCTCTGGACCTGGTGGATGAAGTCAGTGAAACCCCGCATGGCTCCGGAGTTGACCTCGCTGATCAAGGCATCCAGCTCCACGAGTCCTGCGCCTAGCATGAGGCAGATGTAGGCCAGGTAGTCCTGGTTGTCGGCCGTGAAGGAGTGATAGTCTGGCTGGTTCAGTTCATCGTAAACTGCGCGGAAGGCCGGCTCGTGGAATCGCGGGCCCAGCAGGTCGGCGACCGTACGTTTCACCCCTTCGACCCGCGCTTCGTCAATCACCCTGTCGTTGCGTCCCCTGGCGCCGACGGCGGTCTTGTCCACGTCTATCACAACCGCCGTGGTCTCGTCGAGCACAAACCCATGGCGTTCGACGAAACGGACGAATTCCGGGAGTGCAGACCATCGATTGGCAACGTATAGGGAGCCTTCCACCTTCACCTTGGGGGGTTGGCTCAATTCATCTCGACCAATGAAGGCCCATCCTGGCCATTGGCCCGCCGCACACAGGTTGAGAAACGCTGTGCCGTCATTCATTCGTGTGTCGCCGATGTAGATCAGGTGTCGGATTGCCGCGTCCGGCTGGTCGAGCGCTCTGGCTCGTCTCAACATCTCGGCGACGACGGATGCGTAATCCAGCTCGGTCTTGCGGGGTAGCGTGTTGCCCTCCAGGTGCAGGTCTCCTCGCAGGTGATCAATGGAGGGCAGACGTCCGTCTGCCGGGATCAGATTGCGATAGACGACGAGGTCTCCCAGGATCTCGTGCAATGATGTGAGTCCTGCTATTCGGTATGGCATGCTACACTCCGCTGCAAGATCTGACTGAGAGGGATTCAAGGCCGTTGGTGAGGCGTTTCCGTCGTGGCATTGCACCTTTCATCGTCTCTATCGCGCAATCCAACCCTGGTCTACCAGGAGTTCGGCGTTGTGGATCGATCCTCCAGCCGCGCCTCGGAGGGTATTGTGCCCCAGCACCACGAACTTCACGTCGAGCAAGGAGCAAGGCCGCACTCGCCCCACGCTGATTGACATTCCCTCTTGCGCGTGGCGGTCACGGGCGGCCTGCGGGCGGTCGGCTTCCCTGCGGACGAGAATGGGTCTAGCAGGAGAGCTGGGCAGGCGCGCCACCCGTGACGGCCCGATGAATTCGCGCAAAGCGGCTTTCACAGCTCCTACGTCAGGTTGGTGCTCGAATTCGACCGACACGCATTCGGTGTGCCCGTCCCGGATCGGCACACGATTGCACTGGGCGCTGACGACGAACGCTGCGTCGGTGACCCTTCCATCTCCTAGCGTTCCCAGCAGCTTGAGGGGCTCCTGCTCCAGCTTGTCTTCCTCGCCAGGGATGAAAGGGATGACGTTGTCCAAGATGTCCATGGCAGGCAGGCCCGGATACCCTGCTCCAGATACCGCCTGCATCGTGACCACAGACACCTGGCGCAGGCCGAAGGAATCGTGCAGAGGCTTGAGAGCCATGGCCAGTTGAGTGGTCGAGCAGTTGGCGCTGGTGACGATGAAGCCTTCCCCTCCATGTCGGCGCCGTTGGGCGTCTATCAGCTCGGTGTGGTCGGGATTGACCTCGGGGATGAGCAACGGGACGTCCGGGTCCATGCGGTGGGCGGCAGCGTTGGAGCAGACGGCGTATCCGACGCCGGCGAAGCTCTCTTCCACCGGGCCGGCCACGTCCGAGGGCAGCGCAGAGAAGACCAGATGGCAGTCCAGGCTAAGCTTGATGGGGCGCACCACCAGTGCTGTCACGGCTTCCGGCATCGGTTCGGATAGCAGCCAGTGGCAGGCGTCGGCATACCGCTGTCCCGCGGAGCGGTCGGATGCGGCTAGAGCAATCGGTTTGAACCAGGGATGATCGGCGAGTAGCTGCACAAACCTCTGTCCGACGGTGCCGGTTGCCCCCAGGATACCTACAGGGATCCTATTCATGCCTCTCCTCCAATCCCAGCTCTTGGTGCAGAAAGCGCACAGTATCAGCCAACTGATCCTCGGGAAGGCAGAAGGAGACGCTGTTTTCTGTGGCGGCCTGGGCCACTGCAATGACGCGGGCTCCATGCTTACCCACGGCCGCGAAGGCGTGGGACGAAAGGCCTGTTTGATTCCAACCGGGCACGCCCACGACGGAGATTGTGGCAACTTGCTGCTTGGTTCCAAGGCTGCAAACGTCGCCCAGCTTGCGGAAGGTCCCAGTGTTGGAGGTATCACCGTTGAGCGGCAGCTTCGACCACTCCTGCAGAGAGTCGTCGCCAAACTCCCGACACAGGATGTTCAGGCAGTGCTCCTGATCCTGCTCCCGCACCACCAGGTTCAGGCTCTGCTCGGAAAAAGATTGCGAGAACATCAGGACGTCAGCGCCTGCTTCGCTGAGGCGTTGGAGCGCCCGAGCTGCCATGTGCAAGGCCCAGTTGTGATCCGGACTCCCTATGGCGACAAGGCTCAGTCCGGTCGCAGAGACGATTGCGGGCAGCAGTTCGCGGTCGGGACTGGGCGTGTCGGTGATCAGCGTACCGGGGTGGTCGGGGTTGAAGCTGTTCAGGATGCGTAGCGGGATCCGGTTCTCGATCATCGGACGGATCGTCTTGGGGTGGAGTACTTCCGCGCCGAAGTAAGCTAGTTCCATCGCTTCGCTGTAAGAGAGCTCCGATAGCGTGCGGGCGTGGGGAACGATGTTGGGATCGGCGGTGAGGATGCCGTTCACATCGCTCCAGAGCCACACTTCGCCGGCGTCGAGACCGGCGCCGACGATGGCGGCTGTGTAGTCACTGCCACCCCCCCCCAAGGTGGTTGTCACACCGCTTTGAGTGGCTGCGATGTACCCGGTGATTACTGGGATCACGCCTCGTTGGAGCAGTGGTCGAATCTGCGCCTGCAGTCGGTCTCGTGTCGGCGCCATCAGCGGTATGGCTGCTCCAAAGCTCTCATCGGTCACTATCAGATCCTTGGCATTGATCGCCTGGGCGCGCGCGCCGCGCTCCCGCAGGATGGCGGCCAGGATGCTGGCTGAAAGCTGTTCACCCAAGGACGCAACTGCGTCGCGACTCCGCACGGTCAACTCTCCGAGCACACCGATGCTGCGGTAGAGGCGCTCTAGTTGGTGCAACTGATCCTCGAAGAGGCCACCAACTTCGAGGCGTTCGCGCCCACGACTCAACATGGCGTCCACCACCGCGAGGTGTCTGCTCAGCAGCCGAGCTTTGACTTCCCCGTAGGCGTTATCTTTGCCCTCTGTCGCAGCCCGTGCCCCGGCGATCAACTCGTCGGTGACGCCGCTCATGGCCGAGACCACGACTGCGATCTCGCCTGAGTGTGAACCGGCCTGGTCAGACCCGGCGGGTGTCATCCGCTGTTGCTGCTCGATTATGATGTCGGCCACACTGCCAAACAGTTCACTCTGGCCGACTGAGGTGCCGCCGAACTTGTGTACGATCATTGTACCCTCCGTGTTGTCGACTGAACTCCCGTAAGGGCCTGGCTTAGATCGGTCATCAGGTCTTCGGCATCTTCGATGCCTACCGCATACCGCACCAGGTTGTCCTTGATCCCTCCCGCCTGCCACTCCTCAGGGTCGATGGAGTACAGCGTTGCCGGCTGCTGCACGACGCTCTCCACACCTCCCAGAGTGGGGCCGATATAGGGCAGGCGCAGACGATCGATGAAACGCGACGTCTGCTCCAGGTCGCCCTCGATCTCAAAGCTGACCACGCCCCCAAAACAGGTCATCTGGCGCTTGGCGATTTCGTACTCGGGGTGGCTGGGCAGACCGGGATAGTAGACACGACGTACGGCGGGGTGTCCCTCAAGGAACTGTGCGATGCGAAGGGCATTCTCGTTCTGGCGGCATACGCGCACGTCCAGGGTTTTCAGGCCGCGCAGGAGGAGGTATGCGTCGTGAGGACTGCTCACCCCACCCAAGATGCCTCGCGCCTCTTCGATTTCCATCAAGATGCCGTTGGTGCCAACGACTACTCCTGCCAGAAGGTCGTTGTGCCCTGCCAGGAACTTGGTGGCGCTGTGTATGACGAGATCAACGCCATGTTCTAGGGGGCGCAGATTGACGGGTGTGGCAAAGGTGCTGTCAATGACTATCATTAGGTGATGCTGTCTTGCAATCTCGACCGTTCGCGACAGATCCATGATGCGCAGGTACGGGTTAGTTGGGGTCTCGGAGAAGATCATACGGGTGTTAGGTCGAATCGCAGCAGCCATCGCGGTGGGCTCATCCGGAGCTACCAGAGTTGTTTCCACGCCCCATCGCTGGAGGAACAAGAGAGCAAAGTCCATCGTCCGGTGGTTTACGTCGCGGACCATCACCAGGTGGGCACCGGTGGACAACAGAGTGCTCAAGGTGGTGGTGATGGCGGACATACCGCTGGCGAAGAGCAAGGCTCTTTCGCCGCCGTCCAGTGCCGCCACCTTGCGCTCCACCACAACTTGGGTAGGGTTGCTGTAGCGACCGTATTCGTGTCGAACCGGCGAGTCACCGGCCGCTTTGCGATGCATGAAGTCCATGATCTCTGCCGTGTCGGCGAAGGTGTAGGTCGAGGTCTGGACGATGGGAGTGGTCAGTGCTCCGTAGGGCTTGGGCCTTTCTTCGCCCGCGTGCACCGCTTGAGTCGAGATGCGGCTGGTCATGGAACCCTCCTCTCTGGTCGTGCCAGGGTCAGTGATTTTGAGGCTCTCTCATCAGAAGAGGAAAGGTGCCCACCAAAAAGCCTCTCCAGCGGGGCTAGGTTACTGAAGAGGCACTAGGCGTTGCCGTGGTCTCATCTTCCAGTACCCGCCGGGGGTCTGACGGAATTGGCACCGCAGCGTCCAGATAATGGCACGCTTGGTTGCCGAGGCTTCACAGGGCCGGTCCCTCCACCTCTCTGGATGGGATTGCTCTCATCGGCTGGTATTCGATTGGCGAGGACAATACCACAAGTGGCGTAGAATGTCAAACTGAGAGACTATATCCAACCTTAAAGATATTCAGTGCCATTGCTCTGTGACCTGAGTGGCAGTAGAATGTTGGGGGCCGCAGCGGGCTAGATGGGTGGAGATGTAGCGCTCGCGGATGCGTGCCACGTTGACCGAGATGTTCGAGAATTGGACGAAAGGATGTCCATAGTGAGAGTTGCGACGGAAGAGAACGTGTTCAAGAGGCCACTCGGCTACTTCGTCCGCAGCATTCTTCATGCAAGAGCGTCCTTCGAGCCATGGGGGTAGGAGGAGGCCATCCGAGTCGGCTTCGTCTTGGTAGCGACGAAATGGATTCTACGTGAGGTCTACGTGTTCTATCTCTACTTCACAGATCAAGTCATGTTTGCGAAACCCTGGTTGAACATACCGGTTGAAGATTACAGGTTCTACCAGCTATTCTAGTACATACCCTTTGGCCTCGTCGTTTGGATATTGATATCGGGTGTGGTGCAAGTACTGTCCAGAACGTGGGGAGGAAAGGGCTCTCTTGAGGCCAGTCTCAACATCATGGGCATCGTCGTTTTCACACCCTTTGTGTTGATCGAGAGTCTAGATGCCGTGTTCATTGTGCTGAACGGAGGCAACTGGCCATTGGTCTTCAACACAGTAACGCGTTCGCTGTACGTAAGGTGGAGCACGGTGCTGCTGGCGAGAGGCCTGAACGTCATTCACAGACTGAGCTGGTTCAGATCAGCGGTGATCAGCATCTTCTATAGTGCCTTCTGCGTTCTTGTGAACATCATATTCATCAGGTAGCCGCCTCTCATAGCCGGGAGAACTATCCGCTCTCTGTGGAGATAGGGATCTCGAAAGGAGTTGTGGAAATGGACCTGAGGACAAGCGTCTTGGGTGGGGTGATCGTGGGTCTGCTTGCGGTGGCAGGTTGTTGTCCTTCATGCCCGGAGTGCCCCCCGGAAGTGATCTGTCCCGAAGTTCGTGGCTCGGCCACCGAAGAGCCTAGTTTCGCCATGAACTATCCGCGCGTGGATGGTTCGACCTCAACTCATCCGCTGGGCGTTCTCATCGCCTGCGAACTCCTGGGCGTGCCATGGGGCTGGGAAGCGAGCCCGTGGGACGCGACCAAGCGCGTGGTGCCCGAGGCCACGGTGGCAGGGAAGGAACACGTGGCCGAGAGCATAGTGAGAACGGTAGTTCATCAAGGGACCCATGGCTCCTACGTGAACCTGATCGGGAACAGTGCAGATGTGATACTGGTGGCGAGACTGCCCTCGCAAGATGAACTGGAATTGGCGGAGAGTCTAGGTGTACAACTGGAGGCGGAGGCAATTGCATTGGATGCCTTTGTCTTCATCCTCAACAGACACAATCCCGTGGGAGACTTGACTGTAGGGGAGATTCAGGACATCTACATGGGTAAGATCACCAATTGGAGCCAGGTGGGTGGAGACAGCGCGGAGATCCGTCCGTACCAGCGAAATGAGAATTCGGGTAGTCAGGAGCTGATGGAGACGCTTGTGATGAAAGATCTGGAGATGATAGAGTCTCCTGAGCCGATGATCCTGGAAGGGATGATGGGTCCCATCAACCGGATAGGTGAAGATAGAGATGGGGTAGGGTACTCGGTGTACTTCTTCGAGGAGTTCATGGCTCCCAATGAGGAGATCAAACTGTGCAGCATCAATGGCGTCGCTCCAAGCTACGACAACATCAGGGCCAGAAAGTACCCACTCACCACCGAAGTCTACGTCGTCATCAGAGGCGATCTGGACAGCGATAGCAATGCTCACAGGCTTAGAGATTGGCTTGTCTCGGAAGAGGGCCAGCAAGTGGTGAGGAAGAGTGGCTATGTGCCGATAGACTGAGCATGAGGCATCCGCGATGAGTGGCAGACGGTGCAGCGTGTCCTGGTCATGCTCGTGCACTCGAGCTCGCTGTTCCTGGCGTGAGACGATGGCTGTGAGCCAACAGCTTTTGTGCTCCACGTGTGTCCAGGCATGGAGTAGTGCCATGATCTGGCCCATCTCCTCCGTGACCATGTGAAGCTGATCAACGTGCGATGGGGCTCTCTTGCCTTTGCCCTTGACGGACTTCGTCCCCGTGTGCTAGAATCTCTTCGGGCATGGTGGCTCTGCACTTTCGAAGGCGAGGTACCCAGGTAGCCCCACTCAAGGGGAGAAGGTGATGAACGTTCAGATGCACGAGGCAGCTACACAGTGGGTCGTCTTCTTGCTTAGCTTCGGTGTCGGTGCGTTCATCTTCGGCTATGGTATGTATGTACGCTTGGGCTACACCAAGGGGTACTTCCTGAAGAAAGAATCACGCTTCTTTGGTGTCACCACGTATCAGTTCCTTCCCCTGGTCGGGGCGATATTCTTCGTTTTGGCCCTCACAGCACTGCCTGACGACGTGGAGACCAGGCAGAGGCGCCTACTCTACCTTCTCGTCCCCTCGTTCATCGTCGCCTTCCTCATCGGGCGCAGCCAACCATGGTGGTTGAAGCCCAAGTGGCTCCGGCAACTTCAGGACAATCATCCTGATGTCTTCCCTTTCCTGAGGGAAGTAGCGCAAGAGGAGATCGGGGACGACTCCGACAGGGCACAAGAGTGGGCGCAGAAGATGGACACCGTGCAAGGGCAGAACGAATGGCTGGCGCAGGTGCGGAAGCGCAAGGGGTGGCAACGGAGGGAGTTGTACGGCGCAGAGCGGCCATCTATCAAGGTCCCCCGGCGTTTCCGGCAACAGATCACGCGTCTCCAGGGCCTGCCGCCCAGCAGCAAAGGCCTGGAAGAGCAGATAGAGATCTACGAGGAGATCCTAGGGCAACTCCGATGGCAGGATGCTCCACCGTTCTGGGCGGCCGTGCAGAACAAACTGGGGATCGCGTACTCGGAACGGAGACGCGGCAGTGGGGCCGAGAATCTGGAAAAGGCTATCTCGGCTTACGAAGCTGCCCTGGAGGTCACCACACGCGACAAGTTCCCTGTGGACTGGGCGATGGCTCAGAACAACCTGGGTGCGGCGTACCGGAGGCGAAAAAGGGACGATCACGCGGAGAACCTGGAAAAGGCGGTTGCCGCCTACGAGTCTGCCCTGGAGGTGCTGACGCGTGACCGGTTCCCGCTTCACTGGGCCGGGACTCAGCGTAGCTTGGGTTTTGCGTACTTCAAGCGGATCCGAGGTGAACGTAGTGAGAACTTGGACCGGGCCATCGCCGCCTACCGCGGCGCACTGGAGGTCTACTCGGAGGAGGAATTCCCAAAGCAGCGAGCGGCGGTTGAAAAGGGCCTCGAGAAGGCTTGTCGGGCGCGCGCAGAGGAGTGAACTGGAGTGGCACCATTCGGAGGTGTTTGACTCTTGTCCCATGACTGAGTGGGTGGGGAGGCAAGGGTCGAGGCATGGCTGGCTTCGCCTTGGGGTGATACCGCCTGTGAACCAACCGTTGCTCTCGGGACAGGCCTAGGCATGGGGAGCTGGGGGCTGCCGAACGATGTCGCTGACTGAGGGTCATACGTATGGGACCGTTGGAGTTTGAACCTGGGTTGGACTATGCCCATCGCCTGGACGAAGAGGACGAGTTGGCCTCTTTTCGGGAGGCCTTCGTCTTCGCCGAGGCTGACATGATCTACTTGGACGGCAACTCTTTGGGACGCTTGCCCCGCCGTACGGTAGGGCGCTTGCGCACAGCCGTGGAGCAGGAATGGGGTCGCGATCTCATCCGAGGCTGGAACGCGGGCTGGTGGGAGGCCTCGGCGCGAGTGGGAGAGAAGATCGCTTTGCTGCTGGGCGCGGGACCGGGCCAGGTTGTGGTTAGCGACACCACCTCCATCAACTTGTTCAAACTGGCGATGGTCGCACTCGAGATGCGAGCCGGGCGTGATCGAATCGTGAGCGATGTGCTGAACTTCCCCTCCGATCTCTATATCCTCCAGGGGTGCATTCGCTTGCTGGGCGACTCTCATCAGCTCCACCTGGTGCCTTCGGAAGACGAGATGACGGTGGACCAGGAGACCCTGTTCGACGCCATAGACGAGCGGACAGCATTGGTCACGCTGTCTCACGTCGTGTTCAAGAGCGGCTTTCTGTATGACGCAGAAGCGGTGACCGAGCGGGCGCACGAAGTGGGGGCCTTAGTCTTGTGGGACCTCGGCCACTCGGCCGGGGTGGTGCCTGTGGAACTGGACCGCTGGGATGTGGATCTGGCGGTCGGCTGCACCTATAAGTATCTCAACGGGGGACCCGGTGCCCCCGCTTTTCTGTACGTACGCCGAGACCTTCAGGAGGCGCTCTCCCCCATCTGGGGCTGGTTCGGGCAACGTGCGCCGTTCGATTTCGACCTGGAGTATGACCGTGCAGAGGGAATCGCCCACTTCCTGGTCAGCAGCCCTCCCATCCTCTCAACTCTGGCCCTGGAACCGGCGCTTGATGTGGTGTTGCAGGCTGGGATCGACCGCATCCGCCACAAATCAGTGCACTTGACGTCCTACCTGATCTACCTGGTGGAGACAGTCCTGGTTCCTTTGGGCTTTGTCTTGGGTTCGCCCACAGACCCTGCCCAACGAGGCTCCCACGTTTCTATTCGACACCGCGAGGGGTACCGCATAAGCCAGGTATTGATCGAGGAGATGGGGGTCCTGCCTGATTTCCGAGAGCCCGACAACATCCGCCTGGGCTTGGCTCCCCTCTACACGTCGTTTGCCGAGGTGTGGGAGGCGGTGGATCGCATCCGGCGGGTGGTGGCGGAACGGCGGTACCTGCGCTACTTCCCGGGGAAGCGGCTGGGAGTGACTTGACAAAGGACTGCCGACTGACTATTCACTGTTGGCTCTGTGTCCGGGATTTGACCGCGACCACAGAGGAAAGGAGCATGAGCTATGTCTGAGGATGTCTATCGCGAACTGGCCCAGAGGTTGGATGCCATACCGAATGGATTCCCGGCGACCGAGAGTGGCGCGGAACTCCGGCTGCTGGCGAAGATCTTCACACCGGAGGAGGCGGAGCTGGCTGCTGCGATGCGTCTGACCCACGAGCCGGCTGCTGATATCGCGGATAGGGTTGGTACTGACCGTGAGACAGCCTATCGTACTCTGAAGGGAATGGCGCGTAAGGGACTGATCCTGGCCAAAAAGGGGGAGGGCGAACTCATCTTCGGGCTGATGCCCTTCGTGGTGGGCATCTATGAAGAGCAACTTCCTCGCCTGGATGAGGAACTCGCCACACTGTTCGAAGAGTTTTTCCAGGAGACGCAGGGGGGAGGCAGCATGATACGCAATGCCCCGGCTGGTCACCGCGTCATCCCCGTCGAGCAGGCCATCCCCTTTGATGCGGAGATCTTTACCTACGAGAGAGCCTCCGAACTATTAGAGGGGGCCAAGGCGTGGGGCGTACGGGATTGCATATGTCGCGTGCAACAGCGGCTGGTGGGGAAGGGGTGCGATCATCCTGTGGAGGTCTGCCTGGTATTCGCACCGGTCGAGGATGTCTTTGACCACAGCGAAGTGACGCGGGCCATTACCAAGGAGGAGGCGCTGCGTATTTTGGGCGAGACGGAGGAGGCGGGATTGGTGCACTCCGCCGCCAACTACCGCGATGGCCACTTCTACATCTGCAATTGCTGCACTTGCTGTTGCGGGTTCTTGCGGACTGTGGCTGAGTTCGGCGTTCCCACTGCCATCGCCAGATCCGACTTCTGGGCTGTGGTGGATTCCGACGAGTGTGTGGGTTGCGGCGATTGCGTGGAGCGTTGCCAGTTTGGGGCGCTATCGGTGCCCGAGGAGGTCTGTGTCGTGGACTACTCGCATTGCGTGGGGTGCGGGCAGTGCATCACCGTCTGTCCCACCGATGCGTTGCGGCTGGAGCGCCGCCCTGAGGCGGAGGTCTCGGCGCCACCCATGGACCGTAGGGATTGGATGGCCCTGCGCGCTCAAGAGCGCGGCATCTCCATGTTGGACATCCTCTAGGACGGCGGAGTTTCCAGTGGAGGAGCAGGCTCGGCAGATGATTGCCTTCGGACCAGTTCCCTCCAGACGTCTAGGGCGCAGTCTGGGGATCAATAACATCCCACCCAAAGTGTGCACGTATTCCTGTGCCTACTGCCAACTGGGTCGCACCAGGACGATGCGTGCTGAGAGGCAGGAGTTCTACCGGCCAAAGGAGATCTTGCGGGCGGTGGAAAGCAAGGTCGAGCAGGCAAAGGAAACCGGAGAGGCTATTGACTACCTCGCCTTCGTGCCCGACGGCGAGCCTACACTGGACATCAACCTGGGCCGTGAGATCGAGCTATTGCGTCCACTGGGGGTGAAGATCGCCGTGATCACCAACTCTTCACTGGCCTGGCGGGAAGATGTGAGGGAGGATCTGGGCAGAGCAGACTGGGTATCTCTGAAAGTGGACTCCACGCAAGATGGGGTCTGGCGTACCATAGATCGGCCGCACGGTGCCTTGCGGCTGGCCTCGATTCTGGACGGAATGCTAGAGTTCGCCAAGACTTACGCCGGAGAGCTCGTGACGGAGACGATGCTCGTCCGAGGAGTGAATGATGGTGCTGATCACGTGACGGAAGTTGCCGACTTCCTGTCTCGCCTGGGACCTGCCAAGGCTTACCTGTCCATTCCCACCAGGCCGCCCGCGGAGCAGTGGGTACAAGCACCTGATGAGGACGCCATCAACCTCGCCTACCAGATCCTGAGCGAGAGGCTCGCTGATGTAGAGCACCTGATAGGGTACGAGGGCAATGCCTTCGCCTCCACGGGCGACGTGGAGGAGGATATCCTTAGCATCACCGCGGTGCATCCCATGCGAGAAGAGGCTGTGGCCGAGTTGTTGACGCGGACGGGCGCCGATTGGGAGGCTGTTCGTGAGCTCGTCGACACGGGGCAGCTCCTCGAGGCAGAGTATGAGGGACGGAAGTTCTTCGTCAGAAGGTTTCGTTGACAGAGGAGGCAGAGCCGGTCGGGCAGATACCGACCCATGAGGCTTGCTGTCATCCGAGGGTGGACAGACCCCTCCACCGCCGAGTGAGCAGACTCTGAGCCATGAAGCGCTCTCCGATGTAGGGGACGAGAGGGCACGGAGGCTTTCAACGGGATGTGACTGGTGGTTCAGAAGAGCTTGGCACACGTGACACCGGTGTGATACCTGCGTACCGGTCAGGTCAGTCGGTTGCATCGTTGGCTGATCTATGGTATACAGAGTCCGATCAGTGTTGTCGTCTTGCGAAGGGAGAGCTCTCAAAGAGGAAAGGAGTAGACTATGTCAGCGTGGCTGAAAGCAGGACTAATCGGTGGTGCCATCTTGGTGGCGCTGAAGGTGGTGGAGGTGATCCCCTGTGTGGTGTGCTGTGGGGTGCCGCTGGAGTGGGTGGCGTTCGGCTGCATTGGTGCTCTGGCTGCGTACTGGATAACGCCGTTGCGGACGACCGGTTCAGCCGCTGGGCAGGGGGCGCTGGCCGCCCTGATAGCCGCCGCGATTGGCGGCGTCGTGGGGATCGGCGTGAACCTAGTGGGCGGGGCGGTGCTGGGCCCGGTGCAGATGTCTTTGTTGAGGCAACTGCCGCCTGAGTTGCTCGCGCAGATGTACGAGACGGGACTGGACCCCCGGATGTTGGGAGGGGCGGGCTTTGATGCGACCACAAGCGTGATTGGCAGCAGCATGTGCTGTGGCGTCTCACTGGCGATAAGCGCAGGGCTGGGTGCCCTCGGCGGGTTGATCTTCGCGGCGATCAAGCCGGGGGAATCAGGATAGCAACCTTCAAGGTGGAACGGGATTCCTCATAGAGGCCAGCTCGCCTCGCTATGAACAGGAGGACGAGCAAGTCCCGACACCATTCGACGACGATGATGGAGGAGATGGCTCGCTGCTGGCTTGAGCATTTTGAGCGGCGCGTGTCCCAGCGTGTAACAGAATTTTGTGAAGGTCAGAGCCGCGAACTCCCGTTGGACCAACACGGGGCGTGCCTGAGCACTTCGGAGACTGCGTCAAGGTCGATCCTTCGACAGACGTAGACCGGGGGTCGCGACACTTGGACTGAGTTCTGCGATCAGCGTCGACCACCCCATCCACTCGCCCCCGTACCAAGGCCATTGGTGAAGTGAACAGCCTCTACGGCTCCAGAATACGTTGATACACCAGCCAGGTCCTTCTGGCAGTGTCCTCCCACGAGAACGTCTGTGCTCTCCTCAAGCCCTTTGTACTCATCTCTGCTCGCAAGGCTTCCTTCTCCAACAGCTCCGCTAGCGCTGCAACCCAAGCATCCCGATCCAGAGGGTCCAGGGTCAAGGCAGCATCGCCAACGATCTCGGGCAGGCTGGAGGTGCTACTGCAAATCACAGGGGTTCCACAAGCCATTGCTTCGAGAACAGGCAGGCCAAAGCCCTCATACAGGGAGGGGAAGACGAACAGTTCGGCGCCATTGTACAGCATGGGCAGATCACGGTCGGCGACCTCGCCCAGGAACACCACCCTCTCCCTTAGGTCCAGTCTCTCTGCCTCCTTACGCGCTTGTCGGTAGCGGGGATCTTCCCTCCCGGCCAGGACCAGCTTCGCCTTGGTCTTGACCTGGCTGAAAACCTGCAACAAGAAAACCAGGTTCTTGTGGGGCTTGTTGATTCCCAGGTACAGGATGTATTTCCTCGGCAGGCCATACCTGTGAAGGACCTGCTCCCATTGCTCTTTCTCGAAGGGACGGAACCTCTCGTCGGCTGCCTCGTGGACAACCGTCATTTGCGCTTGGGAAGCGCCGAAGAGGCGGGCCAAATCTCTGCTGGTTGACTCCGAAACGGCGATGATCTGATTCGTACGCCGCACGGCCAGCGAAGCAGTGGCTCGGAAGATCCAGGCAGTCCAGCGGTGCGGCAGATGCTGGGGATAGATCATGGGGATCAGATCGTGAATGGTGACGACCGAGGGACAGGGCAACCAGTAGGGCTTGATGTAGTATGGCGAGTGAAGAAGGTCCAACGAAAGGCTTTTCGCGAGGGACGGCAGTCGGTGCTGCTCTTTCAGGGAAAGGGTAGGAACGTCCACAGATACCAGTTGGAGATTGGGATGGCGAGCCAAGTCCTCCACGTCATACCGTGTGTTGAGGAGACGGGGGTCGTGAAAGACCAGAAAATCCGCTTCGGGGGCAATCTCTGGTATCTTGTTGATCAGGTTGTAGGTGTAGCGCCCGATGCCTGGGAAGTGGTCCTCGATGTACCGTCCATCAATGCCGATTCGCAAGGTAATCTCTCCCTTGGAAGGACGTGTTGACACCGTTGAGAGTTCTGCCGTGGCGAGGCATTGAGCTCAAACCCCTCACGCGACGAAATGGGTCAGGATGTGAACAGCGACGTGTAGATGGTCAGAGTCTCACGGGCTGCTTTCTCCCAACTGAACTTGGCGGCTTGCTTGGGGCCTCTCGCCCGCAAGTCGTCGCGCAGTGTTCTGCTGTCCAGAACGTCCCTCATACCTCGAGCCAGGGCCTCTACACTGTTCGGGTCCACCAGCAGCGCCGCCTCCCCGGCCACCTCTGGCAGGCTGGAGGTGTTGCTGGTGACAACCGGTGCGCCGCACGCCAGGGCCTCCAGCACGGGCAGGCCAAAGCCCTCGTACAGCGACGGGAAAACGAAGAGATCAGTGGCGCTATAGAGGGCAGGCAGATCTTCATCAGGGACGAAGCCAGGGAAGATCACCTCGTTCTCCAGGCCCAACTCGTGCAGCCTGCGGAAGAAACCCTCGTACAGCCAACCTCTCTTCCCCACGATGACCAGCTTGAGTTGAGAATCCTGGTTTCTGATAGCCACATAAGCTTCCAACAGAGACGTCAGGTTCTTACGTGGTTCAATGGTTCCCACCGAAAGGATGTATCTCTCGCGAAGATCGTACTTGTGGAGTACGGATGAGATGACACCTGGCGAACTTCTGCGGAACCGGGGGTTCACGCCTTCGTGGATGACCTTGACCTTGGCTTCGTCGAGGTCATATAGTCGCACCACGTCTCTCTTGGTGCATCGGGAAACGGCGATCACTGCGTCGGCAGCCTTCAGGAAACGGGGCATCATCAGGGTCAGAAACCAGCGGTTCAAGGGCTTGTGCGTGTGCGGATAGAAGCGGAAAACCAGGTCGTGGAGCGTGAAGACGCTCTTCACCTGCGTCAGTCGAGGGAGGAGGTGATCTGTGGCGTGGAAGAGGTCAACCCCAGGGAAGAGGCGGTCCTGGCCGACGTGGGCGAGGTGCCCCACGAGTGCGCTCATGCGCCATGGTTTGGCGGAGAGGTTGGTGGTCAGGTGGGGAAGCCTGTCGAGAGGCGGCTCCACATAGGCCTCGCTCGGACGATTGTAAAAGGCCACATATTCATTCTCGGTGTCAGTTGCTAGGAGGGCTGCGGTGAGCTCTTGGGCGTACCGACCCAAGCCGGCGCGACGATGGACGGCCGGTGTGATGTCCATGCAGATTCTCATCCCATTGCCTCGTACACCTGAAGTGTTCTGCGGGCGGTCTCCTGCCAGGTGAAGCGAGCGGCCCTCTCCAGACTCCGTGCCTGCATCTCTGTGTGCAACTGGCCGTCAGCCAAGACGCGTCGCATGGCGGCCGCAAGGGCGCCCGGGTCGTCCGGGGAGACCAAGAGAGCAGCGTCGCCGACGACCTCCGGTAGACTGGCGGCGTCTGTGCAGACCACCGGCAGGCCACAAGCCATAGCTTCCAATGGAGGAAGGCCAAAGCCTTCGTAGCGCGAGGGATAGACGAAAAGGTGGGCCAGGCTGTAGAGGGCCCCGAGATCCTCTTCGGCCACGTATCCAGTGAAGTGCACTCGCTGGCCCAAGCTGAGCGCCTTCACTTGCTGGAACAGAGGCTGCGTGTACCACCCGCGCTTGCCAGCGATGACCAGGTGGTGAGAGACATCGGTGACTAGGTCGGCGTAGGCAGAAAGCAGCGTGTCCAGCCCCTTGCGGGGCTCCAGCGTGCCGAGGTAGAGGATGAAAGTGTAGGGGAGACTGTACTTCTCACGCACAGTTCCCAGAGATCCCTCATCCTCCACTGGATGGAAGCTCTCATCAACGCCAAGGTGGATGACGTCCATATGCTCGGCCGGGATGCCCAGCAGTCGATTGACGTCGCTCTTGGTGTGCTCTGAATCCACTATGATCCGGTCTGCGCGGCGTATGGTGTGCGGCAACCAGCGGCTCCAGTAGAGGCGCGAGATGGGCGGCAGGTTGGCCGGGAAGAGCAGGCCGATAAGGTCGTGAACGGTGAGAACGAGTGGACATGGCCTCCACCACGGCGCGTCGAAACCAGTGACGTGCAGGAGATCAACTCGCATCGCCCGTGCGCGGCGGGGTAGCTCGAACTGCTGCCAGTGAAGCCTCTGGTCTGTGCGCATCTCCTGGGTTCGGCCTGAGGATATCTCCACGTACTCGTGTTGCGGGGCAACTTGGCGGAGTGCCTGCAGCAGGTTGGCTGTGTACAGTCCTATGCCTGTCTTTCGTCCCAAGGTGGACTGGGTGTCAAACCCGATCTTCATAGGCCCAGACAGCGCTCCAGAATGATCGCTTCTGCTCCCTCCACGTTCCTACGTGCGTCATAGTGCTCCACGGCGTAGGAGCGTCCGGCCTCACCCATCCTGCGTCGCAGGCTCTCGTCGCACAGGAGTCGAATGATGGCTTCTGCCAACGCCTTTGGGTCCCGCTCCGGCACGAGAACACCTGCCTCCTCTGGCACGTACTCCGGGATCGCGCCGCTACGAGTGGAGACGACCGGTACCCCACAGGCCATGGCCTGGATGTTGGTCATGCCGACTTGTTCCTCCCATTTGCGAGTGGTGATGGAAGGAGCGACGAAGAGGTCGGCTGCCCGAAAATACGAGGGCAAGTCCCGGTTCTTGATCGTTCCCTTGAGAGCAACGTCAGCTGCCCACCCGTGATGTGCTGCGATGTCTGTCATTGCAGAGCGAGCCGGCCCGTCGCCGATGAACACCAGCTTGGCTTGCGGAAGCTGTTCCTTCACCTGACTGTAGGCATCCAATAGATAGAACACACCTTTCTCAGCGTGGAGGCGACCCACGAAGAGAACAACAGGCCCGGGTCCCAGATAGGGCTCGCTGCCATTGCGATGTGGCGTGAACTCCGACGCGTCGATTCCCCAGGTGCCGTACATGAGGCGCCAAAGCTTCCCATCGTATACCCCGACCGACAGCACGTTCCGCCGCGCTCCTTTGTTCAAATGAATGATCAGACGCGCATAGCTGAAGACGGGGCGCAGGATGCTTCGCATGACAGATGAGAAGACAGGGCCATGCTTGGAAGCCAGAGGGCGGTTCTCTAGTGTAACGATGACCAGGAGGATGTGCCTCAGTACAGCCGCGCTGAAAACCGCATATAGGTAGGGCAGAAGCCGTATGGAGAAGGGTTCCACTCCCTGGACGATGTCGGGTCGCACCTGCCGCAGCTTGCCGAAGAGGTCCAAGGGGGTCGTGTACCTGATTAGGCAGTCGTCCATGTCTTCAGTGGTGAGGTCAGCATAGGGAGCCTGGCGGTAGAAGTGCACGACGCGCAGGCGGGTGAAGTGCCGCAGCGGTGCCACTAGGTCGCGGCGGATATCGGTGCTGACGATGGCAAAGACCGGGCGGTCGTGGTCAACAACTCTCATCGGGCGTTGCCTGGTTCATTGACCCGGGGCTTGGCGCCGTCCCCGCTTCAACCCGACCAGCGCAGAGATCAGGCGATTGCCCCACTTGGTCTTGCTGAGGACCTTGTAGAAGAAGATCAACCACCCAATATGGAAGGGTGTGACGAAAGGGTTGGGCGAGACACGAATGGCCCTCCAGAAGGAGCGGGCACTCTCCGTCCACTCCGGCACACCCATCCAGCGCAGGCCCATGTCCACGTACGCATTTCGATAGGCCAGAGCCTTGATAGCTAGGATCTCCTTCGACAGGTCCGCGTCAGCGAAGGCCTTGTCCAGAACCTTGATCCCGCTTTCACAGACCTCGGCGAAGTACTCCGACTTGGCACCGGTGTGTTGTAGAGAGTGGGCTCTGAAATGGGCCAGAACCCTGTCGGTGAAGGCAAAGCGGCAGACCTTGGCCAGTCGTAGAAACATGTCCCAATCCACTCTACCTGTGAGAGATTCATCAAAGAAGCCGGCCCCGCCGAAGCACTCTCGGCGCACGAGGGCGGTCTGGATGCAGGTGAAGTCTCCATACAGCATACTCTTCAGCGGCTGATTTGGGTATCTCTCGAGATCCCCTCGGCTATAGAGGAGCAGGCGACCGTTCTCGGTCATGGCCTGAGCCTTGGCATAGACTACACCAACGTGTGGGGTGCCGTCAAGGAAACGGACTTGCAGCTCCAGTAGCTGAGGAAGCCAGAGATCATCGGAATCCAGAAAGGCGACATATTGGCCCTGAGTATTGTGGATGCCCGCATTCCGCGCTGCACTGATGCCCATGTTTTCTTGATGTATGTACCTGACCCTAGGATCCTTGAACTCCGTTACCACGGACTCGGTGTTGTCGGTGGAGCCGTCGTCCACGACGATCAACTCCAGGTCCGTGAACGTCTGGTCCAGGACACTCTGGATGGCTTCTCCAACGAGGCGAGCCCGGTTGTAGGTTGGGATGATCACGCTTACCTTGGGATTACCTTGTTTGTCTGTCATGAGCTTGCCATCACCAGAATCGACTCGCAGGTGGCTTTGAATCTCACCCAGAGCCACGGGCTGCCGAAGCGCAACGGTTCGGAGTGCCCACCGGCGCGGAGCGCTGATAACGATGATCATTGGAAAGGGCGTTCAGACGCACAACGCATCGTGGTCGTGTCCAGATGCCGGCCGACGTACTGGCCTACGACGCTCTGAGGCCCATAACTATCTCAATACAGCGGACCATTCGACCTGAAGCGAGCGCGAGCCGCCGAACGTTCTCCACGAACACAACGCCGCATTTCTGTGCAAAACCTAACCCTGACGGATCCAGGATTCCGCTCACATGAGTGGCCGGACGGAACACAGGAAGGAAAGACCATGGCTTCAGTGACCTATACCTGTCCGGATAGTAGCGTCTGAGATCTACGGTTCCTTTTCCTATTCGAAGGTACTTGCTCCAAACGGACCGAAAGGTTGACCGAGCTGGATGTCGCATGACGTTGTCGTGATCATAGAACAGGTTGAAGCCACTAGCCTGAACACGGTTGCCGAACTCCCTGTCACCGCCGGAGACGAGTCTTCCGTCGAACATGCCCACCGTCTCGAATACCCTTCGTCGCACGAACAGGCTTCCACCAATGGTGTAGCCATGTTCCTCCTGCATGTAATGGCGTATGGGGAAATCAGTGAGCTGGTCATGTATCGCCCATATGGTGGGTAGCGACTCACTAGTGTAGACCTCCACGCGGCAGCCAACATAGTCTCCGCGCCCGCTTTCGATGTCGCGAACTCCTCGGCTAATCCAGTCTCTTCCGACAGTCATGTCGGCATCAATGAAGGCCAGGATCTGGCCGCCAGCTTCCTGGATGCCACGGTTCCGAGCTGCATAGGAACTCTGTCTTCTTTCGGTCAGTATCTCAAGCTTGGAAATCGCACCTCGAAAGGAGCTGGCCACCTGCAGTGTGTTGTCCGTCGAGTTGTTGTCCACGACGATGACTTCCCAACGGCCCGCTGGATAGTCCTGCTTGGCAAGAACCCGCAGAGTCTCAGATAAGCCAGTGGGATCATTGTACACCGGTACTATCACCGAAACGAAAGGAACTCCGCTTCGACACTCACGTGGGCGTTTTGCCGGCAATCTCATCGCTTGCCTCCGTGCGGACGGTTGGCCCAACGTGCGGTGTACTGGTTCATGAGGACCGACGTCAGCAATCAAGGTATAACTGTCGAGTCTTGCAGGCGATGATGTTCCAATCAAGCTCGGGGCTACGTGAGAGACGGTAGGCCTCGCGCCCCATCATCTCTACGTCGCAACGCCTAATGGCTCTGAGAGCTTTCACCAAGGCTTCTTCGTCTAGTGGATCGTACAAGATGCCAACCTGTGGGCCAATCACTTCTGGCAGGCACCCTAGTGCTGGGGCAACAATGGGGCGTGCGAAGGAAAGCCCCAACATGACGGAACTAGAGGTCAGGACTTCTCGAAAAGGTGCAACGACCACGTCTGCCGCGGCGAAGTACCGCTGGACAGCTTCATCGGGGATGAACTCGAGGAACATCTTTATGCGCCTGTCTCCGCTGACCAAGTCCATCAACCCACGCTTCTGGTTTTCTGAGTGGCAGACTCCAACTATCAGTAGGTCAGTACCCTGGACGTCGAGCCGCTGAAATGCTCGTACGAGATCTTCCACCCCCTTGTAGGGTCGTATTCTGCCAAAGTAGAGATAGACGAAGGCATCCTTCCCGACGTTGAGAGTTGTGCGGGCTTGCTGCCTTGGGATGGATTGTGGGTGGCTCGCCATATAGTTCCCGCATGCCATTACATGGATACCATGCTTTCTGAGAAACCGCTCGCTGACTTGCTGCCTGGCGTATTCACAGTGCACGATGATGGCGTTGGCTAGCCCCACTACCGCGAATCGTGCTAGGACATCGATCAGAGGAAAGGTGCGTTCGTGGGGCATGACGTTGTGCATGGTCCACACGATCTTGTAGCCCATCGACCGGGCGAGTGACAGTTTCTCAACGAATCGGCCGAACCGCAGCGGCGTCTTCCATCCCCACGAATACAGTTGGTCCAGCCAGTGGATGTGCAGCAGCTTAACCAGACCCCGGTTTTGTACCAGCCAGCGCTCAGAGGGGAAACGGGATCTGTGCTCCACTTCCACGCCTAGTGGCGCCAGTGCCTCGGCCAGTGAGTACTGATACGGGTTATTGGACGTTGGAAGGAAGAGGACTTTCAAGTTGCGCTTGTTACCTGACTTTCTTGACGTGGCTCGACCTCTGGCAGGTTCCCTCTGCTTGAGAGGCCGGCGGATGGGAACGGCACACGTTGCGCTGGGTCGCCTCTCGTCCATGACGGTAGATGTTGAGCCAAGGCTTTGAGTCTCGCCTTAAGAACGCCCCTTGCCTGGCTGCGAAGAGATGGTCTATCACTCAGTCGCGCAAGGCGGTCTCTGGCCACCTCGCGGTAGCCATGCGTCACCTGGACCACGATTGCCTCCACATGCATGTCCAGACGCTGGGCCTGGGTCTTGGCATCCTGATGAATAATCGCGGCAGACATGACTTCAGGGGTGGAGGCGAAATGGCCCACGGTCGACAACCTTAACCATAGGTCTACATCCAGCGCAAAATGCAGCCCTTCATCAAGAGGGCCTACCTCACGCCATGCCCTGGCTGCGAAGAAACACGACGGTTGGTAGAAGAAAGCCTTCTGCCCCCAGTCGGCCAGGATTTCCGGGTCCAGTCCCCTGGGAATGACTGTGCTCAGGATTTTCCCACTCGGGTCGATGCGGTAACACCCACCGATCCACGCCGCTGCCTTAGGGTGTTCATGTCGCATACGGGCAACACGACTAATAGCACTGGGCAGGTAGAAGTCGTCAGAGTTTAGCCAGCCCAATATCTCGCCACGTGCTCTGGCGAAACCCTTGTTGATAGCATGTGCTTGGCCCCTGTCGTCCTCGCTCACCCAGTAGGCCAGTTGGTCAGCGTACTTGCGGATGATATCCACGCTGCCGTCTGTGGAGCCGCCGTCAATGACTATGTACTCCAAGTTGGGGTAGTCTTGGTTGACGACCGACAGGATGGTTTCTTCCAAGAACTGGGCCTGGTTGTAGGATGGAGTGACGATGGATATCAGAGGCAATTGTTCAGACATTGTCGCGGCCTTGTTTCCGCCGATGCCGGCGATACCACTGAATAGTCTGCCGCAATCCCTCTTCGAAGCCTGTTCGGGCGCGGAATCCGAACTCCCGCTCTGCACGGCTCACATCCAGACATCTCCTGGGCTGCCCTCCGGGTTTACTCGTATCCCAGGTGATGCGGCCCTTGAACCCGGTGAGACCGGCGATGAGGTGGACTAGATCCTTGATGGAGATCTCGAAGCCAGCGCCGATATTGACCGGATCGGGCTTGTCGTACCCCTCAGTGGCCATCACGATGGCTTGGGCGCAGTCCTCGACGTACAGGAACTCGCGGGTAGGGCTGCCGTCGCCCCAGACGATGATCTCATCCTCCTGGTTGTCAATGGCGTCGAAGCACTTCTTGATCAGCGCGGGAATGACGTGGGAACTGGCGGGATCGAAGTTGTCCCGCGGCCCGTAGAGGTTCACGGGCAGGAGGTAGATGGCGTTGAAACCGTACTGCTGGCGGTAGGCTTGAGCCTGCACCAGCAACATCTTCTTAGCCAGTCCATAGGGGGCGTTAGTGTCCTCGGGATAACCGTCCCAGAGATTGTCCTCCCTGAATGGCACCGATGTTAACCTAGGATATGCGCAAATTGTGCCGATTGCCACGAACTTCTGGACTTTGAAGAGGCGGGCCTGTTCCATCACCTGTGCACCCATGACCAGATTGTCGTAAAAGAACTGGCCTGGCTTGGCCCGGTTAGCGACAATTCCGCCTACGATGCCGGCGAGGTGGATGATGATGTGTGGCCGGGTGTCCTCGAACAGGCGGATCACGGCCGCATTGTCCCGTAGATCGTAGTCTCGGCTACGAGGGGCGTGGATCTCGCTGCACCCGCGCCTTTCCAGTTTCTCGACCACGTGGGAGCCCAGGAAGCCGGCCCCGCCTGTAACCAGGATCCCCTTATCTCGCGTCGTCGGCATCCTCGTTTCCTCTGTCACCCCAGGCCAGCGCAGAGCGCAGCTTCGGCGTCATCATCGGCAACTTGGTAGTTGTCTAGCGGGTTGTCTGCCAGCAAGCGGTGCTCTCCAGCCGACAGCGGACACCCCGCGACTTGGCGGTACAGAGCGCGATATGCCTTCGCCAAGCGCTTGCAGGAGAATATGCGACTGCGCGCGGTACCACGTCGACGGAGCGTCGCTCGCAGCTTGGCATCACTGTTCATCCGACGCATGGCTTCAGCTATGCTTTCCACTGAGGTTGGGTCAAAAAGCAGAACGGCATCTCCTCCGTACTCAGGCAGGGACGTGACCGCGGAGCATGCGACCGGTGTCCTCTCCTGAAAAGCTTCAAGCACTGGAAAGCCTCCACCCTCAAAAAGGCTTGGCAACACCACAAATCGGGCCAAATGATAAAGTGCACGCAACTCCGTCGGGCCAACGAACCCTAGAAAACGCACCTGCTCCTCCAACTCCAGTTCGCACATACGTTCTTCAATGGTGGGCCAGAAGTCGTTCTGTCTGCCGGTACAAACCAGGTTGACGGATAAGCCATGACGGTCTCGGAGTAGCTTTGTTGCCTCTAGCAGGCGGACATGATTCTTGTGCTGCCAGGTCTGTGCAGGATACAGGGCAAAGCTCTGCGGCAGGCGAAACTTCTGCGTCGCGTCCATCAGCGTCTTGTCCGTTGTTGGGTCGTACAGTTCCGTTGGCGAGCCGTGGGGAATCACGTAGATCTGTCTGGCATCAATGCCGTATTGTCGAATGATGTCATCCTTCACGTATTGCGACTCTGCAGCAATCGCCCGAGCCTGAAGACAACCGGCGCGGTAAATCGTCTCGCGCCAAGCGATTTGCTCTTGGGTGAAGAACTGCGGATAGTGGAGATGCTGCAAGTCGTGAGGGCTATAGATCATCGGCAAGTTACAACGTACAAAACCCTGGCGAGGGAAGTGGATTATGCTAGCACCCAGAGACTCGTAGAAACCCTCAGATTCAGGAACTCTGGGCAGAGAGCGCCTCGGAGACTGGAGAACGAATCGCTGAACTCCCTGCCAAAGTTCTCCGACCGACCTGCGCAGCGGGCCGAGCAGACTCTGTGCCCGCTCCATGTGGCCGCGCTGTGGCTTCGGGCCGGACACAATGTGCTGATTAGGACCCAAGTAGGACTCCAGCCAGGCCGGTTCCTGCCATGGCCCCACGATGATGTACTCTTCAGAGCTGTCACTAAGCCGACCTAGAGCATGAACGAGACCCATGGTGAATTGCTCTACTCCTCCCGCACCACCGCCGGGAAGCAGTTGCGCATCGATAGCAACCTTCAAGGGCTTCGCACTACCCAACTTGCGCACCAGTTTCTTGCTCTCTGAATTGATCATTTCGTCGCCCATCAAACAGATGCGCGAAGGCCTCGTGGATCATGTCTAGCACTGCGACGACCTGTAACCCATCCTAAGGTTCTTGGAGAGTGTAATACGCAGAATGCCAGATCTGTCGCTCTCCGCGACCGATCCACAACTTCTGAAGGAACCGTCGAGCCCGTGTTGCAATAGATCTGCAGAGCCGCTCTGGGCACAAGCACCGCTCAACATGAGGTATGGACACATGCGAGATACGCGGATGGATGGGGAGCCTTTGCCCGAGCTTACGAGTCGTAAGTAATCTGATGTCAAGCGACTCGTCGATGCGGCACATGCGGGGCAGAATCTTACTGTAGAGACGCGAAATCCCGCCATGCCAATGCACTAGGTAAATAACCCCGTCGACAGTCAGTATCAAATCACTGTCCTCGTGCGATGAACCTATCCGCCTCGAAGATCGTCACATTGCTGACACATTGGTGATAGGAGCATCAAGGCCGGTGTCAACGCCACGGTGTTTTCGCAAACGACACAGCTGCATTGAAAAGGCCCTTCCCAGGGCCCGTTCAGGAAGTTCCAGTCCACGCGAACACCAGCCATTCTCTGTAGGATAGAGTCCAGCTCTTGATACGACCACTCACGTATGTGCCAACGATTCTTGGGCCTTCCGTCAGCTCGTGTATATTCCGGACGGCGATTGGGGGTGGATAGGAAAACCACTCGCTTTGACACCCTCATCATCTCCCGAATCAAATCGCCGTAGTCCGCAACATGCTCAAGCACGTCCACACATGTCACCACATGAAAGGTGCGGTCGGCGTAGGGGATAGCTTTCCCGTCGTAGTGCTCCACCTCAATGGACTCTGAGATGTCTCGCAACGAGTCTGTAGCGTGCGATACTGCTCTCTCATCGACCTCAACACCATGGAAAGAATCGGCTACCTGAGACATGATCTTGAAACCATATCCAAGGCCGAAGCCCACGTCCAAGACCCGGTCTCCTGGCCTCAAGTATTTTTGGGTTACCAATGTGTAGCCCGCCACCTGTACGGGAACCTCAATTGGGTTGTCGAGGGTCGAGTACAGCCCAGCAAGTGGGCCTCGAAGGGCAGTGGCTACGAATCCTCGCGCCCATTTGTCAATCGCCGTCAGCATAATCGTCCCTCTTTTCAAACACCATGCCTTGACTCTGCGAAGCATCGCGGGTTCCGGGCAGCTTCTTCTGCACTATGGCCCTCATCGCTTCCTCCATGCTCTGAGAGAAGGTGGCCTCTGAGAAGCGAGTGGCAGCGGCTTTGCGCGCGCTGACCGACATGTGCCGGCACTCAGCCGGAGACAGCAACGACAGCTTGCGGACGACCCTGACCATTTCCTCGATGGTGCATGGGTCGAGTACGACACCATAGTCCTCGACGTCGAGACCACAGGCCCGGCTGACTACAGGGATCAGCCCCTGGTTCATGCATTCTACCACAGAATGTGACCCTCCCTCGGCGCAGGACGGCAGGATCACCCAGTCACACGTATTCATCAGTTCGTAGAACCTGGCAGAACGCGGCTGAATCCAACCTACAAGATGGACATTTGAACGATTATGCAGCTCGTCCGAATAGGCTTGCGCAAACCTTTGATCGATGCTGGAGCAGATCCATAGATCCTGCTCAAGTCCGACAAACGCTTCCAGTAACAGGTCCAGCCCCTTGTGGACGTTCCCCGCACCCGCAAAATAGAGAAAGTGCTTTCTGCCTTTGTCGAAATGCTTTCTGTCTGGTTCATACCTATCATCGAAAAGCGCGGTGCTATTGACCATGGTGACCGGGGAAAAGCGGGCATAAGTATGCCTCGTGAACCCGTTGCCAAGCCCGACAACGCCATCTGCGGCCAGCAACGCGCCCTCTTCACTGTCTTTGATAAGTCGATCTGGGGGTAAGTCAACCCCTCTTCGTTCGCGGAGCGCAGCGACGCGGGACAGTTCCTGCCCGTTGTGGAACTTCCAATAGCAACCTGT
Organism: Chloroflexota bacterium; assembly: GCA_030613785.1. Classification (GTDB taxonomy): domain Bacteria; phylum Chloroflexota; class Anaerolineae; order UBA7937; family B3-Chlor; genus JAUWLF01. The sequence continues at coordinate 46,605 of JAUWLF010000009.1, read as the reverse complement.
GGAAAAGTATATCTTTGCTGCGCTGTCGGGCAATCGTTGCGCAATCCTCTGGAAGTTGATGCCCCCATGACCGACGAACAGGTCGTATCTCTTGCGCGGAACGAAACTTGTATCCCTGAAGTCCACGACATCTACGGTGTAACCCAACTGATTCAATATCCTCACGATCTCCTGGGCATGCCAGATATTGATGTGGCGGAGGAAACGTGGATCATCTCGGGGAATCGAGAAGGGATGCACGACATATGAAAGCAACGCTCTCTTGGTGAGAAGCTCGGACCGGCCTTCTCGCAGGTCAAGGTGATACAGTCGCTCCGGAGGCGGTTTGAAAAGGCGCTTCCGGAGTTTGGATTCTGTGTAGCGAATCGACCGCCAGAGGCTGACCAGCAAAGGCCATCGCCGGAGCACACTCTTGACCCTGCTTACTAAAGGCAAGCCTGGAGTAGCCACGAATTGTCTGAGTCTTTCACCGTAATCGCTATTGAGCTCGACGTTCTCCAACCACACTATGTTCTCCAATGAGTGCTCGTAGACGTTGTTATTGTGTCCACGTTCTCTCCGATGCGTCGACCGCCTGGACTCCCTGTGCGTGCCACCCCCTATCCCTGTGTTGCGCACCAATCCCCTTGTTGGCAGCAAATGCACCTGCCCAAGCCACAAAGTGGAGATGGCGACCTTGACAGCCCACGATTCGTCGCTGCCCTCTGCACAAGCTCGCGCCATGCTCCCTAAATCGTCGCCGGCAAGCTCAGGGACGTTCGTCAAACCGTCAAACAGCTCCCAATAGCTTGACAGGTATGGCGCAACCAGCGCCCACCGATCTTGCCACGTAGCCCATGCCCAACATAGGAATCTTGCAGAACTAACAAGGGAGTACGGGTAATCCTTGAAGTACTTGTAGGGTATCGGTTGGTATCCTCCAATTGAGAAGACTTTGCTTTCTGCTTCATAACGGGCCAAGGTTTGCCGCATGAAAGAATAGAAACTCGGCATAGGCAAGCAGTCATCTTCTACGAAGATGGCTGATTCATGTACACTCATGACTGTGCTTACGTTGTCAGCTAAACCAGGCAACCCGCGATTCTGGTCCCGAAAGTGCAGTTCCCTATCAACCCAATCCACATCTTTGGCGATGGCCCTGGATCGTTCCACCAACTCAACATCCGCGTCGTCTCGCGAGCCATCCACGAACACAATCAAGCGATCGATGTCCTGGGCTCTCAAAGCCGCAAGAACTGTCTCGAGGTTGTCCGGGCGGTTGAAGGCAAAAACCACGCAGGGCACAACACTAGAGTCCCTAGGCATCGCTATCCTCTCCCAGGGACTGTGACCACTCAGCCCTTACGAGAATCGGTCCCCACGTTGACACATTTGAGTTCCCCACCCCATAAAAATCTGCTCCAACTACGGTCATGGGCGCATATGCACGTGGCCAGTCTACCTCTTCACCCGTAACTCGATTCCCGTTCATTACCACACGGCACCCGACCAAGTAGTTGCCCGGGGCCAGAGGAACGTCGGGGATAAGGCACTTGAAGATGCCGCTTGCGGGAACATGCTCGAAGTACGTATCGGAGAAGTCGCTGTAGTGGTGGAATATTCCGATTTCACGGTCCGTGTGCACGCTTAACCCAACTGATACACGATCACCTGGGCCGCACCCATGATTCTCGAACTCAAACGCAACGACTATCGGCCTTCCGCTCTGCGCGAATTCGAGCACTTCTCCACACGGAGACTCCAGACGAAAACCAACCACTCGAATCTTCCCAGTGCCACTACGCGGACAATCAAGGAATGGATTCGCAGAGCGTCGATACGTCTCAGCCAGATAGGAAGATATCACCTGCTCGGTTCCTCCAGAGAGAGCAATTCGCCCACGGTCAATCTGGAGGGCCCTGGTGCAGAGTGACTCTACCGCTCCCATGTTGTGGCTGACAAATAACACGGTGCGGCCTTCTTGCGCCACATCGTTCATCTTCCCCAAGCACTTCTTCTGGAAGCCGGCGTCGCCCACCGACAGCACCTCGTCTACTAGCAGAATCTCCGGCTCGAGGTGGGCGGCCACGGCGAAGGCCAAACGCACATACATGCCGCTGGAGTAGCGCTTGACGGGCGTGTCCAGGAATCTCTCTATTCCAGAGAAGTCCACAATCTCGTCGAACTTGCGGTCGATCTCAACTCGCTTCATCCCCAGGATGGCGCCGTTGAGGTAGACGTTTTCGCGTCCGGTCAGTTCCGGGTGGAAGCCGGTACCCACCTCCAGCAGAGAGCCCACACGGCCGTGGATTTCCGCTCGGCCCTCCGTGGGCTCGGTGATGCGGCAGAGGACCTTAAGCAGTGTCGTCTTCCCTGCCCCGTTGCGACCGATGATACCTACGACCTCGCCCTGCTTGACCTCGAAGGACACATCTTTCAGCGCCCAGATGGACTCTTCCGCTGGCGTGGGTTGACCGAGGCGGCGCAGTCGGCGCAATGGCGCGACTGCCAGGTCGGTGACGGTCTCGCGGATGGTGCTGTATCCTGCTTGCCGCGCGCCGATGCGGTACTGCTTCCCTAGCTTCTCAACACGGATGGCAGTGTTATTCATTTCTCATATCACGTCCGCGAAGGTCTTCTCCATGCGGCGGAAGTAGTACAGGCCGCCGATCAGCAATAGCACCACAACCGTGGCGGAAACGGCCAGCAGGGGTCCGGGTGGTTCCTTGCCCAACAATGCCCAGCGGAACCCCTCCACCACGCCGGCCATGGGATTCAGACCGTAGAGGGCTTGCCACTGCTCCGGAACCAAGCTGCTTGGGTAGGCAATGGGTGTCGCAAAGAGCCAAACCTGGGTGAGGAAAGGGATGGTGTATCGAACGTCGCGATACTGCACATTGAGTGCAGAGAGCCAAAGCCCGACCCCTAGAGCCGTCAGAACGGCCAGCAAGAGGAAGAGTGGCAAGGTCAAGACCGCTACGGTGGGGGCGATCCCATAATAGAGCATCATGCCCAAGAGGACCACGAAGGCGATCCCGAAATCCACGAGTCCTGCCAGAACCGCCGAGATGGGGATAGCAAGTCGTGGGAAGTAGACCTTGGTGATCAAGTGGGAGCTACCCACCAGGCTGTTACCGGCTCTGTCCAGTGCTCCGGAGAAATAGCTCCAGGGGACCAGTGCACAGTAGGCGAAGATGGGGTACGGGATGCCGTCTGAGGGGACCTGTGCCAGTCGACCGAAGAATATGCTGAACACCACCATGGTGAAGAAGGGTTGAAGCACGGCCCAGGCTGCTCCGAGAACCGTTTGCTTGTAGCGGACCTTGATATCGCGCCAAACAAGAAAGTAGAGCAACTCGCGATAGGCCCACAACTCTCGCAGATTGAGGGTCGCCCAGCCTCGCGAGGGGCGTATCACTATCGTGGGCACGTCCTCACGGATCGAGGGCGGGGAAACGTTGCCCACAGTCTCACTGCCTACAGTCATTCGCCATTCTCTGCCTTCCTCCAGGCGCTTGCTGGCCCAGTCGAGTGCCACCGGTGCCAGAGAACTGAACTTCCTTATGCTTCATTATACTGCCACGAAGTTTAGTAGTCAATAGTACCAAACTCCCACCATCCATTCATAGCAGCGTTTCCATTTGTCAGGGTGCGTCAGGGAGGCTAAGGCTACGTCCTTGAGGGGTGTCCCATTCCTTGAAGGTTCATTCGCCGCCGATCATGGCTTTCACTTTCGCTACCACCATGTCTATGGCGGTGAGGTTGAAACCGCCTTCGGGGATGATGATGTCGGCGTACCGCTTACTGGGTTCGACGAACTCCAAGTGCATGGGACGAACACTCTCCGTATACTGACGTATCACCGATTCGAGAGTCCGGCCTCGCTCCGTCATGTCGCGCCGTATGCGCCGAATAAGGCGAATATCGGCATCGGTGTCCACAAAAAGCTTGATGTCCATAAGATCTCGCAGGGCTTTGACGGCGAGAATGAGTATCCCTTCTACCAGGATGACCCTGCGTGGCTCGACTCGTGTCGTCTGCGGCTTGCGGACGTGGGTGGTGAAATCGTACTGCGGCACCTCCACAGCTTGCCCCTCCTTGAGCATCTTGAGGTGCCGAGCCAGGAGTTCGTTCTCCAGGGAATCGGGATGGTCAAAGTTGATCTTGCCCCTCTCCTCCGGCGGGAGGTGACTGCGGTCTCTGTAGTAGTGATCATGTTGGATGTATGAGATCTGATCGCTGCCAACTCTTTCCAGAATGGAGTTGGAGACGGTGGTCTTTCCCGAACCTGTGCCGCCGGCTACGCCGATGATGAGAGGTTGTGCTAGCGCCGCTTCCTCTGCGGTGGTCATGGATCCTCTCCTCCAGAGCAATCTACCACGAATGTCCTGATTGCCTCGAAGTACTGTGCTTCTCCCACGAGCATCAGATCGTTGTGACCGGCGTCAGGGATGAGCACCAGTCGTTTGTACTTTGCGGCGGAACGGCGAAGTAGCTCCTGCCCGTCTGTGGCCGGGATGAGTACGTCGTTCCGTCCATGGATGATCAGAGTGGGCACAGAGATCAGACCCATCTTGGCCGCGTTGGCGAAGCCATCGAGGGCTTCGTCGGCCTCCTCTGCCCGCATCCCCAGGCGCGCCAGAAGGGCAAAGGTATCAGCGAAACCGCTCTCGATAATCAGCCCGGCCAGTTGGTCGCCTGCGTGCCTGGCCACCTCAATGGCGGCCGCGCTCCCCAAAGAGCGGCCCATGACATAGAGGCGTGATGGCGTCAGTTGGTGATCCTGGAAGACGCGGTCGAGCGTGTCGAACAGGGTGATTGCGTCAGACAGGAGATTGCTGCACGTGGGGGAGCCGTCGCTCGTGCCGTAACCCCGGTAATCGATCACGAGGAGTGTGATGCCCAGCCGCGTGTACATAGGGCCGATGGCATGGTAGTCGGCGGCGATCTCTCCGTTGCCGTGCCAGTACAGGATGGCGGGGTCGCCGGGTCTGGTGGAATACAATCTCCCTCCGATGGAGATTCCGGGCTCGACGTCGATGGACACCGAGCGCGCCTGTGGTGAGAGAAGACCGAGAGCGTACTCCGGTCGAGGATGGAAGAGCAGTCGCAGCACTTGAGGTTGGTCGAGACCAGGTTGATTCATTCCTACCTCATGTTCCACGAGTGCCAAGGAAGCCCGCCGGGCAGTCCTGTCCCCCATTGTCTCGCGTGACCGTTGGATACAAAGTGAGCAGAAGCTGGATCTCTCACTCCTGCCTGCACTTAGTGGTAGGACTACAATTGGAGCAAGGATTCGAACTGTTCTTGTTGGGCTTCCTCGTAGGGACCCACCACCGCCAGGTTCAGTTTGTCTTGTCGGAACAGTCGCTGAGCCACGCCGTGTACATCTTCGGTGGTGACGGCGTCTATCTCCTCGAGGACTTCATCCAGCGTCAGGACTCGATCCTCCAGAATCTCCTGGCGCCCTATCCACGAGGCAACGGAAAAAGAGTCCTCCATCTGGAGCAGCAAGCGTCCCTTCGTGAACTCCTTGGCCCTCTCCAGTTCTTCCTCAGGTACCGGTTCGTTACTGGTCTTGCCCAACTCCGCGAGGATCGCCTCGATGGCTTTCTCGGTCTGCTGGGCATCGACGCCAGCATAGACCCCCACCAGGCCGGTGTCGTGTAATGGCGATGCGTACGAGTAGACGGAATAGGCCAACCCTCGCTTCTCGCGGACTTCTAGGAAAAGCCGGGAACTCATTCCCTGTCCCAGTATGGTGTTGAGCAGGCTGAGGTTGTACTTATCGTCATCGGAGCGGGATATGCCGGGGAGGACGAGAGATAGATGAGCTTGCTGCGTGGGCTTATGCTCCACCCGCACCCTCGGCTGTTCCTGCACCCCATTCATCGGCTGATAGCTGCCTCGCTTCTTCTCCTCCCAGTCGCTGAGATGGGCCGCAACCTCTCTCACCACGTCATCGTGCTCCACGGCGCCGGCCACACCCAGCACAGCACTGGCCGGCTGGTAGTGACGCCTGAGGTAGTCCTTCATCATCGACTTGGTCAGGGCACTGACGCTCTCCTTGGTGCCAGCTTGGTCTCGGCCCAGCGGATGGTCGGGCCAGATCAGGTCCGTCGCCAAGTGGTGAACCCAGTCGGAGGGCTGGTCCAAGGTCATGTTGATCTCCTCGATGATGACCCCCCGCTCCTTCTCTAGCTCCTCTTCATCCAGTTTGGAGTTCAAGAGCATGTCTGCCAGAACATCGAGGGCGACGGGAAAGTGAGCTCGGGCCACCTTAGCCCAATAGGTGGTCAGCTCGCGGCCAGTGCTGGCGTTAAAGACCCCACCTATGCCCTCGATGGCGATGGCGATGTCCTTGGTCGTCGGTCTCTTCGTCGTGCCCTTGAACAGCATATGTTCGATGAAGTGCGTGATTCCGTTCTCCTCCTTGCTCTCGTACCGCGAGCCGACGCTGACAAAGAACCCCACACTAGCCGAGCGGGTATGGGGCATGGTAGAGGTCACGATGCGCAGTCCATTGTCCAATACAGTCTTCTGATACACTCATTTCTCCTTGTATGTCAGAATGCACCGGAATCAACTCCCGATGCTGCCTCAGTTGAGAATCCGCCAGGTCGACGTGCCGCGGCCTACGTACTGACAATTCCGGTTTGCTTTGCGCGGATGTATCTGTCGAACATCCAAGATCTGCCAATTGGGGGCGGTAACAGCCTCGTGAACAATGGGACCTGTCGGCCAGCTCACATGCGATTATAACACAGGTAGTTGTGATTGACATCCCAACCCGTCGGGGCTATATTATTTCTCCGGAGGTGAACATGGCTCACGAGGTAGAGCGACCCACATATGAAGTAGTAGGCCCCTTGGAGCGCTTCGACGAACGGGACAGCATGTTTGCGCGCGAGGCGTACCTGCCCGGGACCCCCAACGAGAAGGAGTACCACGCCCGGCACCCGGAACTTGTGCAAAGCGATCGCCGGCTAGCCAGGTTCATCCAGGACAAGATTGACAGCCCTCCAGAGGAACCGGAAGATCCATTGAACGAGGCCTTCTACGAGACGACTTTTGGGTCGGTGGCGCCCTTGGCACAGCCTGATGCTGTAGATGGGCCCGTGGACTCGTATCAGGTGCAAGTGGACCTGGACGTGATGTCGCGCCGCATCAAGGCCGTTGCCAGGCGACTGGGGGCATACCTGGTGCGCATAGGCCCACTGAACCCAGCCTGGGTGTATAGCCATCGGGGCACACGCCCTTTCTTCGACCACTACCGAGCGAATCCTCCGCTGTTCACCGGAGTGCCTGATGGGTATCAGGGCCTGAAGTATGGCGATTCGATAGAGATCAACCACAAGTATGCCATCACCATGGCCTTTCCTCAGAGCGCTCGCCTCGTGCGGACTGGGCCCTCGCTGTTGAATGACTTCGAGACCGGGCGGGTCTACGCCGTCAGCGCTCTGGTTGCGGTGCAGTTGGGCAAGTACATCCGGGCTCTGGGATACCCGGCTCGGGCCCACCACCTGAGGAACTACGGCGTGCTACTGGTTCCAGTGGCTGTAGATGCGGGGATGGGGGAGCTGGCCCGCTCCGGGTATCTAATCACCAAGGAACTGGGGCTGAACTTCCGGCTGGTTTGTGTCACCAGCGATCTTCCGCTGGCGGTGGACAAACCCGTAGATCTGGGGGTACAGGACTACTGCAAGAAGTGTCTGAAATGTGCCGAGAACTGCCCACCTGGAGCCATCCCTTCAGGCGAGAAGGTGGTGGTCAGAGGTGTGAGGAAGTGGAAGCTAGACGAGGAGAGATGTCTCCTCTACTGGGGCAGCCAGGGAGCGGCCTGCGGTATCTGCCAGGTGGTCTGTCCTTGGAGCAAGCCGCGTACTGTCTTCCATAGACTCGTGGCCGAGATCGCGACTCGCGTGCCCCAGGCGACGCGTTTTCTCACCAAGGCCGATGACTTGTTCTACGGCGCCGAGTACAAGCAGGAGCCATTGCCCGACTGGGCCAGATTGGGAGGGGCTTCTCCGTAGCCAGCGGTTGGCCGTGGATCCTGGCTGATCCGAGTGCGCTGGTGCACCGATCTGGGCTGGGAGCTCGGGACGAGGACATCGCTGTTGCTGCGGATCTGGTCTGCACTGGGTCTCCAGCCCGTCCGTTTAGGAGGTAACGTCTTCAACTGCTGACGGGGAGATGTGCAGACCCTCGAAGACCAGTTCGCCGTAGAAATCATACGCCTCTTTTTCGTCGGCTGCATCCTCGACGATCATCACGCCGCTCTTCAACAAGCTAACGCTCTTGTTCACTTTTCGATCGAACGTGATCCCCAGCTCACCCTCGACTTTGGCATCGAAGCCTCCCTTGCTCAACAGCGAGCGCACCTCACTCATGTCCAACGCCAGGTCTCGCCGCGGAGCGATCACGAATGTCCTTAGCCCCTGCCTCGCGCATAGTTCGGTCACCAGTCTGTGCTCCGGAATCGCTGCGGGCGCTGTGAGTTCGGAGCCGCACACGGGGCAGTCGTCGGCCTTCGAGAGATCTAGCTTCTCAAACTCCAGGTACTCGACGTCACAGTGAAGCAACCCGTTGGCCAGCCGAGGCTTCTGCCCCAGGAGCACCCGTATCGCCTCAGAGACCTCGATGCTGGCTATGATGTTGATGATCGACGGGTGAACTCCTACGACAGCGCAGGTCGGCAACGAGTCATCGTCGAAACCTCTCTGGAAGCACTCCACACATGCGGTTGTTCCTGGAATGATGGTAGAGACGTTTCCGTACGTGCTGACGGCAGCGCCAAAGATGTAGGGGACTCCCAGATTCACACACGCCCTATTCAAGGCGTACCGTGGGCTCATGCGATCCAGTCCATCCACCACCACATCCATGTCCCTGACGATGTCTTGTGCGTTGCTCTCACTCAGGAACAGCGGCAAGGGCTCTATCTGGACGTGGGGGTTCAGGTCACGCAGCCTCGTCGCTGCCACCTCTACCTTGGCGTACCCCAGGGAGTGAATATCATACAAGTGCTGCCTTTGGAGGTTCGAGAGCTCGACGACGTCGTAGTCTACGAGCCGGAGATGCCCGACGCCCATGGCGGCCAGTTGTAGTGCGGCCGGAGAACCAAGTCCACCCAAGCCGACGATACAAACCTTTGCATTTCGCAGTCTTAGTTGTCCATCGTAGCCTATGGCTGGGAGAACTATCTGTCGGGAATAGTACTCCAGTTCCTCGTTGGAGAGTTCCTCGATGGTCCGTCCATGCATGGGAGCTGTGCACAAGAGCGTTCTATCTCCTATGTGCGGTGAGTTTGGGGACGCAGCGGGATTCTGGCCGAGCGGCAAATCACTGGCAAGAGGGCCTCATCTGGCCTGTTCTCCGCTCGAGCTCCCTTCCTTCGTCTCAATGGCTCTCAGAATGGTCTCCGGAGTGAATGGTAGCTCTTGAATCCAGGTGCCAATGGCGTTGCAGATAGCATTGCAATATGCTTGGGCGGCGGACATGGCGATGGACATCCCCGCCTCCTTGGCTCCGTAGGGTCCGTTGGGATCCAGCGATTCCACGATGATGGGGTTGATGTGGGGCATGTCGCAGGCCAAGGGGATCTTGTACTCCCGGTAGGTGGGGTTGAACATGTGCCCACCGTCCCACTGATGGCCCTCGGTGAGGACCCCACCTTGACCCCCCATGGCCACCCCTCCTTCGAATTGGCCCTCCACGATCATGGGGTTGATGGCGTACCCGCAGTCTTGAGCCGCGGTGACCTCCAGAACCCTCACCTGCCCTGTCTCTGGATCCACCTCCACCTCCGCGACGGTTGTTCCGAAGGAAAATGCCTCGGAGAGTTGTCCTTGAGGGTTCTTGATCCATTCACGCGTGTGGTCCACGTGAGGAGTGTAGTGACCTCGGCCCATGATCGGCTTGTCCTCGAGCAGAGCCTTGCGTACCACCTTGCGGATAGGGATCCCCGTTGGGGACTCCCCTTCAATGAGGATCTGTCCATCCCTGGCCACGAGGTCCCCTGGCTCTGCGCCCATCATCTCGGCGGCGACGTCGAAAAGCTGTAGCTTGGCGTCTCGGGCAGCAAGCCGCACAGCATTTCCGCCGGCGAAGGTGGTGACCATGGAATAGCAGCCCGCGTCCGTGGGGGTGGTCTCGGTGTCTGCGGAGATGAGTCGGATCTCCTCCATCGGCAGGCCCAATTCCTGCGCGGCGATCTGCACGAGCATGTTGTCATTTCCTTGGCCGGTATCGACGACCCCAGAGATGACTGTCGCCCCGCCGTCCTCGTTGAACTTGATAATGGCCTGGGAGCCTCCTCGAATACCCAGAGGGAATCCGGTTTGAACGGAATTGCAGCCCATGCCAATGCCGCGGTAGGGTCGGAGCTTTCCCCGCTTCTCCTTCCACTTGGATTTCTCCGCCGCCTGCCTGATGGTTTCATCAAGGGCGCAGCTGTGGACCACAGACTTGGTGGGAAGGATATCTCCTTGCCGCGTTGCGTTTCGGAGGCGGATCTCCATCGGATCTAGGCCCAACTCTTCGGCGATCATGTCCAACTGCATGTCAACACCGCAGGCAAAGGCTCGACCGTGGGTACGGATCATCCCGCGGATAGGCTTGTTGGTGTAGATTCGGTAGCCGTTGTAGCGGACGTTGGGCATCCGATAGACCTGCTCCAGGCAAAGGAAGGGTACCGAGGTAGCGATGGGACCCGTGCTGCTATAGGCTCCGCCATCCATATAGCAGGTGATGTCTCGTGCGGTGACCACACCATCCCTGTCCACTCCAGTCTTGATGGTGGTGATCATGGAGTGTCCCTGCCGCGTGGCCGTGGTGTTTTCTTCCCGACTATAGACGATCTTGACCGGGCGTGCGGCCTTGATGGAGAGCATAGCGGCGATGAACTCTCCAGGAAACACGTCGGAGCGTCCCCCAAAAGCCCCACCAATGGTTGTCTTCCGGACCTGGACTTTGCTGAGACGGATCTTCAGCACATTGGACAGGGCTTTTGCCTTGGTGTGTGGGGAAGCATTGGGCATCCAGATCTCAAGGTTGCCTGCGGTGTTGTAGCTAGCCAGGATCGCATATGGCTCGCTCATGAAATAGGATTCCTCTTCAGAGACGAAAGTGTCCTCCCTCACCAAATGTGCTTGGCTGAGCTCTCCTTCAACATCTCCCACCTCGATGGGCACGTGGATATTGATGTTCCGTGCAAACCCCTCGTGGATGAGGGGCGCTCCCTCGGCCATGGCCTCTTCTATGGTGAACACGGCGGGGAGAGCCTCGTAGTCTATTCTGATGAGCTCCAGGGCTTCCTGGGCGACATCCTCCGACACCGCGGCTACCGCAGCCACCTCCTCGCCCACGTAGCGAACCCTGTCCACGGGTAGGAGTTGCTGGTCACGGGTATATCTGAAAACGCCCCACTTCTCGCCCGCGGTATCTCGGCCGGTGAGGACAGCCTTCACGCCAGGCAATCTCTCCACCTCACTAGTATCTATGCTCAGGATCCTGGCGTGGGGGTATGGACTGCGCAAGATCCTACCATGGAGCATCCTGGGCAGGGTCAAGTCCGCCGTGTACTTGGCTTCTCCGGTGGCCTTGGTCAGGGAGTCAATCTTGGGGATACTCTTTCCAATGAGCGATGGCTCGGTCATGACATCTCCAGCCGTGTCGGCGGTCCGCTCTGCAAGAACCGGCGCCACTAGTCTGAACCGGCCAATTCGCAGGCGTCATCACACAAGTCTTGGAGGGTGATGGAGTCCAGGAATTCGTACGTCCTTTTCTCCAGTTCCCTCCAGAGGGGGCGTGTGACGCAGGTCGGGGCGCGGTCACACTTGAGGGACGACTCGGTCCTGAGGCAGGGGACAGGTGCAAGTACCTCATCCACAACGCGGATGATGGTCCCCACCGTAAGGTCCTCTGCGCTCGCGGAAAGAATGTATCCACCTCCTGGCCCTCTGACCGCTTGAATCAGACCGGCGTCTCTCAGTTTGAGGAACAACTGCTCAAGGTAGTGGGGAGAGATGTCCTGTCGGCGTGCTATATCTCGTCTGGGCACGGGGTGCTGATCATAGTGCGTGGCCAGGTCAATCATAGCTCTCAGGGCATAGCGGGCTCGCGTTGTGAATCTCATCTGTCCAACTCCGTTCTTTTCACGATAGTATAGTGTAGCAGATTTGTCAACTTTTTGCAAGGGATACCTTACAATCTTCCCGTATGGGCAGAAGTACCCCAGGGGACTAGCGTGATGACACTGTGCGCATCACACCTGCTAGCCACGGTAGGAGCGCACCGACGCTTGTAGCCAGGGCCTCGGAAAGCTGAGCTCCACTGTTGACAGTTCTCGCCGAGGCTCGTATACTGTGGCTGCAACGTGCAACCGGCGTTCCGTGCCAGTGTCTCTCCGTCGAGGGCGCTGAACGTCCGGGTGGGCAGTCTTTTCGGCTCGCGAGACGCCCTAGAAAGCAGCTGGAGCACCACGGTCAAGCTGGCTCAGAAGGAAGAAGTGGACGCGCGATTCTTGGTTTGCTTGAAGCACGTCTATTCTCTGAAGAGCTGAGGGGGCAAAGGATGGTGAGCGGCAAGAAGTACTTCGATGAGGTCGCGTCGCAGTGGGACGAGATGCGGGGCTGAGCCAGGTCGTGACGGACTGCACAGACGAGGAATGCTGTGCGGAGTCCGTGGCCGAGCATGAGCGTGCCAGCGTGAACATCTTCATTGCCTATGGTGAGAAGGGGCGCCCGCACGGCGCACAAGAGAGGCGGAGCAAAGGGAGACGGTGACCACTATTGGCGGAACTCCCGGCAGGGACGGGTTCTGGATGCCAGGCGAGTTCGAAGCCCACGCTGGCTGCTGGATGCTCTGGCCAGAGCGAACTGACAACTGGCGCCTGGACGCCAAGCCGGCTCAGCAGGCGTTCGCAGCGGTGGCCGAGACGATAGCCGACTTCGAGCCGGTCACAGTTGGAGTGTCCAAAGACCAGTTCACCAACGCCCGTCAACAACTGCGCAGCGACATCCGTGTGGTGGAGATGTCCTGCGACGACTCCTGGATGCGCGATTGCGGCCCCACCTTCGTGGCGAACGACGAGGGCCTCGTTCGGGGGGTGGACTGGGAGTTCAACGCCTGGGGAGGGCTTGATGGTGGCGCGTACTTTCTTTGGGATCAAGATGCCCTGGTTGCCCGCAAGGTTCTAGAGATCGAACGCCTTGACAGGTACAAAGCTCCACTGGTACTGGAGGGTGGTTCCATCCACGTGGATGGAGAGGGTACGCTGCTGACGACGGAGGAGTGCCTCCTGAATCCCAATCGCAACCCCCGCTTGAGCAGGGGGGAGATTGAGAAGTTCTTAGCGGAGTACTTGAAGGTGGAGAAGATCATCTGGTTGGGCAAGGGCGTCCCTGGCGATGGAACCAGTGGGCATGTGGACAATCTGTGCTGCTTCATCCGTCCGGGAGTGGTGGCCTTGACCTGGACTGACGACCCATCGGACTCACAATGGAAGATCTCTAACGACGCGTATGAGCGCTTGAGCGAAGCCACTGATGCCAGGGGACGGCAAGTGGAGATTCACATCATCCACCAGCCGGGGCCTCTGCATAGGACCAAAGCAGACTGCGAAGGCATTCAGGCCGTGCAGGGCTCTCGGCCTCGTCGAGAAGGGGATCGTCTGCCTGCGTCCTACGTGAATTTCTACTTCGCCAACGGTGCGGTTGTGGTACCCACGTTTGGTGATCCCCATGACGAGGACGCCCTGGAGAGTCTGCAAAGGCTGTTCCCCCAGCGAAAGGTTGTGGGAGTGCACAGCCGGGAGATCCTCCTAGGTGGTGGCAACATTCACTGCATCGTCCAGCAGCAGCCTAGCGGCTAGTGCGACGTGCCTAGGCGCACTGCAGTGAGAGATGGCCTCCTTCAGACTGCCATTTCTCGGACGACGTCTGTCATGGAGAGGACACCGACCGGGCGACGAGGTGCCAGGCCTCCCTGGATGATGACCACGCGATGTATCTGGTTGTCGAGCATCAGCTCGACCGCCGCCAGGACAGGGATGTCGGCGACGATGGTGACTACATCCGGCGTCATCACATCTTCCGCTGCCAGGCCCTCCCAGTCCTGTTCACAGACCTTGACCAAGTCGCTCTGTGACACTACGCCGCAGAGGTCGCCGCTCTCATCGACCACCACGAGAGCGTTGATCTTCTCGGAGTCCAGCATTACGGCAGCCTCCTTGAGCGGGGTGTCCACGCGACAACTGATCACCTTGCGGTGCATCACATCTCTAACGAGCTTGTCTTTCATGGTGTCCCTCCTCTCAGGACCGGTGATTCCCCTGCCCTCCTTGCTGTAGGGCAGCAGATCATTTGGGGTGCAGTCAAAGAACCGGCACAGCGTGTCCAGAGTCGTGAGGTCTATCCGTTCGGCGGTTCCACTTCTGAGGCGGCCCAGAGTATTCTTGTTTACGCCGACCAGGCCGCTGAGCCTTCTCAAAGTCAGCTTCTGGCCTGGATGGGCCTGCTCCCACTGGGCGATGAGGACATTGAGGTTGAGGGTTATGGACATCGTAGCGCACCTCCGGAGTTGTACATCAGCATTATACCAGATTCTGTACCGAATTGCAAGCTCCTGTACCTATACTTGTGCCACCGTCCTAGAAAACGCGGATGGGGCAGCGTTGTGCGCCAACTGAGCTGGAGTGCTGAAGTCTTGCAGCGTGTACGCTTCGGTATTGGCAGTACGTTTCACCTGAGCTATAATGTGCAGGCATCATCCGGGAGGCAGCGTAGAGCACAACTTCGCCCCCAGAAGAGAGACCCGTACGGCGTGACGCGGGTGGTGTGCTGAACCCATTAGTCTGTTCCGGTAACACCCAATGTACAGCCGCAGGCACTAGAGAGGTGCAAAATGAGAGTTGCGATGATCGCGCCGCCGTGGTTCAAGATACCGCCTGAGGGATATGGTGGCATCGAGGTCGTCATTCATCTACTGGTGGAGGGCCTTATTGACAATGGTCATGAGGTCACCCTCTGTGCGGTGGGTAGCTCATCAACGAGGGCGTCATTGCATACGATTTTCGATGATGAGATGAAGTCCTACTTGGATGCTCCGCCATCCAGTTTTCTGAACATCGCTCTGACGCACGCATTGGCGTGTTACGAAGAGATACCTCATGACGACATCGATATCATCCACGACCACACCTGGAAGGAAGGTCTTCTTGCGGCTGCATTCATAGACAAGCCTGTCGTGCACACGGTGCACGGCCCCTTCGACGAGGAGAATGAGCGGTTCTATAGCCTCTTCAGGGGCTACGAGAAGATGCACTTCGTCACCATAAGCGATTTTCAACAAACCTGCCTTCCAGGCTTGAATTACGTGGGCACCGTGTACAATGGCGTGCTTCTGGACAAGTACCCCTATTCCGATGAGAAAGAGGATTTCTTCTTCTACATCGGTCGGTTCAACGAAGAAAAGGCGCCTCACTTGGCCTGTCAGGTGGCACAGGAGCTGGGAGTGAAACTGGTATTGGCTGGCAAAGTACATGAGGAAGCGGAGCGTAGCTACTTCGACCGGTACATAATCCCCTATCTGAGCAGCGATATACAATTCGTAGGCGAACTTGGGCACTGGAGCGAGGAGAAGATGCGGCTTTTCTCCAAGGCTAAGGGGTACCTCTATCCCATACAGTGGGAGGAACCGTTCGGAATCACGATGGCCGAAGCTATGGCCTGCGGCACTCCGGTGGTAACCTTCCATCGAGGGGCGGCGCCAGAGATTGTGGCCCACGGAGCAACAGGCTTTGTGGTGGAGACAATGGGCGAGTTCGTGGAGGCTGTGAAGCACGTTGGCGAGATCGACCCGCGGAGATGTCGTGACCGCGTGGAGAAGATGTTCACAGCCCAGACCATGGTTGATGGCTACGAACGTGCTTATGAGGGGATACTGGGCATTGAAGGAGCAGACAAGAGGTACAGCCGATGAGCAGGTTTCAACGAGGACTATCCGGTGAGGAGTGGACAATATCTGAGTACGAAATTGACAAGGACAAAATGCGATTTCAAGAGGCGATTTTGACTCTTGGAAATGGGTACCTGGGGTCTAGGGGCATTCTGGAAGAAGGCTATGAAGAGGGATACGCTGGCACCTACATTGCCGGCATATATGACAAGAGCGGAGGGCAGTCGTTCGCCATCGTCAATATCCCGAATCCTCTGCTCGCGGAAATCTATGTGGATGGTAAGAAACTGTGCATGGACGAGATGGAGGTTGTCGAACATCGCAGAATACTGGACATGAAGAGAGCAGTGCTCCTTAGACGTACTATCTTCGCGATGGGTGATAGAAGATATGAGTATCAATCTAGACGCTTCTTCAGCCTCAAAAACATGCACCTAGGCGCTGTCAGCTTCTCGCTTAAGGCCCTCGACAGTGACGCCGAGGTAGTTGTGAGATGCAGCATAGATGGAACGGTGCACAACGGCATGCACGCTGTAGGTGGGCCAAGAAAGCACTACGCCGTTACTCAGGCCTTGGACCTTGGCGATGGCGTATCATATCTAGAGGCTAAGACCAACGACCTCGGGCAGGTGATTGGAATCGCCACCGCTGGCGGCATGAAGAGCGCACAGCACACATCCGATCTAGAGACAAGATCTCATATAGATGAACACTCCATTGCAAGCGAATCCTCCTTCAGCGCGAAAAAGGGAGTGAGATACGACTTCGAGGGGTACATCTCGATATACACCTCTCGTGAGACTGAGAGCGAAATAAGAACCGCTTGCCTTGACAGTATTGAAGCGGCGAGGGATCGAGGAGTGTCACGCCTGCTGCGGGATCACGTCACGGCCTGGGAGAGGAGGTGGGAATCTTCCGATATTGAGATAGATGGCGATTGGCCTCTCCAGAAAGCGCTTCGTTTTGACATTTATCACCTGCTGGCAATTGCGCCCCCACGGGACATAGATGTGAGTATCCCTGCCAAGGCTCTATCGGGCGAGTGGTATCAGGGGCATGTCTTCTGGGATACCGAGATCTATATGCTCCCCTTCTTTATCCACACGCAGCCCCAACTTGCCAAAGCCTTTCTGATGTACAGATATCGTCGGTTGCAGCAGGCCAAGAACTGTGCCCTCAACCAGAACTACAAAGGGGCGTTATGGCCTTGGGAATCGGCTGAGAGCGGCGAGGACGAGACGCCAGAATCCTGGGTCAACTTCGATGGCACGGTCTTGCCAGTCTACAACTCCAAGAGAGAGCACCATATCGCTAGCGACGTAATCTATGCCATCTACCGCTACTACCAGGCAACTGGAGACGAAGACTTCATGCTTCACTACGGCGCTGAGATGGTATTCGAAACCGCCAGGTTCTGGGCATCACGTGTAGTCCCAGATGAGAAGAGCAGATCTTATGAGATCAGAGAAGTGATCGGTCCGAATGAGTTTCAGGTGTGTGTGGACAACAACTCATACACGAACGCTTTGGCGAGATGGATGTTGAGATATGCAGCCGGGCTTTTTGACCGCCTGCAGAAGAAGACGCATTCTCAGGAGGGTCAGGCCGTTGCCGAAAGGATAGGCCTGACAGTCGAAGAGGTTGACACCTGGAGAGAGATAGCCGAAGGGCTGGTGTTTCTCATCGGGCCCGATGGGCTGATAGAGGAGTTTGAAGGTTACTTTCAGAGAAAGAACATCATCATACGTGGACAGGATGAGCATGGCATGCCCGTTTGGCCTACCGAGGTGGCCTTGGCCGATGTCAAAGAGACTCAACTGATAAAACAGGGGGACGTGGTTCTGCTGCTGTATCTCCTGTCAGATGAATTCTCCCTCGACACAAAGAGAGTGAACTTCGAATACTATGAACCAAGGACCACCCACATGTCTTCCCTGAGTATCACTCCGTACGCGATACTTGCCAATGAACTTGGCTACGGCGAGAAAGCATATAGGTACCTGCACCACACCACTGAGACTGACTTGGAAAACATACACCGCAACACTGAACGTGGGGTGCATGCAGCAGAATTGGGCGGAGCCTGGCAGATTGTGATCCATGGCTTCGCAGGGCTGAGGGTGAAAGATGAGGTGCTCATCATCAATCCAGTTCTGTATGAGTCATGGCAAAGCATGAGATTCCGAACCTGGTTCAGAGGTAGGCAGATTGAGTTCACCATCTCCGATGGTCAGGCAGAGGCTTCCATGGTGAAAGGCCGAAAACCAGTGGACATAGAAATCCGTGGCCAGAGAAAGGTCTTGGAGCCGGGACAGACCGTGACGGCGAAGAGGTGATGGCGATGGCAAGCAGGGCGGGGTTCATATGGGACATTGATGGCGTGGTGATAGACAGCCCTCACGAAGAGGCGTGGCGCCTCACGGTGATGAAGGAGCCGTGGAACGCAGACGGGCTGACTTCCGACTTCTACTTCACCCAGGTGGCGTCTCGGCCCAGGTACGAGGGCGCCCACAACATCTTGGAATTGCTGGGCGTCTACGAGCGTCTTGGCGCCACGAGCGAGGAAGAGAAGAAGAAGCTCATGGAAGAGTACGCCGCGGAGAAAGACGCTCTGATCAAGGACCTCATTCAGCGGGGGGAGTTCAAGTTGTTCACCGATGCCGTTGCCTTGCTTCTCAAAGCGAGGCGTGCAGGCATCCTCCAGGCGGCGGCTTCAGCGTCGAAGAACGCGAGCACGATGCTGAGGAATACCCCCAGGTCTCGTGTGCTGAGGGAAGTTGGCGACGATTCCGGTGCTCTCGGGGAGGGAGACAGTCTCTATTCCGCGTTTGATTTCGATGCCTGTGGTGTTGATGTCGGTGGCAAGGAGCAGATACTGAGATTCGCAGCAGAGGGGTTGCTGGCACTCCCGCAGGGCAAGATGGAGAGATTCTTCGTCTTTGAGGACGCCCCCTCGGGCACGGCGGCTGCCAAGTCTCTGGGCTACTATGTCGTGGGAGTGTTGCGGATTGGGGAGAAGAGCGCGCTGGAAAAGGTAGGGGCAGACATCGTCACTGAGGATCTGGCCACGATAGAACTCGAAGACCTCCTGCGGCTGGGCGCTTGATGGGTAGAGCGCCAGTGAGTGACACGGACAAGCTTGATGAAGTGCTGGCCGAGTTCGGCGGCCAACCCAACATTGTCAGAGCCAAGATGTTCGGGAAGCACTGCTTGAAAGCCGACGGCAAGGTCATAGCAGTGCTATTTGAGGGGGACGTGGCGTTCAAACTGACGGGAGAGGCCCACGCTGAGGCTTTGCAAATGGAAGGTGCCCATCTCTGGGACCCCAGGGGTAAGGGACATGCCATGAGGGAGTGGGTGCACATCCTTGTCGCTCACTCATCCGCGTACGGTCGGTTTGCCCGCGAGGCCTATGACTACGTGACGGGACCTGGCGATAGGTAGATCGCCAGCACCCGGCGGCCGCCTGGGTGCGATTGTGGGGCGCGAAAGGCTTCGGTGCGTTCGTCCTGAAAAGGCTCGCCTCGCATGTGGGGGCGAGTCTTCGTGTTTCTACGGGTAGCCACGAGGAGGGAGTCGAGCCCTTGAGCGCAGGCTCGCTGACGTATCCGGGCTGTCAGACTAATGGAAAGTGGGGTCTGACCGCGGGCGGTCGCCGAGCGTCCTGGATGCGTGAACCTCATGCGGCCGTCGCTGGTGTACGGAATGGGGCGCGGCATCACTGCTCCACTTCCGACGCGGGCAGACAAGGCTTCTCAAGCAGGAAAAGGGCGCCGTTCCCAATGAGACAGGCTCCCTTGCATCACCAGGCAATACCAGGAGATGATCATGAAGAGGTTGTCAGCTGTTCTAGTCTTGGCCACACTGGCGTTGGCGGCGTGCAGCGCGTCAACGCCAATAGCGCCAGAGGAGACCACTCCTTCTTCATCCTGGACCCCACTCCCCACGCGCAGCGCATCTACTGGGTCTGACATAGACTGGGAAAACCGCGCTGTGTTCCGTCAAGGACTGATCCAGGGGGAGCAAGCGGTACTAGATGACTTGCCGGGGGCGACCGTCTACCACATCGACCTTGAGATCGCCGACGATTTCCTCACCCTGTCAGGTCGGGAAGAGGCCCGCTACACCAATCAAGAGGATGCAGCTCTTGACGAAGTCTACTTCCGCTTGTTTCCGAACCTGGCCGGAGGAGCGGCCTCGGTGTCTGGGGTGAAGGTGGATGGGGAGGATGTGGAGCCGGTCTATGAACTGGAGAACAGTGCTGTGCGGGTTCCCTTGCCGGATCCATTGGATCCTGGCGAGCAGATCACCATCCAGATGAACTTCACCGTGGAAGTGCCCACGGAGATGGGCGGGAACTACGGATTGTTTGGTTACTTCGATGAAGTGTTAGTGCTGGACGAGTTCTATCCGGTGATCCCGGTCTACGACGAAGAGGGATGGAACGTGGAGGTTCCGCCTCCCACCGGAGATGTGACTCACTTCGACGCCAGCTTCTATCTGTTGCGCGTGACTGCGCCTGCCGAGCTCACTGTAGTCGCCTCGGGGGTTGAGGTCGGGCGCGAACTAGAGAACGGGAAGCAGACGCTGACCTTCGCCGCTGGCCCCGCGCGCGATTTCTATCTCGCTGCCAGTGACCAATACGTGACGGTCAGCGAAACGGTGGGGGAGACGACGGTCAACAGCCACACCTTTGCCGAGCGGAGAGACGGAGCCGAGCTGGCTTTGCAGTTTGCGGTGGACGCTCTGGAGAGCTACAACGACCGGTTTGGCGTGTACCCGTACACCGAATTCGACGTAGTGAGCACGCCGATGCGGGCGCTGGGCATCGAGTATCCGGGCCTGACGGGTATATCCCTGGATCTGTTCGACCCGAACGCGGAGATCCTGGGGCTGCCATCGCCGATCATCCTCGAGTCGGCTGTAGCCCACGAGGTTGCCCATCAGTGGTTCTACAACGTCGTGGGGAACGATCAGGTGGACGAGCCCTGGCTGGATGAGGCCGTGGTGCAGTACGTGGTGAAGCTGTACTATCTGGATACCGACGGAGCGGGTGCTGCGCAGGGATACCGTGACTCGTGGGTCGGTCGCTGGGACCGTGTTGACATGGCCGAGACCCCCATCGGTCTGCCCGTGGGAGCGTACGAGGACGGGCAGTACGGTGCGATTGTCTACGGCCGTGGGCCCCTCTTCGTAGAGACTCTGGCCGAGGAAATGGGTCAGGCCACATTCGACGAATTCCTGCGGGACTACTACCAGACCTACCAGTGGGGCATCGGCACGGGAGAGGCGTTCAAGGAGCTTGCGGAGCGTCACTGCCAGTGCGACCTGACCCCACTATTCGAGGAGTGGGTCTACGAGAGATAGGACCGCTTTGTTGACACAGCCGCCGCAGCCGGGAAGGAGAAGGCCATGTTTGGCTCCTTGGGGAGAGTGTTGAGAAACGTCTTGGTCATCCTGGGAGTGGTATTGGTGATTGCGGGGTGCGCAACGCCGCAGCCAGCGCCGACGGCGATAGCCTCGCCCACGGCCACTCCTGAACCCAGCCCCACGGCCGAACCTACGCCTACTCTGGTACCCGCCCTCAGCGTGTGCGCCAGCGGCTGCGACTTCACCACCATTCAAGCGGCGATAGACGACGCCGGCACCACGGATGGTGAGATCATCGCTGTCATGGACGCTGTGCACACCGAGCAGGGCATCACTGTGGAGAAGAGCGTCACCATCCTGGGCCAGGCGCCCGGGGGCACTATTGTGCAGGCTCACGCAGAGGCCGGCAGCGCGAGCGACCGGGTGTTCTTCATCACCAGTGAGGCCACAGTAACCATGGGCGGTCTGACGATTCGGTACGGCAATCCCACGGAAAGTCCCAGAACCGGTGGCGGGATCCTGAACGAGGGTACGCTGACGCTAGAACAGTGTACTGTCAGCGACAACGACTCCACTGCCGGCGGTGGGATTCACAGTGATGGCACACTGACGCTCATCAACAGCACGGTGAGCGACAACGCCGCCGGTACCGCCGACAGCGCTTTCAGGGAATGCAATACTGGTGGGGGTATCAAGAGTCTCACAGGGAGGCTAACACTGATCAACAGCACCGTGACCGGGAACGCCTGCGGAGATAGAGGGGGCGGCATCTTTGTGGCCTGCAAGAGCACGTTGGAGCTCATCAACAGCACCGTCAGCGGCAATAGCGCCACAGGAGGTAACGGTGGCGGAATGTACGTCAAGGGGGCGGCGCAGTTGATCAACAGCACTGTCGCCGGCAACCATGCTGCCGGCACCGGGGGTGGTGTCTACGTCGAAGGCAGCGGTGAGAGGGGTCTCATCCGCGGGTGGCTGGACCTCACCAACACCATCATCGCCGACAACACCGATGGCCGGGAGTACTGCTGTGATGACTGCATGCTGGCCGACGACAGCACCCTCGGGACAAACGCCAACAACCTGGTCGAGGACGGGAGTTGCAGCCCTGCCCTCTCGGGCGATGCGCGATTGGCTCCCCTGGCCGACAACGGCGGCGATACCCTGACCCATACCCTGCTCCCGGGCAGCCCGGCGATTGACGCCGTCTCCGTGATCAGTTGCACCGTCACCACCGACCAGCGGGGGAACGCCCGGCCAATTGAGTTGACTTCCGACGGCACTCCGTGCGACATCGGCGCCTTTGAGGTGCAGAGGGACGAGGGGTGAGGTTGACTCGAGGCTGTGCGCAGGGTTGCCTCAAGGGGATGCCTGCCTGGTCGGACACTGTGTCGAAGGGAACATCCTTCGATACGCTGCTCCACTACGTTCCGCGATTACTCAGGATGGCGGGTCTGGAGTTTTCGGTGCGGCCAAGAAGCACGAAGCCATAGGATTGGGTCTCACGCAACACAAGCGGTTAGGTAGGCAGCTCAGTTCTCGGTCCTGTCGACCCTATCTCTTCCCTGACTGCGGCCTTGCAGGTGCAAGTGCCAGCGGCCGCAGTCATCTGAGGCGGAATGGGTCTACGCCCGAGGAAGTACAGCGGAGCATCTCCGGCAGCGCTTGTGGTCGGTTGGGCAGAGCGACATTCCGTGGACCGGTTGAAGGTGCTCTTGGGCGCTTCGTTGACAAATCAGGCGCGTCGTGCTATCGTAGGACTCGTTGAAGGAGGAGACATGATACGACCCAAGCTGGAGTTCCTATCGCGCGAGACAGTCGATCGGGCGCTCGACGAGGCCTACGATCTATTGGTCGACCCCGGGGTGCGCATCCACTACGATGAGGCGTTGGAGCTGTTGGCCGACGCCGGTGCCACCGTGGATATGGAATCGCGCGTCGCCAAGATCCCCCGGCCTTTGGCCGAAAGCGCGGTGGAGAGCGCGCCCAACTCGTTCTATCTCTACAACCTTGATGGAGAGCCAGTCGTCCACTATGGCGGCGATGACGTGCATTTCGATCCCGGTTCGGCGGCCATCGAAATCGCCGACTATGGGGCTAACGAGGCGCGTGTGCCGGTCACCGCCGATGGCGAGAACTTCGTCCGGCTGGCGGAGATGCTGCCCCAGATCGACGCCGTGGCCACATCCATCGTCTGCGGCGACGTGCCCAAGAGCATGGGCGACTGGTACCGCCTATATCTGGTGCTGCTCTACGCCCGGAAACCCATCGTCACCGGCACCTTTGCCATCGAGAGCTTCGCCATTATGCACGAACTTTTGGTGGCCGTGGCGGGGAGCGCGGAAGCCCTGGCGGAGAGACCCCGCGCCATCTTCGACGTCTGTCCATCACCACCCCTGATGTGGAGCGACATCACGTGCGCTAATCTGATGGACGCCGCCCGCGCCCAGGTGCCCGCTCAGTTGGTCTCCATGCCCCTGATGGGTGCAACCGGTCCCGCCACAATCATCGGCGCGGCCGTGCAGCACGCCGCCGAGTGCCTGAGTGGCCTCACCATCCACCAACTGGCCCATCCAGGGAGCCCCATCGTCTGGGGCGGCTCTCCGTCCGCCTTCGACATGCGCACGGGTGCACCGCCCATGGGCGCCATGGGGACGATGATGCTCGACTGCACCTACTCTCAGATCGGCAAGATGATCAAGCCGGGCGGCCTGCCCACCCATGCATACCTCTGTATGAGCGACACCAAGATTGTGGACGCCCAGGCGGGCCTGGAGTCGGCGTCCGGGGCCATCCTCGGTGCGCTAGCAGGGATCAACATGATGTCGGGGCCAGGCATGATGAACTTTGAGAGCTGTTTCAGCCTCGAGAAGCTGGTGATCGACGCCGAAATCGTGGGCATGGCCAAGCGGCTGGTGCGCGGCGTGGATGACTCGGACGAGCCACTGGCGCTGGATGTGATGCGCGAGGTGGGACACAAGGGCAGCTTCCTGGGCACCAAGCACACCGTCCGTCACTTCCGCACTGAAGACTACATGCCCTCGGAGGTGATCGACCGGGACTATCGCCAGACCTGGCTCGGCAAGGGGGCGCTGGACGTCAACGCCCGCGCGCATCACCGGGTCGAGGAACTGATCGAGGCTTACGAGGCGTTGCCGCTGGCCAACGATGTGGTGCGGGAGCTGGAGGCCATCGCTACCCGGCATGCCAAGGCCGCAGGGCTGGACCAGCTCCCGGAGTTGACTGCGCGGTAGGGCCCGCACGTGACCTGGAGATCCCCTAGTTGAGGGGATTGTGGATTGCGGTCACGGAGAGGGAGGACCAGCAGTTCAAGGTCCGGATAGGTCGCCAATAGGGTGACTACTCTGATCTCAGGATCGCAGGCAGCTTGTCCTCAATTCATGTAGCTGGGCTTGTGTCTGACGACGTTCGAGCCACCTTGTCGTCCCGGGAGCCGTTGCCGTTGGGCCATGTCGGGATGCGATTTCTCGCCGCGGCCTCGGTTAGTCGAAGTCTCCCCCAGCTAGCGCACCATTGACACCACACTTCGTTCCTGCTATACTGCGATTGGGGCACGGACTGTTCTGGTCCATGCGGATAGCGTTCGCTTCATTGCGAGCGGCTGACAACCCTGGCAGATGTACTATGGCTCATTCGAAGGACCTGTCGGAGGGCGGCAAGACCACCGAGGACGTGGCCATGGCGACGAACGAGGAGCTGGCACAGTTCGTAGGATCTCTTCGCAGGTACTTGCCTGAGCTGCAAACACGCAACGGAGTCAAGTCCTTGGGTGTATTCGGTTCCTATGTGCGTGGCGAGCAAGGGGAAGGTGGCGATTTAGACGTACTTGTGGAGTTCCACGAACCACCTAGCCTCTTCGAGTTCATCCGGCTTGAGGAGTACCTCAGCGAACTCCTCGGTGTCCAGATAGACCTGGTAATGAGGAGCACACTGAAGCCGCGCATCGGCACTCACATCCTTGAGGAACTCGTGCCGGTATGACGCAAGACCGAGACTTCAGAGACTACCTTCAAAATATCCTCGACGCACTCGAGAAGATTGAGCGATTCACCTCAGGGATCAGACTGGAGGAGTTCTCGGCGGCCGACAGACGGCTTTGACGCAATGTACGGGCCTGAGTGCGTGCCGGACAAAGGCTCCGGCTGTCGGTCGTGCAAGTGGCGGTGTTACCGCCAACGGGTTGCGTTGCGGCAGAGGGTTATCACCGTAGGGTAGAGAGCGGGCAATGACTATCTACACCATTGGGCACAGTAACGTTGAAGTGGAGCGAGTGATCGAGTTGTTGCAATCTCATGGCATCGACGCGGTGCTGGATGTGCGCAGCTCCCCCTATAGCCGGCATGCACCCCAGTTCAATAGGGAGACACTTGCCGAGCAACTCGAGCAGGCCGGAATCCAGTACATCTACGGGGGGCATCATCTGGGGGGGAGGCCGAAGGACCCAAGCTGTTACGATGAGCAAGATGAAGACAGAGTGCTCTATGAGGAGGTGGAGAAAAGGGACTGGTACAAGAAAGGCATCGACGGGCTTATCCAACTTGCGACCGAGAAGTGGACAGCGATCATGTGTGCCGAGGAGGACCCCAGCCAATGCCATCGTCACTTGCTCATCTCTCAGACCCTGCTGGACAGAGACGTGGAAGTGGTGCACATCCGACATAAGGCCGGCGAGACGTGGACAGAGCCGGCACAAAGAAGCCTGGCCTGGGACGCCCAGCAGTTGGGTTTTGGGGATGAATGGCCATGAAGATCTACACGATAGGCTACACCAAGAAGTCCGCTGAGGAGTTCTTCGACTTGCTCGAGAGTCACGGCATTGAGCGCGTACTGGATGTGCGTTTGCGCAACACTTCACAGCTTGCTGGGTTCAGCAAGAAGCAGGATCTGGAGTACTTCCTCCGCCGCCTGCTGCGCATCGAATACTACCATTTCGAGTCCCTGGCTCCAACCCCCGAGATCAGGAAGGCATATCAGGAATCAGAGATGGACTGGGAGCTGTACGTGAAGGAGTTCCACGACTTGCTGGAGGAGCGGAAGGTTCTGGAGACGCTCCACAGGGATTTCTTTGCGGAGAAGAGTTGTTGCCTGCTGTGCAGCGAGCCTACTCCCGACCACTGCCACCGGAGGCTTGTGGCTGAGTACTTGCAGAAATCATGGCCGGATGTTGAGGTAGTGCATCTGTGAGAGGCTAGGCGTCCGGGGCTAGGGTGATCCTACGGTTGAGACATGAAGACGTGTTGAGTGATCAAGGAGGTGAAGGCGATGAAGAGGAGCATGATCGTTACCGATGTCACTAGAATGGGAGCCCCCGGAGTATGTGTGGCTGGGTTCTTCGCGGACGATGGAGCAGCGGTCAGGCCAGTCATGCCTTATCGCAGCCGCGAGAGGGTCACTGAGGGATTCCTCTGGAAAGACGACCGGCTGGTCGTCATGCCGTTTGCCGAGGTGCGATTGGAGTTCCTTCGTCGTGTGTCTGACCCGCCCCATACGGAGGATTGGGAGATCGATCTTCCATCCCGGCCTGAGTTGGTCAGGGTTCTGCCCACTCACGAGAGACGGCAGTTCTTGGACGATCATCTCGATGGCTCGGTGGCAGACATCTTTGGAGCACCGGTACAGTACGACAAATACATCAAGAGGGGGGAAGGTGGCAGATCTCTGGGGACCGTACTCCCGAAGCAGATCTCTCGGGTGCTGTACTCGTACAGGAGTGAAGGTGAGAGGTGGGACTATCGGATATGGTTCACCGATCAAGCCGACCAAGAGTACCGACTGGCGATCACCGACCTCACCTTCAGGACCGCCTGTGACTACTTGAAGACTCGCAAGGAGTGGACTGTCGCGAAGGTCAGTGAGTGGCTGACGGGCTTTCTGGGAGAGCGCGACGTCTACCTGCGCATCGGCTTGGCCAGAGGTTGGGAGAAGCACCCAGATCGATGCTATATCCAAGTCGGTGGCGTTTACAGTTTCCCTGACTATCTTGGCGGCAAGACCCTGGCTGAATTGATGTGACCAGGGTCGCGTGCGTCGGCGGTGTGAAGGTGAAGGGTTGTCTGGAATAGGGGTTTGATGAGCGTGGGTCTCTTGGCCTTGCCCGAGGGCACGGGAGGCCTGAGATGCCTGTAAGTGGGGCCGCCTGAGGAACAGACATATCGATGACGATTAGACGCCAAGACTCGCGTTGCATCGTGGGGCGGGCTTCTCTGCTTGCGGGCCTACCGTGGACTAGGCACATAGCCCGTGGTGCGTCAAACTTCACCATTGGGGCAGGCTATGTTCCTGTACCAAGCGAGATCATATTGCTAGGGATACCCGATCATGATTGTGGTCACAGGTGGAACGGGACACATCGGCAACGTCCTCGTTCGCGATTTGCTGTCAAGTGGCGAAAAGGTGCGTGCATTGGTGCCCCCCTTCGAGGATACGACACCCATCGATGGGTTGAGGCTAGAGAGAGTCGAAGGCGACGTGCGCGACGTCAATTCTCTCATGCAGGCCTTCAGGGGGAGCGATGTGGTATACCACCTGGCGGGGATTGTGTCCATCTCGCCAGGCAAGGCTGATCTGCTGCGCGAAGTGAACGTGGAAGGCACACGGAATGTGATACGAGCATGCCTGGAAGTTGGTGTGCCACGGCTGGTGTATACGAGCTCTATTCATGCCATAATAGAGCCGCCCCCTGGCACTGTCATCGACGAAACGCTTCCCTTTGACCCTGATAGCGCGATAGGTGACTATGCCAGATCCAAAGCCCTGGCCACTCTGGAAGTGCTTGAAGGGGTGGAGAGGGGCCTCAATGCTGTGGTGGCATGCCCCACAGGTGTGATAGGCCCTTATGACTACGCGCCATCTGAGATGGGTCAATTGATGATCAACGTGGCTACGCGGAAGCTCAAAGCCTACATCGAGGGAGCCTACGATTTCGTCGATGTGCGTGATGTGGCTAGGGGCCTCGTTCTCGCCGCTGAAAAGGGACGCAGGGGAGAGAGCTACATCTTGTCGGGTGAACGAATCACCGTGCACGATCTGTTGTCCATGCTAGAAGAGGTGACTGGGGCCAGAGCACCCTCGTTGAAAGTACCTCCCGCGCTCGCCAGGACAATCGCCAGGTTTACCCCTCTGTACTATCGGGTGAGAGGAACCAAACCTTTGTTCACAGCGTACTCGATTCACGTCCTTACCAGCGATTGCCTGACCACTTGCAAGAAGGCTCGCCGCGAACTGGGCTACTCCCCTCGTCCACCAAGAGAATCTGTTCGAGATGCGATTCAGTGGTTCAGGGACCACGGTAGACTCTAGTCGGCGTTGACGACGGTGGACAAACGGCCAGAAGAACCACAGTGGTGAATCTTCTGGTGTCAGGAGGCCGCGACCGCTGGCAAAGCCGATGGCCAAGCTCTCAGACTCCCTGACTTGGCGTTGATAATCCACCTGACTTATGCCATAGTGAGCAGGGAGGGCGGAGAGGGAGCAGCCGCTGCTTCGTCTCTTCTTGGTCGACAAGCCTCGCCTTGCATGGCAGGTCGAGGCTTCTTGCTTGGCAGTTCGGAGCACTGTACGGAGCTGAAAGAAGGAGGGCAGACAGCATGCTAGGCAGCATCATACTCATCACGGCGGCCGCGCTGGTGGCAACGGTAGTGATTGTGTGGCTTTATGGTGAGCGGTGGAGGCCCTTGCGCCCCTCGACGTGGAGGATGATGAGAGAGGCCGGCTTGCGGCGATTCCTCAATCTGAGCGGTGTGCATGGCTACATCTATGGGCGCTGGACCAAGGAATATGTTGATCTATTCATCAATCACATCATCCCCCGCCTGGGTCCCCGGGGAAAGCAGTGGTTGGCCGACCACCACCACAGCAAGGTGTTGACGCAGGATCAAGCGGAGGCCATCATCACCATTCAGCAAGAAATCCCCTTGAGAGACCTGGAGCAGATCATCCCTTATGCCATGGCTCGCGAATTGGTGCTCAATAGCCCGCCGGATGTGGTGGCATTCGAGTGTGCTTGCCGGGACTTGCGGGATAGTGTCTGCCAGCCCAGCCAGGTATGCATGGCCATCGGCCAACCTTTCACGGATTTCATTTTGGAGCACCATCCCCAGACCAGTCGCCGACTCACCCAAGCGGAGGCCCTCGAACTCCTTCGGGCAGAGCATGAGCGCGGGCACGTGCATGCTGCCTATTTCAAGGAT
This sequence comes from Chloroflexota bacterium, assembly GCA_030613785.1. GTDB lineage: Bacteria > Chloroflexota > Anaerolineae > UBA7937 > B3-Chlor > JAUWLF01. The sequence goes on along the minus strand of JAUWLF010000009.1, from coordinate 17,092 downwards.
GCCTGCATCGACCGCTTCTACGCAATCTGCAACTGCTGTGGCTGCTGCTGTGCGGGCATTGAAGGCATGGTCAAGTATGGCGTTCCTGGCATCGCGTCCTCCGGTTACGTCGCGGAGGTGGACGAGACACTTTGCGTAGCCTGTGGGACCTGTGAGGATGCCTGTCCCTTCGGAGCCATCGAGGTAGACGAGACGGCCGTCGTGCACTGGGAGACGTGTATGGGTTGCGGGGTATGTGTGCAGCAGTGCCCAGATGAGGCGCTGTCGCTGGTGCGCGACGAGAGGAAGGGCCTCCCGCTGGACGTCCGGCTGCTGTTTCAGGAGCCACCCGCGTTCTAGAGCGGCGAAGTCGGTGGGGGTGACAGAAGAGCCCGATTCCGTATTGTCGGATTGCCGCACTTGTGCTATAGTATGTGGGCAGGGTGCAGGGGGAGCACACGCTTCTTCGATGAGGCTCGCCTTGCATCGCCGCGCGGGCCTTTCTCTTTGACAGCACGTCGCACCACCCGAAGCTGACAGGAGGCCTTGCGAGCGATCGGCGAGAAGCCTCGCCTTCAGTGGGGAAGACTTCGCATGTGGCGCCTTGGTGTGCAGACGCCTCATCGGAGCTAAGAACGGATATTGCAGAGGAGTCAGGAGATGCAAGAGCGTTCGTTCTCTCCCACGGCCTGGGCGAAAGTTGTACTGGCTATTCTCCCTGGACTGTTTGCCCTCGCGGCCAGCAGCGGTCTCCTCTCGTCGGCTCTGGGCGTCGCCACAGCTGACATTCTCGCCGTACGTGGCTTGATCGGCGTATGTCTGCTCCTGGTCATCGCAGGGCTTGTTCCCCAGCGCCGCCTCCCCATCTGGAGTTATCCCGCCTTCGGTATTCTACTAGCTCTCCTTAGTGCCTGGTGGTGGGTACCTCTGGCCAATATGCTCTTCCGAGTTCTAGACGCTCCGAGCGCGTTCTGGCACAACGCACCCCCCGTGCTGGAGTTTGCTTTCCTTGCTGCGATTGCTGCTCCAATCACGTACCGGGTTTACCGGCGGCACGGCATTCACGTTCCGCGGTCGGGATGGGTGTTGCTTGGCCTGGCCATCCTTTTTGGCGTGGCTCAGGTCATCACCACCAGCGTGGCCGCCCCAGGCCCATATGACTGGGTAGCTGTCTTGGCTCGACTATGGTACGAACTGAGGGGGACGGGCGTGGTCCTGTCGGCGGTAGCGATAGGCTTGCCGCTCGCTTGGCGCAGCGGTACCTTGGCAGGGCTGATGGTCGGTGCCTTCCAATACGTCATGGTGGACGGGCTGGTTGTGTTAATGGTGGCAGACGGGCGACCGGTCTACGGCATCTGGGTGTGTACGGCCCACCAGGCACCCGTGATCGCGCTGGCCAGTGTCATGGTTCTGCTCTTGCTCATCGTCCCAGCCATCTGGGTGTTGCGTTCCCGCTCCGCGCGCCAGCGGGTTTGGGGGCTGATACTGCCGCCCATCATCGCTGTGGTCATGGGCGCGGCCATCGGACTCCTCGCGTGCCGGGGCACGCCAAGCCGATACTGGATTGGCTGGTGGCTCCCACATCTCCTGGCTGGCGCCCAGTATACGATAGCGGTAGCTCTGGCCACGGTGATGTATTATTGGATTGAACGCCAAGGCCCCGCGGCTGGCGCCCAAGAGCACAGAGCGGGTTGAGGGAGAGACCGACGATGGCAACCGCACATAGCGCGGTGCAGGCGCCACTTCGGGGCATGGCCCTCGGTACGCTGCAGGCCGCTTCGCTTGTGCTGAAAGCTCCAGAGTGCCATCTCTGCGTCGGCGACTGCGTGAAAGCGGTGGCGAGGTGAGGGATGAGGATTCGAATTCTACTGGTGTATCTTGCCTTTCTGCTAGCTTCGCTGCTAGTGGCTGTACTGCTTTCGCCGATGTTGCCCACTGGCCTCTCGCCTGCTTATGCCTTGCCCATTGGAGCATTGTCCTTGTTGTTGCTGTCCAGATGGCTGGGAAGTGGGAGGGGCATCGTCCTATGCTTAGTGGTCCACGTCGGGCTCGTCGGCATAGTACTTGTAGCGTTCGGGTTCCTTCCCGTGACTAGCAGTGCTGCCATGCTGGGACCCGCCAACCGTCTGGTCGAGAGGCTCATCGGGGAAGCACCCCAAGCGAAAGTATCGTCGTATCTAGAGTTCGTCTCGTCAGGGGCTCGCGAGGAAGCCCTGACACTGTGGCCCGCGAACGAGCGCCTCGGGCCGGAGTATGAAGTGCGCCGCCAGTCTGTAACCACAGAACTGGAGGAGCTGCGGGCGGAGCTGACCCGTCGGGTGCTAAGAATCGAGTGGTGGGGCACGTGCTGCGAGCCTCGCGTCATCACCGATAGCCGAGACGCCGGTTTTGCCCGGCTCTGGGTAGAAGTCTCCGGAGGTGATGAACCGGGCCAATACGTATTCGACCTTCTGGTGGCTGGCGGCTGCTACTGGGGAGAGATGCAAGGATATCCTGTGCGCCACTGGCAGATTGTGGATGTCTACCCCCCAGGGGAGGAACCGGCCTACTGGCGCTGGCCTGGGAAATGAATTCAAGCAAGTCCGTGACACCTTATCTAGCGCGCCGTTGGCGGCTGATGCCCAGATCCTCTGCGGCAGGGTGAGAGGAGAGAGCGCTTGGCCTGACGGTGACGAAGAGACTCTGGGGAAAGATTGGCGATGTGCTACAGATGCGGGCTTCGGATGTCGAGCAGTCGGCCGCCGTTTCGTGCAGTGGTAACGAGGAGCAATGGACACACAAACTGTTGACAGAAGAGTCGGATGGAACCTGAAGAAGGCGGTGGTCTTTGGCAGCGGTACACTCTTACTGGTCGGCACCTGGTGTTTCCTGTTCGTGATGATCGCAGTTATGACGGAGGCTTGGTTGGTGCCGTGGGATTGCATTGGTCCGCCGGAACGACCCCCTCTGGGAACTTGGGCACGGACTGTGAATGATTTCTTTGAAGTGCCGCCTGGTTCCATCCTGCCCGGTGTAGTGTTTGTTGTAGCCAGTGCAAGCATATTCGTCGCTGGAACTGCACGAACTACGAATAGGGCGCTGTTGCCCTGGGCATTTGCGGCCACAAACGTGATCTACTTTCTGGTTGACAGTTTCTTTGTTATGGGTGCCCATCAGCTTCCCGATTTGTGGTTGCCGCAACCCCGCCCGCCACTCGACGCGGGCTACCATCGCACCTGGCCTGCTATTGTGGTCACAATTGCTCTCTTGATAGTCGTTCTTGTCGTGCAATCTAGGGTTGCTGCGCGGAGAAAGCGAAGCGTCGGCTAAGCCGCCCTGCCGCCTGCGCCTCAAGTGAGATAGCATTCTCAAAGGTGCTGAAAGGATGTCAACTATGAAACGACTGATCGAATTCCACCTGAGGAAATGACGAATTCAGCCCAGAGGAGGTAAGATCGAAATGACACTCAATATTGGCAGATCGTTCACTTACGTGTTCGAGGATGAGGGCTGGATCACGAAGATCGTCATCGGCGGCATCCTGTTCTTCATCCCCATCGTCAACTTCACGGTCTTGGGATACATGCTGGAGGCGCTCAAGAGGACCGCCGACGGGATGGACATCCCCCTGCCCGAGTGGGAGGACTTCGGTGGCAAGTTCATGAAGGGGCTGATCTTCTTCGTCATCGGTTTCATCTACCAGATTCCGATGATGCCGCTGCTATGTCTGAACTTGGGATTGATGGGTGTGTACGTGCTGGGCGTGGGTGGGGTCAGCGATAACGAGGCCCTGATGAACATGGCGCGAATGCTCCGCGCCTGTTCGAACTGTATCTACTTGATCTATACGATTGCGGTCCTGTTCTTTGCGCCGGCGGCCCTCATCAGGTATGCGATGACCGGTGTCTTCAGGTCCGCCTTCCAGGTCGGTGAGATCTTCGGCTTCATCAGGGACAACATAGCCAACTACATCGTGGCCCTCGCCCTCACTGTGGTGGCTGTCTACGTCGCCTACTTCGGCGTGATAGCCTGCTTCGTCGGCCTGCTCTTCACCATGTTCTGGTACTATCTGGTAATGGCGCATCTGCTGGGCCAGGTGCAACGCGAATCGCTGGCAGTCGCCTGATGCGATGCAGGGAAAAATCGAGAGCAGACTTCCTACATGGCTTTGACCTGCTGCACTGCGAAAACGTGGAGCATGATCGGCCCAGCCGTTTTCACTGGCACAACCTGACAAGGCTTCTGTCGAAGGAGAGCACCAGAGTGAGGCAAGTGCAGCGCGCCGACAGTATGGGGCCCGAGGGAGAGATCTTGGGCCAAGGGCGGCAACACCTCAGATCAGCGGCGGTTCTCTATTGACAATCCACCTCACGACTGCTATAGTAAGTACGCAGGGTGCAGGGGGAGCACTCACTCATCATTTCTTCGTCGACAAGGCTCGCCTTGCACAGGGCGAGCCCTGTTTTGTCTTGACTCCAGAGCGAGTATCCCGTCATAAACGGTCTGTTGGCAAGAGCACGACCAATGCCGGCGGATCGAGAAAGGAGGTTGCATGGCTGAGATCACCGATCGCCCGCCGCCAGACATCGAGGCCGAACTCGCTGAGCTACGAGAGGCCCTGGATGAGGCCATCCCGCCCAAGATTCTCGACCAGAACGTGCTTATTGGCACGTGGAACATCCGGGCCTTTGGGAACATGACCAAGAAGTGGAGGGCCGGTCCCGACGACACTCCCAAGCGCGACCTTCACGCCGTGCGCTGTATCGCCGAGATCGTCTCCCGCTTCGACGTCATTGCCCTCCAGGAGGTGAAGGCCAATCTGAGGTCGCTGCGACACATGCTCAAGGTCCTGGGTCCACACTGGGCCTTCAGCCTGACGGACGTCACCAGGGGCGCTCCAGGCAACAGCGAGCGCATGGCCTTCGTGTTCGACACGCGGAAAGTGCGGCTCTCGGGGCTGGCCTGCGAGCTGGTGGTGCCGAAGGAGCAGTTGGACCGAATCGGGCCGGACGCCCTGCACGAACAGTTCGCTCGCACGCCATACGCGGTGAGCTTCCTCTCGGGCAAGCGAACCTTCATCCTGGTCACGCTGCACGTCAAGTGGGGGGATGAGGCCGAGGGACGCATCCCAGAGCTGAAGGCCATCGCCGAATGGATGGCCGACTGGGCCAAGGATGTCAACGCCTATGATCAGAACCTCATCGCCCTGGGTGACTTCAACATCGACCGCCAGGAGAGCGAGCTGTATGAGGCTTTCAGCTCTACTGGGCTGTACGTCCCTGACGATGTGAACGAGGTGCCTCGCACGATCTTCGGCCATCCCGCCCGGCCCAAGTTCTACGACCAGATCGCCTGGTTCACGGGGGACAACCAGGTTCCGGCCCTGTCCCTGGAGTACGTGCAGGCGGGTAGCTTCGACTTCACCACGGCGGCGCTGAGGTCGCTGAACCTGACCAGGCAGCAGCTCTCGTGGCGCATCTCGGACCACTATCCGCTGTGGGTGGAGTTCTCGGTGCGGGACTGAGGTAGACATGCAGACGGAGTTGGGCGCATAACAGGAGGCATGTGATGGATCCTTTGTTGCTGGTGTTGGTCGTTCTGGTGGTCGTGCTTCTGCTGGCAGTGCTAATGCTGCTGGCCCTGCAATTCCTGCAACTCCGCAGCTCTCGACGAGACGTGGAGACCGCAGTCATCTCAGAGAAGCTGTCGCAACTGGAGCCGGTCAGCCAGGCGGTGACCAACATCCAGCGGGACTTGACCCAGTTGCAGGCGTACACGAGAGCGCGCCAGGACCTGGAGCGCCAGACGGCCGAGTCCATACGGCGGCTGGAGATGGTCATTGCCGGGACGCAGACCAAAGGCGCGGCGGGGGAGAATATCCTCGAGGCGGTGTTTGCCCAATTGCCCATCGAGTGGCAGGTGCGCAACTTCAGGGTAGGGGACAAGGCCGTGGAGTTCGGCCTGCGCCTGCCCAACAACCTGGTGCTGCCCATCGACTCCAAGTGGCCGGCGACGCATCTCTTGGAGCAGTTCGCCGCCGCCGACGACCCTCAGGACCAACAAAGGATCAAGGCTCAGATCGAGAAGGCTGTGCTCGACAAGGCCAAAGAGGTGAGGAAGTACATCGATCCCAACGTCACGGTGAACTTCGGCGTCGCGGTGGTCCCCGACGGGGTGTACGATCTTAGCGCTGGCATCTACGTAGACGTGTTTCGGTTGAACGTGGCACTCGTCAGCTACAGAATGTTTGTCCCCTATCTGTTGCTCGTGTTTCAAACAGTACTCGAGACCTCGCAGAGCTTTGACGTGCAGAGATTGGACGCGTACCTGCGCAGCGCGGAAGAGAGCATCCAGGCGGCGCAAGAAGAACTCGAAGGCAGGTTCTCCAGGGCGATCACGATGCTGACCAATTCCCGCAACGAGCTGAGTGTCCTGCTGAGCAAGGTGAGCAGTGGGTTGACGAGTCTTCAGATCAGTGCGTCCAGGCCAAGCGCGGGTGAGTTGCCTGAACCAGGCGGTGTTGGCGAGGCCGAGGACGTGCCCAAACTCGAAGGGTTTGCCGAGGACTGAGGCTGCACGGGAAGACAACTCGATGGGTGACAAGCATCGTGTTACCAAACCACATCAAGCTGCAGACGCCGATCCGTTGACCGTGCGAGAGGGCGAGCAGCTCAGTTTCGAACACAAGGAGACGGAGTGGCCCGGGTGGATCTGGTGCACCAGCAGCTTAGGCAACAGTGGGTGGAGATCCGGGGGGATTCCTGCGTGATGAAGCGCGACTACGACGCGACTGAGTTGTCCGTCGAGGTGGGCGAAGTGCTGACTGTGGAGTTCGAGGAAAGTCACTGGGCCTGGGCGACGAAGGAGAGTGGGGAGAGCGGTTGGGTTCCGTTGGAGAACCTTGATACCGACACCTAGGGACCGGTTATGGCGAGGATGGTCATAGAGGGGTGACCAAGTACCGCCTATCTTGACAGGCAAGCGCAATTGTGCTAGAATGTGATCGTAAGGTCCAAGGGGAGCATCCTGGATCAATACTTCGTCAACAAGGCTCGCCTTGCAGTTCGGGGCGGGCCTTTGCGTTCACTTCTGCTCTCGCGTGGTGTGGCTTGTGCGCTGCAGCGAGGTCTTGCCGGGTCCACCCGCGGACAGGCGCGGCAGGCGGAGTGGGATGCCTTTAGGCGTGGCTGGGATGGAACTGGCCAGGAGGGTGACCTAGATGCACAGACTGTCCAAGCAATTGCTCGAGAGAAGCCAGGACGCATACCTGCTCTCACTGGATCTCTACAACAGGCCGACGATACGATATCGGATTGAGGGCTTCTGTTTCCTATTCACCAATGCGTGGGAGCTCCTCCTTAAGGCGAGGATTGTCGAGGACACAAAACTTGACGGGAGCATTTTCTACAAGAAGCGGCGAGGACGGCCGCGGCGGTCAATATCGCTGCGGGACGCTCTGAAGAAGGTGTTTCCCAATGAGAAGGACCCGGTGAGACGGAATGTAGAGGAGATCACTGCGCTTCGAGACTGCGCTACGCATCTCATAGTCCCCGAGCTTGAGGTGGTATACGCCGGCATATTCCAAGCAGGGGTGATGAACTATGCCGACATGCTCCGTCAGTGGTTCGGGCTTACCCTCACAGACAGGGCTTCGCCCCCCATGTTGAGCCTAGTGTTTGACATCAGACACATTGATCCGGTCGTGGTGCAGAAGAAGTACGGCAAGGAGGTCTCTGAGTTCTTGCTGTCACGAAGCCGCGAGGTTGAGGATGCGATCGCGCAGACGAATGATCGGCAATTTGGCATACCCATCACCTATCGGTTGGTCCTCACAAAGAAAACCAAGCAGGCTGACATTGTCCTTTCCCTGGGCGACGGCACGGGTGAGGCTCGCCTCATTGAGGTACCACGAGATGTAAGCCGCACGCACCCCTTCCTGTTTGGACAGGTTCGGGCCGCAGTGGCCCACAGATTGGGTGAGTCGGTCCGCTTCACTCAACATGACCTCCACGCGATTCTGTACAAGCTGAAGGTGAAGAAGGCTCGCCGGTCCAGGTACCACTACTTGGTCGAAGCCACTGGGACGCATTTGTACTCCCAGGATTTGATCGAGGCGATCGTGGACAAGATCCAAAAGCATCCTGGGTACTTACCGCGAGCAAGAGCAACCTACCGACGTTGGCTGAATAGACGCAAAGCTGACAGGGCCTCTTGAGTCGAGGGCGGAACAGTGGCTGTTGAATTCGTTGAAGGCGGCTGGGGTTGGGCGACGAAGGAGGGCAGGGAGAGTGGTTGCGCCCCGTTGGAACACCATGAGCGGCGCTAGCGTACGCCCGCTGTTGATCAGCATTTCCTGACGGCTTCTGGTAGATACGCCCTCTTCCAACGGCGGGGCCTCGTCGTGCTACTCACACCTTCGATTGCGAACTCTCGTTCTCTGCGGTACAATTGGGCCACGTCGGCTCTCTACTTCGGCGACCGATGGACGCGCAGCACTTCGTCCTTGACAGGCTTGGCGACGGACTTCGTCACGCCGGAGGTGGTCAAAGTAGGCAACCGGACAACAATCCAGGGAGACTCAGTCAGGAGGATCTCAAGATCAACTCGATACATGTTTCGCTAGCCCGCCAGCCAATCAATGAGCAGCTTCAAGACCACGCACTACTAGGTATTCCCTCATCCAGGGCACCATACCTGACTTGAAAGGAGTCTCCAGATGCAGAACCTGCTCGCCGAGCTAGAACAACTACTCAAGGAAGACGAGCGCCTGATTGCTGATGATAGGCTCCTCAAGAACAAAGTGATCGAACTTGCTCTCAAGTTGGATGAGACGCTCATTGGACTCCTGCTCTCGGACTCTCGGCTGCGGCGCCACTTCTTCACACAAGTGGACAGCGTCTTGGTGTTCGACAAAGAGAAGTTCATCCACTTTGTGAGCAACAAAGCCTTCTTGCCCGATAGCTACACTGCTTTCGCGAACAAGATCGGCCTCACCGATGATAACGGGAGGACATACCTAAGCCGCCACCGCGACGTCGTGCTGGCGTGGCCTTACAAGGACTGCGTACTGGAGGGCGGACAGACCGAGGAGGATGCCAAACGTGACGAGATCTTCTGGAACGAGACCTTGGCGCCGGACGACATCGACCGACTGCTAGATCCTAAGGTACTCACCAACTTCCGACGCATTGATGCCGATGGGGAGCACCCGGTGAACGAGATCGCCGATACCGACAACCTGATCATCAAAGGCAATAACCTACTCGCGGTCCATTCCTTGCTACCTCGCTTCCGAAGCCGCGTGAAGCTGATTTACATCGACCCGCCCTACAACACCGGCAGTGACAGCTTCAACTACAACGATCGCTTTAACCACTCCACTTGGCTCACCTTTATGGTCAACCGGTTAGAAGTTGCCCGCGATCTACTCGCGGCCGACGGCTGCATTCTTGTGCAAATTGACTACCACGAAGTCGGCTATTTGATCGCGATAATGGACGAGATATTCGATAAAAACAACTTCATCCAACTCATTTCGGTCAAGACAGCATCACCCGCTGGCTTCAAGACGGTGAACCCGGGACCGATCGATGTAACCGAGCATTTGCTGTTCTACACGAAGAGCCGGGAGACTTTCGACTTCAAGAAGTGTTATGTCCCAGTTGACTATGATAAGAACTATGGCCTAGTGATTGAGAACTTCGAAGACGACCCAGCGGAATGGAAACTTGTTCCTGTTAGAGACATCGTCTACCAGGAGAACGGGGTCGAAATAGGTGACACACCCCAGCAATCAGCAAGAAATGCTAGAGAGAAGTGGGGACCGCATTGGAAAGTCATCAGGGAACGTATTATGGGTGAGTGGGTGTTAGAGCATCATGAGCGTGTGGTAAGCATCCGTGATCCTCATAAGCCAACAGCTAGTCTCAGAGAGCTACTAGACCTATCGAAAGCTGATAGGGATAAGGTTTTTGTTTATGAGAAGAGCAACGATGACCAGTCTACTCAAGGCTATGTGGTGAACGGCGGGATGCTTGCGTTCTATTCCAATAAGGTAAGGGTCATCGACGGTGTTCTAACTCCTACAGAGTTGCTAACAGATTTGTGGACCGATATCAGCTGGGATGGTATCGCTAAGGAAGGAGGGGTAACCCTTAAGAATGGCAAGAAACCCGAGAAACTGATTAAGAGAATAATTGAAGTGGCTACCCACAAAGACAACGATATCGTTCTCGACTTCAACTTAGGTAGCGGCACCACCGCCGCCGTCGCACACAAAATGGGTCTGCAATACATCGGCGTTGAGCAACTGGACTACGGCGACAATGACAGCATCGTGCGCCTCAAGAACGTCATCAACGGCGATCAGAGTGGCGTTTCCAAAGCCGTGGGTTGGCAAGCCGGTGGCGACTTTCTCGCTTGTGATCTGATGCAGTGGAACGCCAGCTACATCGACCAGGTCGAAGCTGCACAGAGCACCGAGGAGCTCGACGCCCTTTGGGAAACACTTCAGGCCGAAGCCTTCCTCAGCTATAAGGTCAAGTTTGACCGGTTTGACGAACATGCCGAGGAATTCGCTCAGTTGAGTCTTGCTGATCAGAAGCATTTCTTGCTGGAGGTGCTAGACAAGAATCACCTCTACGTCAACCTCAGCGAAATTGACGATGAGGACTACCACGTTAGTGAGGAAGATAAACGGCTCAACCGACAATTCTACAACATGTAAGTCGGATTGGCAATCCACCCACCTTCACCCGTTCTTATGGAGTAAAGCAAACCTATGTCTATCCTCAAAGAAGAATTGGACGCCCTATCCAAATATGGCGTCCTCAAAACCGAGATGCCGGAGGTTATCACCGGTGGCCTCAACCCAGCTTTTCCCCTGCGCGACTACCAAAAAGAAGCCCTGTTCCGCTTCATCTTCTATGTCACCGACTACCAGGAACCCATCAAACCCACTCAACTGCTCTTCCATATGGCGACGGGCAGCGGCAAGACGCTGATCATGGCGGCCGCCATCCTCTATCTCTATCAGCAGGGATACCGCAACTTCATCTTCTTCGTCAACAGCACCAACATCATCGAAAAGACCAAGGTCAACTTCCTCAGTCCACAATCGTCCAAGTATCTTTTTGCCCCGGCGCTCAGCGTCGGGGCGCAGCGGGTCAGTGTTCAACCCGTGGACAACTTCCAGGCTGCCAACCCACACGACATTAACATCCTCTTCACCACCATCCAGGGGTTACATTCCAGCCTCAACACGCCCCGTGAAAATGCCCTGACCTACGACGACTTTGAAGACAAGGAAATCGTTCTAATCTCCGATGAAGCTCACCACATCAATGCATTTACCAAAAGCAAAAGCAAACGTAGTAAAACGGAAGCCGAAAACATCAATACGTGGGAGGCTACCGTCAACCGCATTTTCCTGGCCAACGCCGAAAACCTCTTGTTGGAATTCACCGCTACTGCCGAACTCAGTCATCCCGCCGTTGCACAGAAGTACCGCGACAAAATTCTCTACCAATACTCCCTCAAGGAGTTTCGAGTCGATGGCTTCTCCAAGGAGGTAAAGGCTTTGCAAGCCGACTTGCCACCGCTGGACAGGGCTTTGCAGACTATTGTCGTCAGCCAATACCGCCGCAAGGTTGCTGAGAGCAACAAGTTACGTCTCAAACCTGTTGTTCTCATGAAATCAAGAATAATCCGCGAATCAGAGGAGTTCGAGCGGATCTTTGACCAAGCCATCACAGGTCTGACGGAGGCTACGTTACAAAAGCTCAAAACGGCAGCCTCGACCCCCATCGTACAACGCGCCTTTGCTTACTTTGAAGACCAGGACATTTCTTTGGAGAATCTGGCCCAGGAAATTCAGGTGGAGTTCGCGCCGGAAAAATGCCTATCGGTGAACTCGAAGTCGGAAAGCGAGGAAAAGCAACTCCTCGTCAATTCTCTGGAGGATCCTGACAACGAAATCCGCGTGGTCTTTGTGGTGAACATGCTCAACGAAGGTTGGGACGTGCTAAACCTTTTCGATATAGTGCGCCTATACGACACCCGGGACGCCGCGGGTGGCAGGCCAGGCAAAACCACCATCGCCGAGGCGCAGCTCATCGGGCGTGGCGCACGCTACTTCCCGTTCCAACTCACCCCGGAGCAAGAACGCTACAAGCGCAAATACGACGAAGACCTGGACAACGAACTACGCGTGCTGGAAGAACTCTACTATCACAGCGCTCACAATCCGCGCTACATCCAGGAACTCCACCAGGCACTCCGAGAAACGGGCATTATCCCAGACCACACCCCCCGACAACTACGCCTCACCGTCAAAGATAGCTTCAAAGGAAGCAGCTTTTGGGAAAACGGCCTCATCTTTGTCAACGAGCCGGTGCGCAACGATAATGCTGCTGTTTTCGGCCTTCAGGATGCCCTCACTCCGCCGCGTTACAACTACACCCTACGTACTGGGTATATGACCGAAACGGCTATTCTGGGCGACCTCAAGGTTGAGGATATCGTCGGAGAGGAGACCCGCACTGTTACGTATGCCCTGAAGGACCTTGGTCGGCATCTCCTGCGCGCCGCCTTGGCAAGACTTAACTTCTACCGGTTCGATAACCTCAAGACCTATTTCCCGCATCTTTCGTCCATCACTGACTTCCTCACCTCTCAGCACTACCTAGCTCAGATCGAGGTGGACGTCACGGGCACGCCGGCCCAACTGGCGTCCTTGAGCACTCAAGCTCGGCTCAGCATCGCCCTAGACGTGCTAGGGAAGCTTGCCACCGCCATCAAGAGCGGCACGGCAACGTACATCGGCACCAAAGAGTTCAGCCCGAAGGCTATCCAACACTGCGTCAAAGACAAAACTCTCAACGTCTATGTCAAGCCCAATGCGCAAACCGGGCCCGGGATTGGCATGCGGCAGACTACTGATACGCGACTGCATGCCGACCTCAGGGCCGAAGACTGGTACGTATATGATGAGAACTTCGGCACATCGGAAGAGAAGGCACTGGTCAAATTCATCCAGAACCAGATCGACACGCTACGCGACCGCTACACCGATATCTACTTGCTGCGCAACCAGAAGCTCTTCCAACTGTACAACTTTGCCGATGGACGTGCCATTGAGCCAGATTTTGTCCTCTTCCTCACCGAAAAGACCACCGGCAAATCTCTGGTCTGCCAGCTCTTCATCGAGCCCAAAGGCGAGCACCTCATCGCTCACGACCAGTGGAAGGAAGACTTCTTGAAGCAAGTCGAGGCCGAGCACAGAATCACCGTCGTGTTCCAGAATAGGGATTTCAAGCTTGTGGGACTGCCGTTCTACAACGAGCAATTGAAGAAGCGAGAGTTCCGGCAGAAGTTCGAAACCCTCCTGATACGATCAGACACGAAAGACCAAGCCGCGCACTGACAGGTCATTGACCTGCGATGCAATCCCCAAGATCCAAAGCCTTTCCAAGATCGAGCACGCGTCAAGGTATGCCTCTGCGTACCGTCACAACCTTACTCTCCACCGTTCCTGTCTAGCACCCATCCACCGACGAGGACGACGTCCTCCAGGCAGTGTCCCAAAGTTGACAGTGTCGCCAGCAACTGGTGGTCTACGCCTTCGATTGTGTTCACTGCTGGGATCCGGGGTTTGTGAGATAAGAGAGTCTTTCTCGCATGAGATGCTCGGCCTGCTCTCTCCCGCGCATCGGGAAGTTGTAGAGGTCGACGTACAGTTGGATGTCGGATACGACGCTGACGCCGTTGACTTGCCTGACGCCGTAGAATACGCTCTGCTTGTAGTAGGGCCGCACCAGGTAGATGTTCCCGCCTCTGTCGACCTTCTCCAAGTCCAGCGCTTCCATCCACAATCGTTCCGTGTCGCTCCGGCGTACCGAGGGGTCAACGTAGACGTGGACCTCGTGGAACTCGGCAAATGGCGCGACCAGTGAGGCTCCTGCATGGAGCGTGAGCGCATATTTCATGATAGCAGTGCTTTCGAGGGAGGCAATTCGAGCGATCAGGTCCTGCGGCGTGGGCGACTCACAGAAGAAGGGATAGACATCGTTTCGTCTCAGGAAGTCGTAGGACTCAGCCCAATCCCTCAGCAGCTCTGATGGTCGGGATACATACGTTTCTCGATTTGCTCGGGCCGCATATCTCGCCTTCACCAAGGCTGACAGAACCTGCGATGTCCATGCTGGACTCACCCTCAACTGTCTTGACAGTTCTCTCACCCCATGGGGTTGGCTGACCCTCTCGAGCACAGCCCTCACTACCAGAGATGCCTTGTCTGAGAACAAGGCCTTCGCCCGCTTTGGCTCGCGAAAGCGGTTGCGCTCGGCGACCTTGTCAACGTATATCCCGTTCCCCTCTAGGAAGCAATTGCCAGACAGGTCTATGTAGCCGATACCGTTCTCTTTGCACAGCTCTCTCCCCTGAGGGCCTATGAACGGAGTCACCAACAGGGGGGTGTGTTCTGGATGCAACTGGCGGTACTCCCTGAGGTGGTGTATCGTGGGCCTTATCGCCCATGGCTCTCCAACTGTCTTCACCTCTCCAACTAGATTCAGTTCCTTGCCGCCGATGGATAGCCGTGCCGCGAAATCGACACTGTCGTCTGGAGGTTCGACTCTCTCGAATGAGATGTCCTGGAGCCCAATCAGAGATCCGATGTTGTCAAACAGCTCTCTCAGAATCTCGACTTCTCTTGGTGACGCCATGTCACATTCCCTCTGGCCGTGAGTTCAGCCACTGTTCGGCAGAAAGGGCATGTTTACCCTAGGGTAAACATTATACGTCTACCGAACAACTCTGTCAAGTAGGCCAGCGGTGGTTTCTAGATGGCAGGTGTGACCACAGTACTAGGGTGGGAGATGCCGTCTGGTGGTATGGCCGTTGCCTCAGAGCAGTGGCAACACTCAAGACCGTCGCCACCGCATCCTGGGAACCATGGGGAACCTCCTCCGAAGTGAAACGGCCTCTCTCGAAGGAGCGATGCTCTTCCTCATGTGAGGATGGAGTCGCTACACCTGTACTGCTCTTGCCCATGCTCGAACCCCGCCCGCCTCAGTGGCGGGCTCTTTGACGTTTGAGGTGGCGGGTGCGATGGACTATAATAGCCCGTGGCTCAAGAGAAGGCTACTCGCCCATCGGCGCGTGGCCGAAGAGCATCTGGCAAAGCTGAGAAAACCAAGAGGAGGCAAACACAGTGAAGATTCTAGTCTTTGGAGGATCAGGCGGCATCGGCCGCGCCGTGGCCTGGCATCTGGCGCAGGATGATGAGGTCAAAGCCATCGGCATCGTGGGGAGGCGCAAGGAGGCCCTGGACAAGGCCAAGGAGTGGATCCATAGCGACAAGGTGATCCCTCAGCCGCTGGACATCCTCAACAGAGAGGAGACCAAGAAGCTGATGGGACTGTATGACGTGGGTGTCATCGCTCTGCCTGATAGGCGGACCAGCTATAGCCTCGTTCAGAGCGCTGTCGAGGCGGGGCTGGACATCGTGGACATGCTGGAGGAGTACCACAAGCGGCCCGACGCCTACGAGCTCGAGGGTCTGGAGCTCCCCAATGGCATGAGCCTCAACGAGTACGGGGATTGGCTCCACGACACGGCGGTCAAGAACGACGTGACCTTCGTCGATGGCATGGGCTTCGCGCCAGGCTTGAGCAACGTCACCGTCGGTGAAGGGATCAGGAAGCTGGACCAGGTCGAGACCGCGGTGGCCAGGGTGGGAGGCATCCCCTCCAAGGAGGCGGCACAGAACCACCCGCTGCGGTACATGATCACCTGGGCCTTCGAGCACGTGTTGCGGGAGTACATGGTCAAATTGAACGTGGTCAAGGACGGCGAGGTGGTGGAGGTGGATGCCCTGATCGATCGCGAGCCGTTCACATTCAACAGGCTGGGGGTGGATGAGGAGCTGGAATGTGCGGTGACACCTGGCATGCCCAGCTTCATCTTCACCCGGCCGGAGCTGAAGGAGTTCGCCGAGAAGACCGTCCGCTGGCCTGGTCACTTTGATGGCATCCAGACGTTGAAGGAGTGTGGGCTGCTGGATTTGGACCCGGTGGAGTTCCAAGGACGGGAAATAGCGCCTCGCGAGTTACTCCTGTCCCTCATCACGCCCAGGCTCCAGCCCCTGGAAGGCGAGACCGACGTCTGCGTGATGTGGAATACGGTGACGGGAACCAAGGACGGCCAGAAGGTCCGTGTGGACTATTACATGTGGGATGAGGCGGACACGGAACTGGGCATGTCCGGCATGGCCAGGGTGACCGGGTTCCCATGCGCGATCACGGCGAAGCTGGTAGCGGCGGGGAAGATCACGCAGAAGGGGATAGTGGCTCCGGAGGACTGCATCGAGGGAGGCGTCTACGACGAGTTCATGGCTGAGCTGGAGAAGAGGAACGTCAAGATTCTCGAGGAGTCTGGCGAGGTGGCGGAATAGGCAGGCACTGGACGGGCGATCTTCGCGCATCATCCTTCGATACGCTGCTTCACTGCGTTTCGCAGCTACTCAGGATGACTGGGCTAAGGATGCTAGCGCTGGTAGCGTGGAGTGGCGTTGGACGGGTGGTTCATTAGTGGATCATCCTGAGTAGGCGCTGAGTAGGGCGTAGCCCGTATCGAAGGGCCGTATCGAAGGATGAGGGTCACTAGAATGCCAGAGGCTTGGGTTTACATCCTTCGTTGTGCCGATGGGAAGTACTACACGGGCCACACGACGAATCTAGAACTGCGCTTGGCAGAACATCGGTCGGGCGAGTTTGATGGTTGGACTCGACATCGGCTGCCGGTGGAACTGGTATTTGCGCAAGAAATGCCGGACCAGGATCAAGCGTTCTTGGCGGAGCGGCAAGGCAAGAAGTGGTCAAGGGCGAAGAAAGAAGCACTCATTGCCGGAGATTGGGACACGCTGCGTTGGTTAGCCAAGAAGCCCAAGTTTCGCAAGTGAGGCGGATTCTTCGATACGCTGCTTCACTGGGTTTCGCAGCTACCTTTCGACTGTGCTCAGGGCAGACTCAGAATGCTGCCGTGGGGGCGCGAGGATGATTGCGGAGGGCGACTCAAGAGGGAGGAGACGAATGGCGAAATTCCAACCGTTCGAGATGGAACGGATGATGTCCAA
>JAUWLF010000059.1 GCA_030613785.1 Chloroflexota bacterium | reverse complement strand
CCCCTATTGTACCTCCGACAGAGTCAGCGAGCAAGTGGTTAGCCCCAGGGCCACGCGCGCAACGCGACGAGGACTCTTCACCCTTGCATTTTGCGCTAGGCCGCGATATACTGAAAGTGAGGCAGGGTAGCAAACCAGAGGACACATCGCTATGGTTGATCCCCCAACTACTCTGGAAGGTCTGCTTGAGCGGGCGGGAGATTCCATCCCGGCCGGAGAGGTTGCCCTGATTAAGCGCGCCTATCAGACGGCAGCGGAAGCCCATGACGGTCAGCTGCGCGCTTCGGGCGAGCCTTTCATCCAGCATTCCCTTGCCACCGCTGCCACCCTCCTAGATCTGCGCCTGGACCCCGCCACCATCGCCGCCGGATTGCTACATGATGTCCCTGAGGACACCGACGTCACCGTCGAGGACATAGGGGAGATTTTCGGTGATGAGATAGCCACGCTGGTGGATGGCGTGACCAAGCTGTCGAAGATAAGCTGGACGAGCCTCGAAGAGGAAGAGGCGGAGAGTCTGCGCAAGATCTTCCTGGCTATGGTGGATGACATCCGAGTCATCCTGATCAGGCTGGCCGACCGTCTGCACAACATGCACACACTGGGGGCCCTCCCCGAGGACAGAAGAAGGGAGATCGCCCAAGAGACCCTGGATATCTTCGCCCCTTTGGCTCACAGGTTGGGCATGTGGCAGATCAAGGAGGAACTTGAGGACCTGGCGTTGCGATACCTGGAACCCGACGGCTATCGCAGAGTTGTAGAACTGATGGACGAACGTCGCACCGTCCGTGAGCGATACGTGGACAAAGTTGTTGACGTACTGAGGAAAGCGCTGGCCGAGGAGGGCATAAGGACGGAGGTCACGGGACGCCGTAAGCACATCTACAGTGTCTATCAGAAAATGCAGAAAAAGGGCACGGACTTCGACCGCATCTACGATGTGCATGGTGCCCGCATCATCGTGGACGACGTCAAGGATTGCTATGCTGCCTTGGGGATAGTGCATTCCCTGTGGCGCCCCATAGCTGGGGAGTTCGACGACTATATCGCCATGCCCAAGGACAATATGTACCAGTCCTTGCACACTGCGGTGGTGGGTCCACAAGGCCGGCCCCTGGAGGTTCAGATTCGTACCTGGGACATGCATTGGATGGCGGAGTACGGCGTAGCTGCGCATTGGCGGTACAAGGAGCAGGTGGAGAGGGACGCCGTTCTGGAAGCCAAGATGGGCTGGTTGCGGCAGTTGATGGACTGGCGCCGCGAACTGGTTGACGCACAAGAGTTCGTCGATTCGCTGAAGACTGACCTCTTCCCCGAAGAGGTGTACGTCTTTACCCCCAAGGGGGATGTCATCGAGCTGCCAAGGGGAGCCACGCCCGTGGATTTCGCATATCATGTCCACACCGAGATCGGCCATCGTTGTCAAGGGGCCAAAGTGAATGGCAAGATGATCCCCTTGAACCATCAGTTGGAAGACGGCGATCAGGTGCTGATTCTCACGGCCAAGAGGGGAGGCCCAAGTCGAGATTGGCTGAACCCTCTCCTTGGCTACGTGCGCACCAGTCGCGCCAGGCAGAAGATTCGGCAGTGGTTCCGACGACAGGAGCGGCCGGACAACATCACTCGCGGTCGATCGCTGCTGGAGAAGGAGTTGAAGCGGTTCGGCATCGACCACGAGAGCTACGAGGACATCGCGAAGCTGTTCCGCTTCGAGAAGGTGGATGACTTCCTGGCTGCTATTGGCTACGGGGATATCAACGTCCATCAAGTTTCGACGAGAGTCCTCGAAATCGAAAAAGAGAGGGAAGCAGGGCTGGAGGAATCTGTACCGGTGGTCACTCCTCCGGCTGAGGCGGCCGGAATCAGGGTCACGGGCGTGGGGGAGCTGTTGACACACATTGGAGGCTGTTGCAACCCTTTGCCTGGGGATGAGATCACAGGCTATGTCACCCGAGGTCGAGGGGTGACCATCCATCGTCGAGATTGCAGCAACGTTCTGCGAGTGTTGAGGGACGGTGACAAAGAGCGTTTGATAGAGGTTGACTGGGGAGAGGACCTGGACAGCGTCTTTCCCGTGGTGGTCAAGGTGACAGCCTACGACCGCAAGGGGTTGCTGAAAGACATCACGTCCATCTTGGATGCGGAGAACGTGAACATGAGGGCGGCGAGCATGAGCACCGCGCAGAAGGACCAGATCGCCACGATCGTCGCCACCTTGGAGATCAGCGGCATGGCTCAACTGAGCCGTGTTCTGACCAAGATCGAGAGCCTCACCAACGTCCTCGAGGTCCAGAGGCAAAGCGGATAGCGAGGCGTACCGACGGCGGACGGATCACTGCTGCATTCGCTGGGGGTCGGAGAAGCAAGCATCATAGTCAGGCGCACGGCTTGCCGCATGCCTGCGCATTTGGTACTGGAATCCTCAAGCCTGCGTCTGCAAGTTGCGGTGCCACGCGAGATGGCTCCCGTCTGTCTGTGAGCCTTCCACCCTCTGCCTGACTCGGCGCGGGAGGCTCTCTCTTCTGGAGACTGACACGTCGAGTCGTAGCAAGACTCACAGTCTCGCGACTCGGTGTGTTGCCACCTAGCTGCCAGGTCTGTCAAACCTCGGGAGATGTGCTACACTTGCTGGTGGAAACCCCTATAGCGCAACGTGATGTCGAGTCACCTGCTACCTATCGCCGGAGGTGGAGGAGATGAAGGACCAACGCAGGACCAAAGCGCAACTGATAGAGGCGTTGGCGGAGTTGCGCCGGCGGGTTGCCGAGTTGGAGGCGTCGGAAACCGAGCACGAGCGTGCGCAGGAGGCGTGGCGTGAGACCGGGCAGAGATATCGGAGCCTCTTCGAACAGTCCAGGGATGCCGTCAACATCACCACTCGAGACGGTAAACTACTTGACGCGAACCAGGCCTGGCTGGACCTCTTTGGCTACACCCGAAAGGACATTGCTGGGCTCAATGTCGAGGAACTCTACGCTGATCCTGCTGATCGGCGGAGGTTTCAGGATGAGATGGAGGAGAAGGGAGCGGTCAGAGACTACGAGGTGAAGCTGCGCAAGAGGAACAGCACTGAGATGGAGTGTCTGGTCACCTCGACTGTTCGACGGGGGGAAGACGGAGCTGTGGTGGGCTACCAGGGCATCATCCGCAACATCACCGAGCGCAAGGAGGCGGGCCAGGCCCTGAAAGAGTACTCGGAACGCCTGGAGGAGATGGTGGGGGAGCGCACTAAGGAACTCCGGGAAGCTCAGGAGGAACTGATGCGTAAGGAGAGGTTGGCTATCCTCGGTCAACTGGCGGGCGGGGTGAGCCACGAGCTGCGCAATCCGCTGGCGACTATCACCAACGCCGTCTACTTTCTCAAAATGACGCTGACCCACGCCGATCAGACCACCACGGAGTACCTAGAGCTGATCTCTGAGCAAGTGCACAGGGCAGGGAAGATAGTCTCAGATCTGCTGGACTTCTCCCGTGAGACCACTGCGGACAGGGAAGAGGTAGCGGTCTCCCAGTTGGTCAGAGAAGTGATGGGGAGACATGCTCCGCCCGACGATGTGGCCGCGACCACAGACGTGCCCCCCGATCTGCCTCCTGTTTTCGTTGATGCTCGGCAGATAGGGCAAGTGCTGGACAACCTCGTCACCAACGCCTGCCAGGCGATGCCCGAGGGAGGCAGCTTGACCATCAGGGCTGAGGCGAAGAAAGAACGAGTGCATCTCTCTGTGACGGATGCAGGCGTCGGGATCCCCAAGGAGGACATGGAGCGGCTCTTCGAACCGCTCTTCAGCACCAAGGCCCGGGGCATCGGGCTCGGCCTGGCTGTCTCGAAGATCTTCATTGAGGCCAATAGGGGGAGCATCCAAGTAGAGAGCGAAGAGGGCAAAGGCAGCACGTTCACCCTGATTCTTCCCACCAAGGAGGCAGGCTGATGGTCAAGGCGCCGTGGGCAAACACCTTCTCTGACACCGGAGCCTGTTGCTGCCGCTGAATGCGAGACCTTGGAGGTTAAGGGGAGACCTCCGAGGTCTAGGGAAGTGACCATCTCTCTCAGGGACACGGTAGTTGGCACCTACAAGGATCACATGAAGAAGCTCTGCAGCGCCTTTTCACCATGAGGGCCCGAGGCATCGGGTCGAGGCTGGCTGTGTCGAGGAACCTGGTGGAGGCCAATGAGGAGAGCGTAGCAGTGGAGACTGGAGGGAGTAGGGTCAGCACGTCCACGCTCACCTGACGGACGGCGGAGCTCGAATCGTGAGCCAGAACCTGCAAATGCTCATCGTGGACGACGACCCTGGGATGGCTCGTACTGTACGAGACATCTTCAGAGCCAAGGGGTACGAGGCGGAGGTGGCCTATTCCTGGCGGGAGACTGTCGCTGAGGTGGGAAAGCGTCGATTCGACTGCATCCTGAGTGAGATCGAAATGCCGGAGATAGGCGGTGTGGAACTCCACCGTCTCGTCAAGGAGACACAACCCAAGCTATGCGTGGTGTTCATGACCGCCTAGTCTACCGGCAAGGTGGTGTAGGAAGCGTTGGAGGAGGGGCCATAGGCACTCTGACCAAGCCGCTGGACACTGGCCTGTTGCTGAGTCTCTTCTCCCACCTGCGCAAGGAGGGTACTCGCCGGTGACAATCACCCAGAGTTCAGGTGAGTCTGTCCAAGATCGTGAGGACTCGAGGCTGGTGTGTAGATGTCGTCTACGCAGGTGCGCAAGCTCGCTTGAAGGCCCAATGCCGGAGGTGTTATACTACGGACAGACTCGCGGAGACCGACAACCGTAGTTGCTTCGACGAGCTTCTGCTCCGACAGAAAGCTCACTGCGAAAGGTGTGGGAGTTCATTCGCTCTCCTGATGAGAGATGTAGATGGCTTCAAGCTCAATGGCGATGCTCACAGCCAGTTGGAAGGAGATAGCCCACCGCGACGCGTAGCCTGTGTCCTGCACGGGTGCTCGAGGACTATCGATTCGCTGGCCACGTACAGCGCTGAGCAGTTTGCTCTGGTCATGAGGGACCCGTGAGCAGCATACGCCTCACGCTGCATAACGAGCCGTTCAGCGACCCCATTTGAATGCGGAGGTGCAGAACTGGATGGACGATAGGCCGACTGTCCTCATAGTGGATGACGACGTGAGTCTCAGTAAGACCCTCTCTGACATCCTTGAGGCCAAGGGTTATTCAGCGGTGACGGTTGCCGAGGGGAAGATGGCCTTGGAGCAAGTGGAGGAGGAGAAGCCCCTAGTGGCTGTTGTTGATCTGAGGTTACCAGACATGGATGGTCTGCGGGTGATGGAGGAGATCAAGAAACGTTCGCCCGACACCGAGTGTATCGTACTGACCGGTTATGCCTCTCAGGCATCCGCCATCGAGGCCATCAACCTGGGCGCCTACAGCTACGTCCAGAAGCCCTACGACGTGCAGCAGCTACTGGTCACCATCCGCAGGGCTTGGGAGAAGCGGACGGCTGACCGAGCGCTGCAGGACTCGGAAGAACGATACAGGGAACTGGTTGAGAACGCCAGTGACGTTATCTATACGCACGATCTGGAAGGGCATTTCACGTCCTCCAACCCTGCCGGTTCGCGGGTATATGGCTACACGGTGCAGGAGATACTCCAGCTCAATATCGCTCAGATCGTTGACCCTGAATATCTGCCTGTAGCACAGGAAAACACTCGCAGGAAATTGGAGGGTCTGGAGGAGACTGGACCTTATGAGCTTCTCACTCACAGAAAAGATGGCGAACCAGTGTGGGTGGAGGTGAGCACCCGTCTGGTGAGCAAGGGTGGCGTACCTGTCGAGATCGAGGGGATTGCGCGTGACATCACAGAGCGCAAGTTGGCGGACCAGGAGCGTGAACGAAGCCTTGAGAGACTGAGAGAGACTCTGGAGCAAACGGTGTATGCTCTGGCTGCTGCTGTAGAAATGAGAGATCCTTATACGGCTGGTCACCAGAGGCGCGTGGCGGATCTGGCGACGGCCATCGCCGAGGAGATGAATCTCCCGGAAGATCGAAGTCGCGGAGTCCGCATGGCGGGTCTAGTCCACGATGTGGGCAAGATACACATTCCCGCCGAGATCCTCAGCAAGCCCACTCGCCTGACCGAGGTGGAATGGAGTATGATCAAGGCTCATCCCCAGGCCGGCTATGATATCTTGAAGGACATAGAGTTCCCATGGCCGGTGGCTCGAATAGTGCTTCAACATCACGAGCGGGTCAACGGTTCGGGATACCCTCAAGGGCTTTCAGACAAAGAGATCCTCTTGGAGGCGAGAATCCTGGGCGTGGCTGACGTGGTGGAGGCTATGGCCTCTCACCGGCCTTATCGGCCGGCCCACGCCGTCGAAGAGGCGCTGGGGGAGATCCGAGAGAACAGGGGCATTCTCTATGACCCCGAGGCTGTGGATGCTTGCCTCGAGGTGATCCGGAAGAAGATCCTGGAGTTTCCTGCTGGGTGAGGCCGCTACCCAGGCAGCGTGGTTGGCCGAGGGGCCTTCAGTCAGAGCGGCCACTAGGTTTGCATCAATCCCGACCGTGGGAGGCGCGTGATGATGGCTGAGCGGAGGGGCGCACTGTGGTAGGAGTAGAACCCATAGATGAATTGGGGAGACTCAAGGCCCACGACCACGTCTGCCTGGTCCAGGGGTCGTTGGACGAATGGCCCGCTAGAATGCTCATTCCTTTCCTGGAAACGGGCCTGAGACGGGGGGACAAATGCCTCTACATCGTGGAGGCCCATAGAGCCAGCGAGGTGCGGCAGCGTCTTCGCAAAGTAGGGATGGACATAACGGCCTCTCAAGCTGCCGGGCGGGGACTCTGCGTGATTCGCGTCTTTGGGCGGGATGAGATGAACCCATGAGTTCTCGAGTCAGGGCCGTGAAGGTCGAACTGGTAACGGACACGCACCGCATCGTGGGCTATTATCCTACCAACGAGAGGCGCCTCAGTGACATTCTGAACCTTGACTCCACGGATGCCATAGTCCTCGACGATGTGTGCGCCGTTCCGGTGGACAATCCCGATGGCGCTCCGATTGCGATGGATTTCGCTCATATCATCAAGGACCGCATCTCTTTTGGCATCCCCCACGAACCTCCTTCGACAGCAGAAGAACGGCAGAGAATCCAACCCTTCCAATACGTAGATAAGGATCGCCATCAAGTATTGGTCAGCTTGCCGCCTTTCTCGGTGACCGGGTACCTGCATCTTGTCAAGCACGCGGACATCCGTAGTGCCTTACAGGCGCTCGCGGCGGAATTCGTTCCCATCACCAGGGCCAGAGCGATCTACATGCCAGACACCAGGATCGGTTGGGCCGCGGAAGTGATTGTCATCAACCGCACGCGAGCCCAGATCTTCTGGCCTCCCATGCGCGTGAACAACGAGGCTCTTGTGGAGGACAATGCTCCACTCGACGGACCGAACCCCGAATAGCGCCCTACACCGTCGCCATCCTCCTGACGAAAGATCTGGCATACATCAACAAGGACGGGATCGTTTTCGGAATTCCTCGGGAGCCGAGCAGCACGCCTGATGAGCGTCAGCAACTGCGGCCGTTCCCCTACTCAGCGAGGAGCCGCCACCAGGTAGTCATGGTTCTGCCGCGATTCACCATCACGGGGTACATACACCTGGAGCGGACCTTCGTTCCCATCTCGGAGGCCACTGTAGCCCATGTCGCTAGATCAGGAGTGGGATGGCCTGCTCCCGTGATCATCGTCAATCGCCGCCGCGGTCAGACTCTCCGGTCTGCTGAGAACCCCTAGACCGGGAAGTCGGCCGAATCGGGGCACAATGTGGCGTCCTCGTACGACGGTTAGTGGGCGCGAGCGGCACCGCGAACGCTGCCGCTGCCTTCACCCTGAGCGTCGGCCTGGGCCTGTTGAGGGGTAGGGTGCAGGCCCTTTCGAAGGGTGCAATCTAGCGGAGAAGGGCAGGATTACAGATCTCGCCCCAGCAGAGGTGCCCTTGGTTGAGCCTCGCCCGTTCCGGTTCTGAGCCACTGGGAAGCCGTCTGGTATCCATGCCGCTGTCTGTGCACAAGCATGGTCTTTGTAGGCCGTGTCCGGACGGGTTGAGGGAAGACATCGCTCACTAAGTCACGCTCCCCTATCGAGGCCATGGAATCCAGTCCATTTGCCTTCCTCAACGGAGGTCTAGCGGCGGGTAATCCTCAATCGCGTTCCACGAAGATTGCCCAGATCGGCCGGTGCCATTCACTTCAGGATAGCGCCCTCGCTGGCCGAAGAGACCATCGCCGCGTAGCGGGCGAGATACCCCTCGGCAACTCTGGCCGGCGGCGGCTCCAAGTGCTCCTGGCGGCGAGAAAGCTCCTCCTCGGGGATTAGGAGGGTCAGGCGTCTGTTGGGAATGTCTAGCTCGATCTGGTCGCCATTCTGGACCAAGATGATGGGTCCGCCCACGGCGGCTTCCGGGCTGATGTGGCAGATTGCGGCCCCCCGTGTCGCCCCGGAGAAACGACCATCGGTGAGGAGTGCAACGTCGTGATCCAGACCCATCCCGGCGAGGGCTGAGGTGGGCATCAGCATTTCTGGCATCCCTGGTCCGCCTCTGGGCCCCTCGTAGCGAATGACGATCACATCGCCGGGCTGGATGTCTTTGCGCAAGATGGTCTCCAGCGCCGACTCCTCGTCGTCGAAGACCCGGGCCGGTCCTTGGTGGTGCATCATCTCCGGCAGAACGGCGGCTGCCTTGACCACCGCTCCTTCGGGGGCCAGGTTGCCCCACAAGATGGCGATTCCCCCGTCAGGTCGGTGGGGCTTGTCGGCGGGCCGGATCATGTCAGAAAGCCGGCAAGCTCGACTCAGATTCTCGGCGACAGTCTTGCCTGTGACCGTGAGCGGGTGGCCATCCAGCAGATCGCAGTTGAGCAACTCCCTCATCACGGCTGACACGCCCCCCGCCTCATCCAGATCTTGCATGTGGTGCGGTCCAGAGGGGCTAAGCTTGACCAGGTAGGGAGTTCGGCCGCTCACAGCGTTGAAGCGTTGGAGGGGAAGGGGGATGCCAGCTTCGTGGGCGATGGCGGGCAGATGCAATACGGTGTTGGTCGAGCCTCCGATAGCCATGTCGACGGCGATGGCGTTGTCGAATGCCGCCTCGGTCATGATGTCTCGGGGCAGGACGTCCTCACGGACGAGGTGCATGATCTGCATTCCCGCTTTCTTGGCCAGCCTCAGACGTGCTGCGGTCACCGCGGGAATAGTGCCGTTGCCCGGCAGCCCCATGCCCAGGGCTTCAGTCAAGCAGTTCATCGTGTTAGCAGTGAAGAGGCCAGCGCAGGAGCCGCAACCGGGACAGGCAGCCAATTCCAGTTCCTCGCGGTCTTCCTCGCTCATGCCGGCTGACTGGAACCCGCCCACCGCCTCGAAGACGGTATTCACATCGACGTCTTGGCCTCGGTAGCGCCCGGCCATCATCGGGCCGCCGCTGACGAAGATGGCCGGTATGTTGAGGCGAGCGGCGGCCATCAGCATACCGGGCACAATCTTGTCACAGTTTGGTATGAGGACCAGACCATCCAGGCGGTGAGCACAGGTCATCACTTCTACGGAATCGGCCACCAGCTCTCGGCTGGGGAGAGAATGGCGCATTCCCTCGTGACCCATGGCTATACCGTCACACACGCCTATCACATTGAATTCCAGTGGGGTGCCACCGGCTATGCGAACTCCCGCTCCTACAGCTTGGCCGACCTTATCGAGATGCACGTGGCCCGGTACAAGGTCGTTGTGGGAGTTGACCACGCCGATGAGGGGGCGGTCCAGTTCCTCAGGTGTTAGCCCCGTCGCATAGAAGAGGCTCCGGTGAGGAGCCCGCTGTGCGCCCCGTTTAGCCAGATCACTACGCATGGCTCTTCTTCTCCTGATGAACGTGAGCTCTGGTGGAGACTTCGGAGACGTGAGCAGGCTCGGGAGAACCCCGTTCCCTAATCGCCTCGGCGATCAAATCTCCCATCTCCTCGCCTCCGACGGGGGTCGCGCCGTCTACCCGAATATCAAGAGTGCGGTAACCTTCAGCCAGCACCGCCTCCACCGCGTCTTCGATTGCCCGTGCCTCATGCTCCAGGTCCAGCGAGTAGCGGAGCAGCATAGCCACACTGAGGATGGTGGCTATCGGGTTCGCGATGTCCTTGCCGGCGATGTCCGGGGCGCTGCCATGGATGGGTTCGTAGACCCCAGCGTGGTTCTCTCCCAGCCAGGCGGAAGGCAACATCCCCATCGAGCCGGCCAGCATCGAAGCTTCATCGGTCAGGATGTCGCCGAACATGTTGGCTGTCAGGATCACGTCGAAGTCAGTCGGCTGGCGGAGCAGATGCATCGCCGCCGTGTCCACTAGCATGTTTTCCAGCGTGACGTCAGGGTACTCGGCCGCCACTTCGGTGACCACGCGACGCCAGAGACGGGAGACAGCTAACACATTGGCTTTGTCCACTGAGGTGACCTTCCCCCGCCGTTGCTGGGCTAGGCGGAAGGCGATGTGTGCGATGCGACGCACTTCATCACCGGTGTAGACCATTGTGTCGTATGCGGTCCCGCCGTTGCTCGTCGCCTCCCGGCGGGGCCCAAAGTAGATACCTCCTGTCAGTTCCCGCACCACGACGAGGTCCAGACCTCTCAGCCGCTCTGGCCGCAGCGGCGAGACGTCCAGCAGTGGTTCGTAGAGGCGCACGGGCCGCAGATTGGCGTATAGCCCCAGCTCCTGGCGTAGCCCCAAGAGCCCCTGCTCGGGGCGGATCTTCGCCGCCGGGTCGGACCAACGAGGCCCTCCGACTGCCCCCAAGAGCACGGCGTCGGCTCGTTGGCAGGCCTGGAGCGTCCCGTCCGGCAGCGCTGCGCCCGTAGCGTCTATGGCGCACCCGCCGATCAAGCCTTCGTCGAAGGTGAAACTGTGGCCGTATTTGTCGGCCGTCGCTTGCAGCGCCTTTACCCCTTCGCTGACGACCTCCGTGCCGATCCCATCTCCGGGTAGAGTGACAATCGTCGCTTCCATGATGTCTCCTTCGTCTTCCTCCAGCTTCTAGGGGGCCGTTATCAGGCCGTACTCCACCGCATCCGCTAGGGCGATCCAACTTGCCTCGATGATGTTGGGGGAGGCCCCAACGGTGGTCCAGCGTCGATTTGCGTTCTCCATGTCGATTAAAACCCGGGCAGTCGCGCCCGTCCCGTGGTTTCCATTCAGGATGTGCACCTTGTAGTCTACTAGATTGAATCCGGCCAGGTGCGGGTATACTGGAAATAGCGCTTTGCGCAGAGCCGCGTCCAGGGCATTCACGGGGCCATCTCCCTCGGCCACTTCGTGGATCAACTGATCGCGCACTCGTACCTTGATGGTGGCCTCAGCGAAGATGCCGCGCCCCTCCCGATGTTGGACCACGATCATGAAGTCGATCATCTCGAAAGGAGGATGGTGTTCGGGCCGACAGCGCCGGAGCAACATCTCCACCGAGGCGTCAGCTCCCTCGAAGCTGAAACCTTGGTGTTCCAGTTGCTTGATGGTCCGCAGGACCTTCGGCAGGTCCTCGACCTCCTGGTGAGGCACACCTATCTCCTCCACCTTGCTGAGCAGGTTTCCACGCCCCGAGAGTTCCGAGACCAGGACGCGGGACCGGTTCCCCACGAGGGTGGGGTCCAGGTGCTGGTAGCTCAACGGGTTGCGACGCATGGCGGCCACGTGCATGCCGGCTTTGTGGGCAAAGGCACTTCGACCTACATAGGGCGCTTGGCGGCGAAGGGGCTGATTGGCAACGGCAGCCACGGCCTGGGCGAACTGCGTCAGATCCGTGACCCGGCCAGAGGGCAAGACCGTCATCTCCAGCTTGAGTTCCAGATTGGGGATCAGAGCACAGAGGTCGGCGTTGCCACACCGTTCGCCGTAGCCGTTTACGGTTCCCTGCACATGCGTGACGCCGGCTCGAACGGCCGCTAGGCTGTTCGCCAGGGCTAGCCCGCCGTCGTCGTGAGCGTGGATTCCCAGTGGGTGATCGGGGAAGAGCGAGCGGATCTCGTGGATGATCTCCTCGATTCTCCAGGGCATCGTGCCGCCATTGGTGTCACACAGCACCAAGACCTCGGCGCCGCCCTCGGCTGCGGCCTGGAGCGTGTTGACAGCATAGCCGGGATCGGCCTCGTAACCGTCGAAAAAGTGCTCCGCATCGTAGATAACCTCCCGACCGCGCGCTTTCAGATAGGCGAGGCTCTCACGGATAATGCGCAGGTTCTCGTCCGACTCTGTACGCAGAACGTGGCGCACGTGGAAGGCCGAACTCTTGCCCACGACAGTTACCACTGGGGTCTCCGCCTCCAGCAGGGCCTGGATGTTGGCATCGTCGCCGGGTTTGGTCCCCACACGGCACGTACTGCCGAAGGCGGCGACGCGGATTTGCTCGAGTTTCAGTTCCCGCACTCGCCGGAAGTACTCGGCATCTTTGGGGTTGGATCCGGGCCAGCCGCCCTCAACATAGTGCACCCCCAGCCCGTCAAGCAGATGGGTGACCTTCAGCTTGTCATCCACCGACAGGGAGATCCCCTCTCCCTGAGTCCCATCGCGACACGTCGTGTCGTAGATCAAGACGTGTAGGTTCTCCAATGTATCTACCTCGCCTGGGGCTGATTTGACAAGCGAAACCACTTCATTCCTGACAGCAGCCCAGGGTTGCTGCTTGTGTCTCTAGCCGTTCCCGCGTGTATGGCACCAAGCCTCCAGCCTTGATGATGTTCATGACAAAGGGGGGAAACGGGGACGTCTGATAGGTTCGGCCGGTGCGCAGATTTGTGACCGTCCCGCCCCCTAGATCCACCGTCAACTGATCGCCGTTCTCTGTGTCCTGCACGGCCTCCGGGCACTCTAGGATAGGGAGGCCGGTATTAACCGCGTTGCGGTAGAAGATGCGGGCGAAGCTCTTGGCGACGACACAGGCTACTCCCGCTCTCTTGATCGCCAACGGCGCATGCTCCCGGGACGAACCACAGCCGAAGTTGTCCCCGGCGATGATTATGTCTCCCGGGCGTACCGCAGCAGCAAATTCCGGAGCTATGTCCTCCATGCAGTGCTGAGCCAGTTTCTCGGCTGTGGAGACGTTGAGGTAACGGGCCGGGATGATGGCGTCGGTGTCCACGTTGTCGCCGAATTTCCAACAAGAGCCTTCCATCTTGACTATAGTAACACCTCCTCTGGCCCGCTGATACGGCCTGCGACCGCAGAAGCCGCTGCGACCGCGGGCCCAGCAAGGTAGACCTCGCTCTCGGGATGCCCCATACGCCCGCGGAAATTGCGGTTGGTGGTACTCACGGCCCTTTCCCCTGCGGCAAGGACCCCCATGTGACCGCCCAGACAAGGGCCACAGGTGGGTGTGCTGACCACCGCTCCAGCTTGGACGAAATCCCTGATCAATCCCTCGTCCAGCGAGTCGAGATAGACCTGCTGGCTGCCTGGGATGATGATGCAGCGCACATCGGCGTGAACCTGACGACCTCGGAGTAGTTGTGCGGCGATGCGCAGATCATCCAGGCGGCCATTGGTGCAAGACCCTATCACGACCTGGTCAATTCCTACATCGCCAGCTTGACTTACTGAGCGGACGTTCTGTGGCAGGTGAGGAAAAGCGACCTGGGGCTCGATCAGGCTCGCGTCGATGCACACTTCTTGCACGCATGCAGCTTGGTCGTCGGCCTCGTAGGCGCGGTAGAGACGAGAGGAGTGGCGCTGCACATAGGCACGGGTGACATCGTCCACGGCAAAGAGACCCGCTTTGGCCCCCGCCTCGACCGCCATGTTTGCCATAGTGAATCGTCCGGACATGGGCAGTGCATCTATCGCTGGTCCGCTGAACTCGATGGCTTTGTAAAGGGCACCGCTGACTCCGATCCTCCCGATAGTGTGAAGGATAAGATCCTTACCCCCGACCCAAGGACGTAGCTGTCCTTGGTAGACGATGCGCATAGTGTCTGGGACACGCATCCATATGCGGCCTGTCGCCATCGCCACGGCGATGTCAGTGGACCCCATGCCTGTGGCGAAGGTCCCGAGAGCGCCGTATGTGCAGGTGTGGGAATCGGCACCCACCACGATTTCGCCTGGCATCACCAGGCCCTGCTCCGGGAGGAGAACGTGCTCGATGCCCATGCGGCCCACGTCAAAGTAGTGAGGCAATCCTTGCGCTCGTGCGAACTGGCGCATGAGCAGGCACTGCTCCGCGGACTTGATGTCTTTGTTGGGCACAAAGTGGTCGGCCACCATCACGACTTTGTGGGGATCGAAAACCCGATCTACCCCCAGTTTCTGGAACTCGCGGATGGCGATGGGCGCAGTGATGTCATTGGACAGCACCAAGTCCACCCTCACTTCCACCAGATCCCCGGGCCACACCTCCGCATCCTGAGGGGACGCGGCGCCCGTGTCAGCGTCGACCATGTGGGCGGCGATGATCTTCTCGGCCAGCGTATGCGCCATCTGACTCTGGCCTGGTCTCACTGGGAGCCGGCGGCGCCCGAAGAAGAGCCTTTGGTCTCGGGTTTCGTATCATCAGGGAGCGCGGCCCCGTCCCACTTCAGTGCCCATCCTTGCGGCTCTCCGAAGTGCTCCGAGGTCGCGCCACTGTTCGCCACCACCTTCTCGGGCCTGATCTGCGCTCTCTGTGTGTTGTGGGCTTGATCACGATTCTCGGCGTGCATCGGTTGTCACCTCCTTATCGTTTACTGCTTCTGAATCAGGACTCTTTTCCGACGGTTTGAATCTTGCTACGTTGCCGCCTCACGACGGGCGGCGATCAGTCGATTGAGGGCGAATAAGTACGCCTTGGCGCTGGCTACGACGATGTCGGTATCGGCCCCGTGGCCGCTGAACACCCGGCGTTCGCCTCCATTGACCGGTTCGTCGGCCTGGATGCGGATGGTGACGCGACCGACGGCGTCGATCCCTTCCGTCACGGCTTGTATGGAGAACTCGATGAGTTCGTTTCGCTCGCCTACAACCCGGTTTATGGCCCGGCAGATAGCGTCCACGGGTCCCGTCCCGTGGTCGGCGTCACAGGAGACGTGGCCGTCCGGGCCTCGGATGCGAACGGTGGCGGTGGGGATACTGTGGCTGCCACAGGTGACCTGAATGTGCTCCAGTTGGTAGGTTTCCTCGAAGAACACCTGTGCCTCGTCGGCGACTATCGCCTCCAGGTCGCGGGTATCCACTGCTTTCTTCTTGTCTGCCACCTTGATGAAGCGCTGGTAGACCTTCTCGAACTGTCCGTCCTGTAGGGAGTATCCCAGCTCGGCCAGCCGGTGGCGGAGCCCGTGACGTCCTGAGCGTGCGGACAAGATGATGGCTGACTTGGGTGCTCCTACGTCGTGAGGGTTGATGATCTCGTAGGTGGTGCGCTCCTTCAACACGCCATCCTGATGGATACCGGAGGAGTGAGCGAAGGCGTTGGCTCCGACGATAGCCTTGTTGGGCTGCACCGCCATGCCGGTCAACTGGCTGACCAAACGACTGACGGGGTAGATGCGGTGGGTGTCAATGCTCGTGTCCAGTCTGAACAGATCGCGACGGGTCTTGAGGGCCATCACGATTTCCTCTAGCGAGGAGTTGCCTGCTCGCTCGCCGATGCCGTTGACGGTGACTTCTACCTGTCGGGCGCCGTTGAGGACGCCCGCCAGGGTGTTGGCGGTGGCCATACCTAGGTCATTGTGACAGTGAACGGAGATGGTGGCCTTGTGAATGTTGGGCACGTTCTCGACGATGCCCTTTATCAGGGCGCCGAACTCGTCAGGCGTGGTGTAGCCGGTGGTGTCGGGGATGTTGACAACTGTGGCGCCGGCGACGATGACCGCTTCCAGCACGCGGTAGAGGTAGGTCTGGTCGGCGCGACCGGCATCCTCGGTGTAGTACTGCACATCTTCGACGTACTTCTTGGCGTACTTGACCGCATCCACGCCCCATTCCAGCGCCTTCTCACGCGTGGTGCGTAGCTTGTGGCGGATGTGGAGGTCCGACACGCCCAGTCCGGTGTGGATGCGGGGGCGGGCGGCTTCCTCCAAGGCCTCGGCGGCTGCGTCGATGTCTTCATGGTTGGCGCGCGTGAGGCCACAAATCACGCAGTTGCGAATCTTCCGCGAGATCTGCTGTACCGCTCGCAGGTCGCCAGGCGAAGAGATGGGAAAGCCAGCCTCTATGATATCTACCCCCATTTCCTCCAGGGCACGACCAACTTCCAGTTTCTCGTCAACGCTGAGCGCCGCTCCGGGGGATTGTTCTCCGTCGCGCAGCGTTGTATCAAAAACCATTACCGCATTTGGGGTACTGATGCCACTGGCGTCCATTGTGGACAGCTTCCTTTCGAACGTCTACTTGCGTTCTGGGTTGTGAAGTAGTTTCTCAGACCGTTCCAGGGCGCAGCGCGCGCACCTGGGCACCCGCTTGCCACATCTCCGATTCGCGCATCTCGCGAAGTTCGGCCTCCAACTTCTCCTTGTAGTCGGGCGAGCTATTCGCTTCCAGGACGATCCTTGTTTCTTCGCCAGAAACAACGCGCTCATAGAGCTCTTCAAAGACTGGCGCGACGGCCTCTCGAAACGTGTGGCGCCAGTCGAGTGCACCTCGTTGAGCGGTCGTGCTGCAATTCGCGTACATCCAGTCCATGCCATTCTGTCCGACCAACCGGATCAGGCTCTGGGTCAACTCCTCAACTGTCTCATTGAAAGCCTCGCTCGGGGTGTGCCCATGCTGGCGAAGCACCTCGTATTGTGCTTCCATGATCCCCGCGAGCGCACCCATCAACACACCTCTTTCGCCCGTGAGGTCGCTATACACCTCGTTCTCGAAGGTGGTGGGGAAAAGGTAGCCCGAGCCGATAGCAATGCCCAGGGCAAAGGTCCGCTCCAGAGCGCGACCCGTGTAGTCGTGATACACAGCGTAGCTGCCATTGATACCGGTGCCGGCCAGGAAGTTGGCTCTTAGGGTCGTCCCCGAGCCCTTGGGCGCCACCATGATGACGTCCACGAACTCAGGGGGTACTACGCCCGTTTGGTCTTGATAGACGATAGAAAAGCCATGGGAGAAACAGAGAGCGTCCCCCTCTTTGAGGTGGGTCTTGATCTCGGGCCACAGAAGCACCTGAGCGGCGTCTGACACCAGATACTGTACGATGGTGCCCCTCTCGGCGGCTTCCTCGAAGGGGAAGAGCGTCTCTCCGGGCTCCCAACCATCCTTCAAGGCCTTTTCCCAAGAGCGCTTGCGATCTGGGGAACCTCCTACGATGACGTTGATGCCATTGTCCCTCATGTCAAGGGCCTGGGCCGGGCCTTGGACGCCGTATCCCAACACAGCGACAACCTCGTCGCGCAGTACTTCCCGTGCCTTCTCCACTGGGAACTCGTCTCTCGTGATGATCTCTTCGCTGGTCCCTCCAAAATCGATTCTCGCCATCATGATCCTCCTTTGAATCCCATTACAGTTTGTTGCCATTCCCGTTGTTGCCACGCAGCATAGCTATCCGCCCGCTTCTCACCATCTCCATAATGCCAAAGGTTCGTAGGACCTCGACCAGCGCCTCCACCTTCTCCTCAGTGCCGGTAACCTCGATGGTCAGCGTGTCCAGGCCGACGTCCACGACCCGTGCCCGGAAGGTGTCCACGATTTGCATCACCTCCGACCGCGTCTGACCGTTGGCGCCAACCTTGATCAACGCCAGGTTGCGTGTCACGGTCGGTCGCTCGGTTACGTCCTCGACCCGGATGACGTTGACGAGCTTGTAGAGGTTTTGGGCCACCTTCTGCGCATCGGTGCGATCGCTGTCGACAACGATGGTCATTCTGGAGATTCCGGGTTGCTCCGTATGGCCGACGGTCAGGCTTTCGATGTTGAAGGCCCGCCTACGAAAGAGGCTGGCTACCCTCGTCAGTACGCCCGGTCTGTCTTCCACCAAGGCGATCAATGTGCGATTCATGTGCAGTCCTCCTCGTTGGTGTTGGGCCTCAACGGCCTGGGTAAGGGCGGCGGATCATCTCATGCAGGGCGGCGCCGGGTGCAACCATAGGGTACACGTTGCCATCCTCGCCTTCCTGGGCTATCTGGAACTCGATGAAGGCAGGACCCGGGTGACTTCGGGCCTCGGCGATGGCAGCGCGAGTCTCTTCCGGATGGGTGACCCGCCAGGCCCGGATGCCATAAGCCTCGACCAAGCGCACGAAATCTGGGTTGACCAGGTAGGTGGACTCGTACCGTCCCTCATAGAACATCTCCTGCCACTGGCGCACCATGCCCAGGTAGCCGTTGTTGGCCAGGGCGATCCGCAACGGCAGTTGCTCCTGGATCAACGTGCCCAGCTCTTGGACGGTCATCTGGAAGCCACCGTCGCCCACGATGGCCCAGACCTCTCTGTCGGGCTGAGCGATCTGGACTCCGATGGCCGCTGGCAGCCCGAAGCCCATGGTCCCCAACCCCCCAGAGGTGATGTGGGAGTGAGGGCGGTCCAACTGATAGTAGAGGGCTGTCCACATCTGGTGCTGGCCGACGTCCGTGACCACAATGGCCTCTCCTTCAGTCTCTTCGTGAAGAGCCTTAATGACGTAAGGTGCCACTAGACGGCCGTTCTGCGCCTGGTTTACGATATCTCTCCGCTGGGATTCACGTCGCCAACTATCGATCTGTGCAAGCCACTCTGGGTGGCACGAGGCCTCTGCCAGGGGAAGGAGCTGTTCTAGCACCTGGTCCAGGTCTCCCAGAATGGCGACATCTGCGGGTACGATCTTGTTCAGCTCCGCGGCATCCGCGTCAACGTGGATTTTTCTGGCTTTGGGAGCGTAATGCTCAAGTTTCCCCGTCACACGGTCGTCGAATCTCATACCGAAAGCCAGAAGTAGGTCAGCCTCCTGGATGGCCTGGTTTGCGCAGGCCTGGCCGTGCATGCCCATCATCCCCAGAGCTAGATGGTGGGAAGCGGGAAAACCTCCCTTGCCAAGGAGTGTCACCGCGACGACTGTTTCCGTTTTCTCGGCGAAGGCCCGCAGCGACTCCATGGCGCCCGACATCAGGACTCCATGCCCGGCGAGGACTACGGGACGTTGCGCGCAGTTGATCAGATCAGCGGCTTGGCGCACGGCCTCGGTATCTCCAGGCCCGACGAGGTGGTAGCCTGGCAGCTGCACCTCGTCTTGGGGTGGCACGAAGTCCGTCTCCGCTTGCTGGACGTCTTTGGGCAGATCGATCAGGACAGGGCCGGGACGGCCACTGCGGGCGATGTAGAAAGCTTCGTGGATGGTATCCGCCAGATCACGTACGTCGGTCACCAGGTAGTTGTGCTTGGTAATCGGTAAGGTGATACCTGTGATGTCTGCCTCCTGGAAGGCGTCGGAGCCGATCACCGAGGTAGGTGTCTGGCCGGTGATGCAGACAATCGGCGAGGAATCCATCATCGCCGTGGCGATGCCGGTGACCAGGTTGGTGGCCCCGGGCCCAGAAGTGGCAATAGCCACCCCTACCCGCCCGGAAGCCCGCGCATAGCCGTCAGCGGCGTGAGCAGCGCACTGCTCGTGGCGGACGAGCACGTGGCGAATGCCATACTCCTGGAGGGGGTGATAGGTATCGAGGATCGCTCCTCCGGGGATGCCAAAGACGACTTCCACCTCCTCTCGCTTCAACATCTCCCAGACAATTCGTGCGCCCGTGCGTCTCATGTTTCCTCCTTGATTGTTGCTTTCGATCCGATCTCAGTGAGTAACAAAAAAGCCGCCTGGTTTGGCGGCTGCTGCTTCTCTCCTGGCATTTACTATTGGTCTGTACTCATCCGTGCCATCGCAGCCGCCAACCGCTCCCGCTAAGCAGGAGGATGATAATGACGATAATAAGCAGGCTCAGCGCCTGCTGGCCGGCCACACTGACCTTGGAGGGGGTGGTAACGAATGGCTTGTTGTACTGCTGGCGTGTATTCACTTCTCGCGATTCCTGTCGGTGGTTTCGATGCTGTATGGGTTCTAACGATTAGAGCCGCCCCGTTGGGCGGCTCTAGCTTGTGCTGATATGCGGTGATCTACACCTGCCCAACGGGTTATGGCTCCTCCCTAATAATCAGGGTTAGGAGCAGGCTGGACAGGATAAGGACCAAGTTGCGGATGTTCATCACCGTTGAAAGCCCGATCTATTGAATTTCAGCAAGTATACACCAGTTTCTGAGATTTGTCAAGTCACGGTTAGAACTCGCGGGGAATGAGATCGAGTCTCGCAGGGACTTGTTGATTGTAGCGCGGGAATTCATTCCGGCGCTGCGTCCTTCCGAGCTCCCATCGAGGGGGAGAGTAACTGATGAGAGGGCTTCCTTTTGCTTCGCTCGCTTGAGGGGAAGCCTGTCCTGGGTAGGCCGCAGGCCGTGTCGAAGGGGGCTGGGAGAGGGTGGAGCAGAAGCAAGAAGGGCCACCGTCCCCACGACGATGGCCCCTCAAATGCGCTGAAGCGCACACTACGAACAGGTTACCGCTTCCACTTCCGCAGCCCAGCGTACCCGGCCAGCCCCATCAACCCGCTGGCCAGGAGCATCACGCTCCCCGGCTCCGGGACGAACTCTTCCTCTTCCGCCACCGGGTCTTCCAGCGTGATGTCTATCCGGACTATGTCCTCACCCCAATTCACCTCGATCTGCACAGCGTGGCATCCGGCGGGGTCTATCGCTTCATCTGGCGGCGGGCCGTTGCCAGCCGCGTCCATGAAGGCGCAGACGTAGTAGTCACCGGGAGTGCAGATGGGGATTTGGTAAGCCCCAGGCGCGGCTATCACCGTGCCGAAGTCTGGGTCTTGGTCCAGATCGCTGAAGACCCCAATGTGGACGTTGCCCGTGGCGGAGCCAGCGTAGCTCACCGTGCCCTGGATGACAGGGCATGTGCCGCAGCCGCCGCTTTGCAGCCACATGTCCATCGCGGCATCCGCGTTGGCGCGGAGGTCGGCCAGGCTACTGCCTGCCACCCAGGCGGTGCCCAGCACCGTCACCTCGCCGTCCGCCAGGTTGAAGGGACCCACGCCCATCACGAACTCCACGTCTCCGGGGCCACGCGTGCCATCGAACCCGGCGGCGCTCAGCGCCGCATAGCGGGTGGCATCGCTGTTCACACTGCCCCCTGCGTAGTTCTGGTAGGAGCTGGCGCCGTCCGTGAGGTACCGCGACCCCACGTAGGTGGTGTCCCACTGATAACCCATGGCCCTCGCCCCGTCGTAGGCCGTCCTGTCGTTCAAATTACCGCCATCCACATCGAAGTCCACGTAGTGGCCCGCATACAGCCCGTTGAGCGCACCGCCGCTGATGTTTTCGATGACGTAGGCCACCAGGACGAAGTCGTCATTGGGAGGATTCGCCCAGGCACAGCTATACTGATCTACGAGCAACCACGGCGGGACGTGGATCAGGTCGTCATCGTACTGGGCATACCCATCCTCATCGGACCTGACACCTGGCTCGGTGATTGTTACACCCCCAACGGGGGTGGCGTCCCAATCTCAAGAACAGCCATCCGACAGGTCAGTGGCGCTGTTCCCCACCATCAGGCACGCGCTGCCCATATGGTCCGTGCCGGCAGGCCACACTAGGTGGTACCAGCTGGTCCCTCCATCGTCGTCAATCTCCAATTCAATAGTGCCCACGTCGTGGGTGGCGGAGAGCAACGGTTGCACAGGCGGATCACAAGGGTCCGCCAGGGCCAGGGACGGCACCAGCGCCACCAGCAGCGCCAGCACCACGGCCAGCATCAACCCTCTCAAAATCTTCCTCTGAAACATCTCCTTTGAACCTCCTCTCTTCTTCTCGGCTCCTCTCCTGGGGCTGTGGCTAGAACTGTCCATAGCATAGCACGGTCTCTATCCCTTGTCAAGTCACAAAAGAACTCGTCGGAGACATCGTTACCAGGTGGTGACATTGACCTTCGCTCGGCTTCGCACCACAGATGGGATACCTTACGAGCCTTCCAAACAAGGATACTCAAAGAAGTCGTCGACTGGGGCGCTCAGAGATGCATGAGGGCAGATCCAAGGTGCTGTGGGGTTTGTAGCCTCTCTGGATTCCGCAGCGATCTGGCCGTATCTGGCTGCCAAGCGAGAGGAAAACTGCACAAGCTCGCCCTCATCTCAGACCCGTCGAGCCGCCTGTGATTCGCATGGGGCGTGGAGATGCTCCTTCGCCTCGGTGAAGCCTTCGGCGTGCTCGACCTGCGAGGTGGTTACGCTTTCCAGGGCACGTCTGTGTGTGCATTCGTAGACGCAGGACCGCGCCCGGGATGGAGGGAGGCGGTCTCTGGTTCCCGCAGTGTTGCTGCCAACCACCACCACCACTGACACTGCCGTTACCATTCTGGGACCAGGATTGATATAATGACGGGTGTCTTTCACACCGAGGAGGGACGATGCGCATAGCGATCACCGGGGCACTGGGACAACTGGGAAGGAGTCTGCAGGACGCCCTGCAAGGCCATGAGTTCTTTCTCGTCGACCTGCCCGAAGACGACGTGACAGAACCCGCGACCATAGCCGCCATAGCGGACTTCGAGCCCCACGTGGTGATCCATACCGCAGCCATGACCGACGTGGACGGCTGCGAAATCGCTCCTGACGGCGCTTACAAAGTCAACGCCCTGGGCACCCGTAATGTGGCCCTGGCGTGCCAGCGCTGCGACGCGCCGATGCTGTACATAAGCACCGACTACGTCTTTGATGGGACTAGTGAAGAGCCGTACCTGGAGTACGATGAGCCTAACCCCATCAGTGTCTATGCCAGGTCCAAGCTGGCCGGCGAGGAGTTCGTTCGCGATTTGCTCAACCGCTTCTACATCGTGCGTACCGCTTGGTTGTATGGTCACACAGGCAACAACTTCGTGAAGAATATCCTGGAGTTGGTCGAGGAGGAGGATGAACTATCGGTGGTGGCCAATGAGTTCGGCTCGCCCACCTATGCCCCAGACCTGGCCGAGGCTATCGCCCGCCTGATTCAGCAGCCTCTGTACGGCATCTATCATCTGGTCAACGAGGGGAGTTGCTCGCGATATGAGTTGGCCGCCAAGATCCTGGAACTGGCCGGCATGGGCGATTTTCCTCTGCACCCCACAGAGATCTATGCTCGCTCGGCCAAGGTCCCGCGCCGCGCTGTGTTGCGCAATTTCTGCGCTGCGACCCAATTGGGCATCACTCTGCGCCCGTGGGACGAGGCGTTGCGCGCCTATTTCGTGGAGAGGGAGCATGCGGGACATCGTTGACAGGGAGATATTCGAGATGTTCCCTGAATACATCCGAGCCATCGTGGTCGCTGAGGGGATCAGCAATCAGGGACTGCAACGGGAGGTGGAGGAGATGCTGCGCGACGCTGAGGCTCGGTGTGAAGCGCTCTTCGCGCAGGAGGGTCTGACCACGCATCCCCACATCGCCAACTGGAGGGAGGCCTACAGGACACTGAGCATGAAGCCCGGCAAGAACTACTCCTCGATAGAGGCTTTGGCTCGCCGGGCGAGAGGCGGCTCGCCACTGCCCTACATCAACACGCTAGTCGGCCTGATGAATGGCTTTTCCCTCAAGCATCTTGTTCCCTGTGGAGGCGATGACGTGGATGCCGTCCAAGGTGACCTGACCCTGCGGCTGGCCACAGGCGGGGAGGAGTTCACACCTTTGGCTGGGAAGGAGGCTTCCCAGCCAGAGCCCGGCGAAGCCGTATACGTTGACGATCAGCAGGTCTTGTGCCGTCGCTGGAACTGGCGGCAAGGGGAGTGCACCAAGATCGCGCCTTCCAGCCGCAACGTACTGGTCAACATAGACTGTCTGGCTCCTGTGGGGAAGGATGAAGCCGGGAGGCTCGTGGTGGAGCTGGCGGAGTTGATCGAGCGCTTCTGTGGAGGTTCGGTACGGCATCATCTCCTCACCGCCGACGAGCCCATGGCGGAGATCGCCTGACATGGACGATCCTCCTCTCATTTCCGTCATCATTCCCAACTGGAATGGCGCTGAACATCTGCCCCCTTGTCTCAATTCCTTGCGACGCCAGACCCATCCCCGGGTCGAGGTCATAGTGGTGGACAACAACTCGAGCGATGAGTCGGTTGCCTTGCTGGAGAAGGAGTATCCAGAGGTGACGGTGATCCCACTGAGCGAGAATAGGGGCTATGCCGGAGGCGTGAACAGAGGGATACGGGAGGCCAAGGGGGAGACCTTGGTGGTGCTGAACAACGACATCGAGGCTGACCCTGACTGGCTGGCCGAACTGTGGGGCGGGCTGGAGAGGCACCCAGAGGCCGGCGCGGCGACGTCGAAAATCCTTCTCTTTGACCAACGCGACGTCATCAACTCGGCTGGAGACCTGTACCGGGTGGATGGTGTTCCGGTGAACCGGGGGGTGTGGGAGCCGGACGAGGGTCAGTACGACCAGGAGGAGAAGGTCTTCAGCGCATGTGGAGGAGCGAGCGCGTTCCGCCGCTCCATGTTGGCAGACCTGTCAACCACGGATGGCGACGAGGTCTTCGACGAGGACTTCTTCGCCTACTGTGAGGACGTGGATCTGGGTTGGAGGGCGCAACTGGCCGGGTACCACTGTCTCTACGTGCCCACGGCCATTATCTACCACCGTTTGAGCGCGACAGGGGGAGGGAAGATCGCCAGCTACTACACCGGTCGCAACTTGATCTATGTCCTGGCCAAGAACTATC
>JAUWLF010000115.1 GCA_030613785.1 Chloroflexota bacterium | reverse complement strand
ACGACCGTTTCTCCTTCTGGATCGTGACCCACTTCAGCTCGGTCAGCGCCTGGATGGAGTACTGTCCTCCTTCCCGGCCCTGGCCGCTCCACTTGCAACCCCCGAACGGGACACTCGCCTCGGCGTCAATGGAGGCGTCAT
The DNA here is from genome assembly GCA_030613785.1 of Chloroflexota bacterium. Classification (GTDB taxonomy): domain Bacteria; phylum Chloroflexota; class Anaerolineae; order UBA7937; family B3-Chlor; genus JAUWLF01. The sequence continues at coordinate 11,288 of JAUWLF010000115.1, read as the reverse complement.
TCACGTGGACCATCCCGACTTCGAGACCTTCGGCAAGGTAAATGGCCTTTTCCAGGTCTGGAGTGATGACTCCTGCAGAGAGGCCGTACGTGGTATCGTTGGCGACTTCCAGTGCTTCTCTTTCGTCCCCGACAGCGAGAACAGGGGCGACAGGTCCAAAGATCTCTTCCTGCCAAGCCCGCATGTCGCGGGTGACGTTCGTGAGCACGGTGGCCCGGTAGACCCGCCCTTCGTACGTACCTCCGGCTAGGAGCTTCGCCCCCGCTGCAACGGCGTCTTTCACGAGGTCATCCACCTTCCGGACTTGGGCGTCGTTGATCAGCGGGCCGATTACCGTCTGGGGCAGGCTGGGGTCCCCCGCGGGCAAAGACGCGGCCTTCTCAGCGAGTTTCCCGGCAAACTCCTCGACGATGGGCTGCTCCACAATCACACGACCAACGGACATGCAGATTTGCCCCTGATGCATGAAGGCCCCAAAGGAAGCAGCATTGACAGCGTAGTCGATGTCCGCATCTGCCAGAATGATGAGGGGGTTCTTCCCGCCCAGCTCGAGGGTATACTCCTTCAAATTCGCAGCAGCCCTCTGGGCAACATGACGGCCGGTGGTGGTCTCACCGGTGATGGTCACATAGGAACAGCGGTCGTCATCAATGAGCGCATCCCCGAGCACGCTTCCGGGGCCCGTTACCACGTTGAGGGCACCGGGAAGAAGGCCGGCACGCTCGAAAAGCTCTCCAACCTTGAGGCCTATCACCGGTGTTTCGCTCGACGGTTTGAAGACAACCGTGTTACCAGTCGCCAAGCCATAGGCCACCTTGTACATGGACAGAATGAGCGGGAAATTCCAGGGTGAAATGGCCAACACAGTACCCCTCGGCTTCCGAAGGGTCATGGAGAGCTTGCTCGGATCGGTATGGAAGGTTTCGCCAAGAATGCGTTTGGAGTCGGCACCGGCAGTCAGCAGCAGGTCTACCGTTTGAGAGATCTCGAACATGGCCTTGCCGAAAGTGCTTCCTCCCTCGGCGGTCAGTACACCGGCAAATTCCTGTCGACTCTCTTCGAGAATGTGACCGGCCTTAGAGATGACCAGTGAGCGTTCCAGCGAGGGCGTGGCGGACCATGGTTTCCGGGCGGCATAGGCGGCGGCCATGGCCCGGTCTGCATCCTTGGCGTCGCCTTTCGGCACGCGGGCATATACCTCCCCCGTGTACGGGTTCACATCATCAAAGGTCGCTTCGGATACGGCATCAACCCATTTCCCATCTATGAACATCTGATATGTCTTCATGGTATCTCCTTTCAACAGTAGAATGAGTTTGTCTGGCGCTACGGTCGCAACACCGGTTTGATCACGCGCCCTTCTTCCATGTCTTCCACCGCCTGGTTTATTTCGTCTAATGGATAGAATGTGATCATGCGGTCAAAGGGGAACCGCCCCTGGCCATACAATTCGATAAGCTTGGGGATGAACAGATCCGGAATGGCATCGCCTTCAATGATCCCCTTGACCGTCCGGCCGTTCATAAGAAGGTCCATGTCCAGGCTGACCTCCGTGCCCGGTGGGACAACCCCCAGGAGTCCGCAAACCCCGCAGCGGGCCAGCACATCCACTGCCTGCCGAAGCACCTTGGGATTACCGACGCACTCCAGGCTGGATTCCGCACCGCCGCCGGTGATGTCCAGAATGGCCTCAACCGGGTCCACCTCACCGGCGTTGACGGTATGAGTGGCGCCGAATTCCTTTGCTGTCTCCAGGCGGCCCGCATTGATGTCGACGGCGATAATGGTAGTATAACCGCACACGACGGCACCGAGAACAGCGCTCATCCCTACCGGGCCGACACCGAATATGGCGATGGAAGCCCCGGGCCTAAGCCGAAGCGAATTCATCACCGCACCGGCACCGGTCATAACACCGCAGCCCAGGGGGGCGAGGATCTCGAGGGGAATGTCTTCCGGCACCTTGACGACGTTCCGTTCGTTGGCCAACGCGAAATCGGCAAAAGAAGACTGGCTGAAGAAAGAGCCATGGATGACCTGATCGCCCTTTCGCAAGGTCGTGGTACCGTCAGGCCGAGCGCCGTGGAAATTGTGCAGGAAGAAATCCAGGCAATAGGGATCATTGCCTGCCTTGCATGACGTGCATGTCCCGCAGGAGTTCCAGGCCAATGCCACATGGTCGCCCGGTTCTACCTTGGTCACCCGCGCCCCCACCTTTTCAACGATGCCGGCCCCTTCGTGTCCGAAGACACTCGGCGGCGGCGGGATCGGCAAATGCATGTCCCGGCCGGCCAGATCAGTGTGGCAGATGCCAACGCCGACTATCCGAACCAGCACCTCATCCTCATTGGGATCACTGAGTTCCAGTTGTTCAATGCTGAAATCTCCCCCTGTCTCAAAAACGACCGCTGCTTTGATTTCCATTTTTGCCTCCTGAGCTTAGTGTTCTCCATTAAGGAGGGTATTCGTTGCCCTTCTGCGGAGAGCGCGCCCACAAGAACGGCCCTCCGCATGCCCGCTCAAGAGAAGGTCAGTGTCCTGTTCGCTGCTGGCTGTAAGGACCACGAGGCCCAAGACGATCAGCCCGGTGATCTTGGGCCCTGACCGGGTCAGGAGCAAGCGACCAAAGATGGCGAGGATGATGGCGGCCACCCATAACACCGACATCAACCAGCCGCCCGACTTGGCGGTACACGCCGTTTTTTCCCCGCCTTGATCCGCGCACGCAGATTTCCGCGGTTGCTGTCATCTAGGACCAGCCCGGTGCGGAGGATAACGCCGCCATCCTGAGCGACATCCTCAATCAACCGCTCGACGTAGCTCTCAACCTCCTACCGTACTACAGCCTCAGTCCCTTTGCGTGTCTATCTGTATACGCCGTGTTCCTTGGTGACGTCAACCATAGCCTTGAGATTCTCCGGCTTCAGATCATCAAAGAACGCCCCATTGGCCATTATGTAGCCACCGCCTTTGCCGGCAGCATCTATGAGTTTCTTGGTGTAGTCCTCGACTTGCTGCGGTGTGCCTACGCTCAACAGCGAGAGGGGCACGTTGCCGAGGATGCAGGCAGTGTCACCCAGTATTTCCTTGGCTTTGGCCATGTCTGTCTGGTCGAACATCCAGAGAGTCTTACCCTTAGGCAGGTCTCTGATGACTTCCAGACGCGAGTTATAGCCTCCCTCAGCCACAGGAAAGGGCACGCATCCTTCTTCGATCAAGCCCATCATGACCTTTCTTAGAGTAGGCCAGTAGAAAGTCTTGAACTGCTTGTCAGAGAGGAAGCCGTCAGCACCTTTGTGTAGGGGTATGAATACCAGGGGCTTCCCGTTCATCAGTGCCGCCCCGACCCCCATCTTGATCATGAGAGGCGTTACGGCGTCCATGGCTTGGAGGAGCTTGTCGGGTTGCCGGTAGATGTCCAGCATGATCCCCTTGGTGCCTCTGAGCGTATCCGCGATGGTGTCAAACGGCGCCTTGGTGAACCCGGCCAGGATGTTTGGGAATCCCAGCGTTGCCATCTCACCATCGAATCCAGCCACAGATCCTACCCATTTCAGGGCTTCGTTCCCGGCCTCCATAAGGGCATTAAGAGCGCCTTGAACAGGGGGCAGACCGTAGGGTATGAAGTTGAACGCTACTCCATACATCTCCAGTATGCCTGGGAGCATAGGGAGCATCTGGAAAGGCTCCAACGCTCCGAATACGCGGGGCAGATAGACATTGCTGAAGAAGCCCGATGGATCCTGGATCAGGGCATCATACTCGTCCGCCATCATGTACTCCCCCTCCAGGCACTGGTAGGAGTGTTCAGGCGCGACCCCGTGTCCGGGCCAGGCATACAGCTTGTAGTCAAGTATCTCAAAGAACCTTCCGGGGCCAGGCCCTGCGCAGCCCATATGCCCATCCGGCTCATAGTCCAACACGAATTTCTTCCAGGCCGCATAGCACTTGTCGTAGTCATACATGACCTCTTGGACGGTCATGCCCGAATAGAGCGCAGGAAACATGTTAGGAAGTGGAATTACTGGCACCCTGTCTGGCCGCTTCTTCAACTGAATGGCATCCTTTATCCTGCCTATTCGCTCTTTGAACGACTTCTCAGCCTCCGGGCTCTGGAACTTGAGGTCATTCCCCTCAGGGTCTTTCGGCGAAAGCCACCTCTGGAACAGCGCCTCTTGCTTCTCGTCTGGTGACAACTCTCCCCATTCCTTCTCCATTTTCGCTACCTCCTGTGCATTCTCTGCTGAGGATTCCTACTTAGCGGCGGTCCATGTTCTTGCGAGGGATACTCCGGCCATGGCATCTTTCCCGTAGGCGTCCGCACCGGTGTATTCTCGGATGTCGTCGCTAATCTGACCACCGCCGATCATGATCTTGACCTTGTCCCGCACGCCGGCTTTCTTCATGGCTTCCACAGTGTCTTTCATCGAGTCGTAGGCCAGCGTGAGGAATCCGCTCAGGCCGACCACCTGGGGTTGAAAGTCCTTGATGGCCTCCACGAACTTCTGCGCCGGGACGTCCACGCCCAGGTCGAGGACATCGAAGCCGTTGACGTCGAGCATGAACACGACAATGTCCTTGCCGATGTCGTGGATGTCCCCCTCGACGGTCCCGATGAGCACCTTGCCCTCGTGCTTCACGTCCGGCGCCTTGGTGAGCTGAGGCTTGACCATCTCCGTGATCTGGCTCAGCATCACCCCGGCGAGGATCAGTTCGGGCAAGAAGTAGGTCTCCTCCTCGAAGCGCTGGCCGATGATGTCCATGGCCTCCCTGGTCGCATCCAGGATCGCCATGGGGTCTGAACCACCTTCTACCATCTCTTTGACTAATTCAAGGGCTTCTTGCTCCCTCATATCAGCAATAGCATTGACAAGTTCTTTTGACATGGTGTCCTCCTATCACAGATTCGATTTGGTCCTTTTGCCGCCAACCAACAGGGCATGTCAGTCCATAGTGTCCTCCTCTCAAAGATGCAACTTGGGTCTCTTGCCCCAACCAATATGGCAAGTGAGTCCAATGAACCTGCGCCTACTCGTGACTGGTCTTTCCGACCGGTCCATTGAGCAGTCCGGCGCGATAAGCGCGTGTGTAGTTGAGGCAGTATCGATCCCGCCCTAGCACTACCTCGGCTGCCAGCAGTGCTTTGCGCAGTTCTCGGTCCAACGGATCCAGGATAGCGGTGTCGAGGCCGGCTGCCAGGGCCAGCGTCAAGAACGCCTGATTGATGAGCGTGCGCACCGGTAGCCCAAAGGATATGTTGCTCAGCCCAGAGGTGAGATGGACATCCGGGAACTCGGCGCGCACGGCTCGCATTGTATCCATCGCGATCCGGCCGCTTTCGATGTTGGCCGCGATAGCCATCACTAGGGGATCTACATACACTCGATCATCAGTGACTCCCGCCCGGTGAAGCTCATGGAGCACGTGCCTGATTGCCGTGAGCCGATCCTCCATGCTGGAAGGGACGCCTTTGTCGTCCATCGCCAGGGCAATCACCTCGCAGTCATAGTCTCGCAACAGAGGGAGAATACCATCCAGACGCTTTTGTTCGCCGCTGATGGAGTTGATGAGAGGTGTGTGTCGAACTTGCTTGATGGCTGCTGCCAACGCCGGAGGGTTTGCGCTATCCAGGCACAGCGGCACATCAACCGCCTCCTGAACCGTCTGCACCAACCAGACCAGATCGCCCGATTCCCGCTCTGAGGACGTGCCGGCGCTGACATCCAACCAGTGGGCGCCCGCCTCTACCTGGCGTTGGGCCAGTCCCTGGATGAAGGCCGCATCACGCTCGGATACCGCCGTTTTCACCCGCGTCCAAGTGTCGTTAATCCTTTCGCCTATGATCTTCATGGGGAGGATTCCTCAGTCTACGCGACCACCGGTCTTGCGGCTTTGGCAACGCGGCTCAGGCCAGCGATCTGGCCCTGGCTCTTTTATTCCTACACTATGTTGTTGTACCAGAGCCGAATGCGGCTATCGCCGATCTTCTGGGCGACCTCAGCGGGAGCGCCAACGTAGATGCAATGGCTGAGACAGGCGGCCACACAAGCCGGTTGGCGGCCCGCTTCGAGCCTCTCCACACAGAGGGTGCACTTCTGCGCCACCCCCTTCTCGTCGTCAAACCGTATCACGCCGAACGGACACGCCTCGATACACATCATGCAGCCGGTGCACGCGTCCTCGTCGATCAGAACCACGCCATCATCTCGCTTGGTGATAGCGCCTTCCGGACAGGCCTCCATACAGCGCGGTCGACGGCAATGCATACAGTGCTTGACCAGGTAGCCTACCCGCGGATTGCCCTCCGCATCCCAACCGGTGTCCTCGTGGACGCTTATCCAATTAGGACCGGCGGGCAGATCGTTCTCCTGCTTGCAGGCGACTTCGCAGGCGTGGCACCCCACACACGACAGGGTGTCTACTAGCATTGCGTAGTGTTGGACCATCACTGCACCTCTCCGTCTTCGCAGCGCGCTATGTTGCACAACAGGACCCTCAGACTGGTTGACCCCATTACCGGATCCGTGGACTCGGGTGAGTTGTCCGTCAGTATGTTGATGTTAGAAATATCCCAGGCATGATCTGGAGTCTTGATCTCGGGGTACCACCATCCATGCTCGGCTACGATCACTCTGGGATCGATCCCGTCGTTCAGCTTCGCGCGTTGTTTGATGCGTCCCCGAGGCGATTCGATCCAGACCCAGTCTCCCTCTTTGATGCCGTGTTTCTTCGCGATATCGGGATGGAGTTCCATGATGGGGTCGGGCCTGATCTCCCGAAGCCAGGGGATCTGCCGGTTCGCGGAGTGGAAGAAGAGGGCGTTCCTGAGTCCTGCATTCAGGATGTATGGATACTCCTTGGCCAACTCGGGCGTGGAGAGGGGGCTCTCTGCTATCTCGGTGTACTTCGGTAGGGGGTCGCGACCCCATTTGTCGAGAATTGTAGAGTATAGCTCCACTTGTCCCGTGGGGGTCTTGAAGCCCTGTTCCTTGTATTTGTAATACCGCTGTTCTTGATGGAGATACCCTAACTCCTTGAACTCCTCCCAGGTCAGGCCGGTCGGCTCCAGCAGCCAGTCGAGAGCATCCTCCACCGTGTCCCACCACTGCTGGCCCATTCTCTTGCCCAGTTCCATGAAGATCTTATGGTCCTGCCAACACTCCCCGATCTCCACGACCTTCTGTCTTGCCAGCACGTATCCGTGGAACTTCCAGTTTTCCGACACGTGATTCTGCTCCAGCCAGGTGCCGGCAGGGAGGAAGATGTGGGCCAGCTCGGCGGTTGGTGTGAGGAAGAAATCAGACACGGCAAGAAAGTCCAGGCTGCTCAGGGCCTCGCGTACCTCCCTGGCATTGGCTCTTGTAGCCACCGGGTTGGTCCCCACAAGGTATCCCGCTCTTACGGGATAGGGCTTTCCTGTCAGAATGGCATCCCAGACGGGCTTGGGGGTGCAGATGGTCATTCTGGCAGCGAGCTTGTACTGATCGCCGCCCAGGCGCTTGTCTCTCTGGTCACGTGACAACTCCCTGTACGCCGAGAACTCAGAGACCTTCCTGAGCGGAGGCGGCACACGTAGAACATTCCCACCGGGCTTGTCAAGGTTTCCAGTGGCGGCCATCAAGCCGATGGCGGACCTGGTGTAGTCGGTAGCGTTGAGGTTCTGCTCCGTCGGCACACCCCAGTGGATGCCAGCCGGCTTGGTGGTGGCATACAACCTCGCCGCCTCTCGGATAAGCTCCCGGTCCACCCAGGTGATCTCTTCCACGCGGTCGAGGGGGTAGTCCTTTCTCACCCTCTCCACGAAGGCGTCCCAACCGTTGATGTACTGCTCGACGAATTCCTTGTCGTAGAGTTCTTCTTCAATGATCACGTTGAAGAATCCCATGACCATGGCCGCATCGGTGCCGGGCCGTATCTGGAGCCAAACGTCCGCCCTCGCTGCATAGAATGATCTTCGGGGATCTATACAGATCAGCTTCGCTCCCTCCTGATATGCTCGCCAGAAATCCACTCCCTTGTATTCGTCCGGGTTGGTCCATAGAGGATTGCATCCCCACATCACAATGCACCTTGGGTTATTCTCGTAGTCACACAGTGGCAGACTTCCGCAGGTGATCATGGAGGCGCCTATCCGCGAGAGGTAGCACATGTGCCCTGCCGTCAGAATGTTCGGGGTGCCCAATAAGTTGCCGAACCGGGAGAAATGGCTCTCGTAGTCGCGGCCTGTCCCCTGGCCGACGAAAATGCCCTCGGGGCCATACTGGTCGATAACCTCGTTGAACTTCTCGGCACAGGTGTCCAGCGCCTCGTCCCAAGAGATCCTCTCCCAACCCCGGTCCGTCCTCCTCATCGGATAGAGGACCCTGTCCGGATGATAGGCTAGTTGCGTGATGGCCAGCCCTTTCGCGCACATGGTGCCATGGCTTATGGGAGAGTCGGGATCGCCCTCCACCTTTACGACCTTTCCGTCCTTGACGTAAGCGAAAACCCCGCAGCCGCCATGACAGCTTCGGCAAACCGTTCTTATCTTCTTGACTTCTTCCACTTGAACCCCCTACGCTTGGTGTTTGGACCATCAATACCATCATGTAAGGCTGATTTCTGCTTCTTTGTTTCGTCTTCGCCCACCAGTGGAATCGGCCTGGATCCGCCAAAATCGTGGGCAGCGAGGATTGCCCCAACGACTCCCCATGGATCTCTGGCTTCGCAAGCCCGATAGAAGTCGCGATAGCTCTCAAGGCGTTGTGGGACAATCTGAGGAAGCGATGAGAAGTAGCGCGGATGCTGGAGGGAAAGACGCCATAGGCGCGCGGGTATAACCAGGAGATGCCTCTTTTCGCTGGCCTCGAGGAAGGTGAAGAAGAAGTCTCGGGCCAACTGTACACGCCGATGGACATCGTTGATACGTGCCTCCGCCGGCTCAGTCTCCCCCGCAAGGCGCCTCAAAGGCTCTACCGGGATTCCCTGGAGATCTTCCGGCGCCCAACCAAACCCTGAAAACGACGAGGCCCGTTCCTCCGCCTGCCGCAGAGCTTCACGGACTGGCATAGTACTCACGCCAAAGGTGTTGGCTAGCTGATCTGCGCGCAAGCGGTCGCCGGTCTTCTGTTGGACGCTGCCGATCATATGCCAGACCCCATTTAGAACGGCCTCCTGGGTGGTGCTGTACTAGATTGAAGGGGAGGCGGGGTGCACGACTATTGGCAAGACTGACGACGGTGTTTCCATATAGTGCGTTACCTTCATCGGTAGTATACCGAACTTGTGCTGACTTGTCAAGTCGGGCTGGTCCCACAGCACGTTTTTTGGGACACGGCGTGTTTCCTGGGGGAGCCCTTTGCCATTGGGCATGAGACGGATGCACCGACGGGCCATTGCCCACCAGAGCGGAGAAGTGTCGACGCACTTGTGTCGCTCGACCACCACAAGTCAAGCAAGCTTGCTACCCCCGGCGCCACCCCAGCTCGGGCCCTGTCTGGGGGGCTTGGACGTACCCCCGGACCGCTCCGGTGTGCTCAGGGGGGAAACAACGGCAATGGAAAGTAGCCCAGCAGGTTCCTTGTGAAGGGTACCACATACCACCATGCTCCGCAACCCCTGGTAGTGCGTTTATGACACCTCGCCGTCAGAAGAAAACCTCAGGGTGTCCTTCTTCGCCAAGTGGTTCCGATCGGCGGGCGCTATTCGGTACCTCATCGTTCTCGAATTGCCACCGAAGAGGAGGCATCTACTGCGGCTCTGAGCGTGGTTCGTGATGAAGGGTGGCACATTGCAGCCGCTGTAGGTGACCTTCTGACGGTTGCTGACGGGGATTCAAGCAGCGAGGGGGGAGAGGAATGGTCCCGTTGCTGTGCGATGAGACACAACCAACTGAGCAGCGATGACTGCACTTGCCCTAGCCCATATCGCCAGCAGCGCGATGGGTGCGGGAGTTGCGTCTACATAGTAGCCAGTGGATCAGTCGCTCGGTGCGGCAAGCTTGATGGTGATCTCTCTGGAGATGGCCTTCATCCTCTCGAACGACGCTATGGCTTTCTCCCGAGTCAAGGTGTACGCTGGACCCAGGACGGTGAGCGCCGCCACCACCGTGCCTTCCCGGTCCAGAACGGGCACGGCAATGGCGTTGGCGCCGAGCTTGTACTCTTCGAAGGCAGTGGCGAACCCCTGCTCGCGGATCCGGTGCAGGTCCTCGCGCAATGCCACGGGGTCCGTGACGGTATGCTCGGTGTAGCGAGGTAGACCCTGTTCCAGCAAAGCCGCCAACTCACTATCCTCGCTATGGGCCAGCAGGACCTTGCCCGACGAGGTGGAATGGAGAGGAAGCCTATTATACCACTGCATGTGCTCCCTCGAGCTGGGCGAAAGGACGTGCAGCACGGTGGCCACCTCGTGGCCACGTCGCTCTCCAAGATACACTGTTTCCCCCACCTGCTCCGAGAGAAAGTACAGGTACGGGAGAGCTGCCACCAGCAAGGGGTGGGAGTACATGGCAGTGTATCCAAGCTCTACCGCAGCGCGTCCCAGGTGATATTTGTGCGACGACAGGTTTTGCTCGATGAGGCCACCCTGCCGCAGGGAAGCCAGGAGGCGGTGGACCGTGCTCCTGGTGAAGCCGAGCCTACGGGACAGCTCGCTCACGCCGAGCTGAGGTTCGTCTAGGGTGAACTGCTGGAGGATCGCTATTGCTTTGCTTACTGTTCGTGAGGGCACGTTTGTCAGCTCGTCCTTCCTCTGTAGTCCAACAGATTGTCGAGGTCAGTGCCGCTGGACATGCCAGTTGGTTCACTTTCAATGGGCCGCATCGGGGACCCAAGGGTACAGGCATACCGGAGCGCGGATATCCCCACCCGGCGAGCTGGTGGTGGCCACTCCACCAGGGGCGCCCGGCCAGCGGTGCATCTGCTTGGTCTCGACGATGAGCAGTGTGATCGCCCTTTGCATGAAAGCGACACCCGACATCGGTGCGGCCAGAGGGCGAGCGGGCACCTCGGCCAGATCTCCCCTGTGCCCCGAGGGGTGATAGCCCTGCCGCTCGTTATTATGCCCGACCTCCAAGCGCATGTCAAGTGCGAAGAGCATTGTCCATTCACGGTGTGCCGCTCAAGGGGGTCTTCCCCCACACATCCGAACCGGAAGAACGAAGATCACCGTGTCCAGTCAAATAAGAATGTTACCGAAGGGAAGCCATTCTTTCAAATGATAATGTTACCATGGCGCCCTCTCCTTTCTGGCTCTCAGTAGGTGCAAATAAGGTCTCGTAGACGTCCTCCGTCTCCCCTGGGACGGCA
>JAUWLF010000150.1 GCA_030613785.1 Chloroflexota bacterium | reverse complement strand
TCAGACTCTTGCGATGCAAGCCTGTTATGGCCTCCATCTCATCCAGCAAGCGCCCCCGTTCGAACTTGCTCCCTTTCAGGTACCGCTTCTTGATCAGTCGGAGATACTTCCTGCGTTCGTTCAACGTCATCCTCTCTTCGTTGGGCATAGTTCCCTCGGTAACATTATCATTTGAGTGAACTATACCTCTTCGGTAACATTATAGGTGAGTGAATACGCCTCGGCGGCTACGCAACCGTCGGACAACGCGTTTCGTACCTTTCGGACAGACCACGGTTCGGCATGCCCGGTGCTGTAGCATCTGGTCGTGTCATTGGCCAGATGCTCAATGAAGTCGTACTCCCAAGGCCGCCGCTGCAAGGCTGAGGCCATCACGATCCGCAAATGTGATGGGAGCGCAACGAGTGCCGTTAGCGATAGCCTGAGGCGCGAGCGGAGGAGGTAGGCAGTGAACATGGGTGGTACGACCGCCAGGAGGATCACCAGGATCTCACGCCTGCGAAGTGCGACGAGCGCTGGGAGGCCGAGGCTGACCAGCGTAGCCAGTAGTGGCCACGCCAATCCCCACGCGAGGGCGAGCCTCGTGCGCTGCCAGTACAGGATCGGAGTAACCAGCGCGCCCGCCAGGCAAGCCGTTGCCGTCATGAAGATCGCGTCAGGCAGCTTGTCGGCAACCCAGACCGCAACGAAGACGCTGTAGAGAGCAAGACTGGACGAGTACCATATCTGAGCGATGCGTGTTGACATCTTGACGCCTCCGTCTGGATATGACTGCCTCAAGCGCCCCGTCAGGGCAATGCACGCCGGCCCAATCCCGGTGGATCCCATGCGGCGCCTGTCTCGTTCATTATAGCACGGTCCAACTCTGTTGTCAATGCTGCTAGCTCGACGCAGCCGGAACATGAGAGACTTTCTGCAGTCAGATCCCGTTGAAGCCCCGTTATCCTCGGGACGTAGCACGAAAGACACCACGCGCGAGCTGCGGCAGTAGGGGCACAGCATGCTGCGCCCCTACTGGTTGGCCTCATCGCCCCGTAGGGGTGGGTTTCAAACCTGCCGGTGCGGAGGGGAACCTTGTCAATCGCGGGTTTTCCGATATACTTGATGGTAGGAGGCAAGTGACGAGAGAGCAAACATGAGGGACGAAGGCACTCCCCCGAGGCACACTGGGTTCATAGTAGTTAATCTGGCAGTGCTATCCTTGTTGCTGGGCATCATCGTGGCCTTGGCCATGAGCCCCATCTTTGCCGTGGGAACTCCATCCCCACCCTTTGCTCCGGAGGGCCCTGGCGTCGAACTGCTCACTGACCCTCAGAGAGAAGAGCATGGGCTGGGAATGGTGCCGTCGGACCTGGCCAAGCTACACTTGGTGAGGGTGCCTGCGCAGATGCCCTCGGTGAGAGAACTCCCCTCCAAGGTCGATCTCAGCCAATCGCCTGCGGCCATTGGGGAGCTGTCGGAGGACGGCATACCGCCCGTTGGAGACCAAGGGGAGACGAACACCTGTGTGGGCTGGGCCACCAGCTACTACTACAAGACCTATCAGGAGTGGCTGGAGCACGGCTGGGAGGTGGAGAACGGGGGCCCCAACTACGATCACGTCTTCAGCGTCAACTTCGTTTACAATCAGATTACGGACCACGACGTGGGGTGCGATGACGGAGCGCAGATCGGGGACGCCCTGGACAAGATAGTCACCGAGGGCGATGCACCGTGGAGTGTTATGCCCTGGCACATTTACTACTGCGATACTCAGCCCGAGCCGTGGCAAAAGGTGGCTGCTCTTGAGTACACGGGCATCGACTATGCAGCCTTCTTTATCACTACTGGGCCTCCCAGTGGACCAGAGCAGAATCACGACTTGACTCCGCTGAAGCAGTGGGTTGCGAACGAGGAGCCTTTCATTCTCGGCTTTCCTGTGTACTCCGAGTTTGACAATGCAGGGTGCCATGTACCTGTCATGCCCCCCGCCAATCCAGGCACCTTTCGGGGCCTCCACGCTGCAACTGTGATAGGGTATGACGACTATTTCGGCGGTGAGGGAGCATTCAAGATCATCAACTCCTGGGGTGCCTATTGGGGCTGTGAGGGCTACGCCTGGCTATCCTACGAGTTCGTACAGAAGTATGCCTGGGAGGCGTGGTGGATGAGAAAGAACTACACGCCGTGGATAGCTCCTGAGGTGCCCATTCGCTATAGTCCTGAACTGGGTGCCCTCATCGAGATGGACCTCACGCCACACGAGAATGACCGCGAGGACAGTGGCCCTGACTTGAAGTGGTATGTGGAGGGTGCAGATCACTGCACGGTCCTCGGGGAGGGCAGCGCTGACGATGTGCTTCGCTTCCAGCCCAACCCGAGTAGTTACACAGGGTACGACGAAATAACCTTGCGTCTGGAGGATTCGGAGGGTGGCCAGGACACTCAACAGGTGACGCTGGGCTGGTTTGACCTCTCCATCTTGAACCATCTCCCCCTGGGCTTGGGGAACCACCCTGACTGACCACGACTCCAGCAGGCTCATGTGGCTGAACCGTGGCTAGGCGCGCCGCAACAGTGAACCCCCTTCGTAGCCCGACTGTCGATGTGGCGTAGGCGGGAAGTGATGCCAGACCACAGGTATCTGACTCGCAGCAAGCTGTAGTGACGGCGCCCGGGGCATCCCCGCAGGGTCCGGGAACGATGTCGCTCAGCGAGTTGTTCACACAGAACCATCGATAGTTCCTCATGGCCGTGTGGCGGAGGTCTCTGGTATAATGTTCCTGTCCTTCCTGCCTCTCATATGGCCAGGCGGTAGCTGGCCTGCGGTGCGGTGGTGAAGATGCGGCTCAAGGAGTTGGTTTCGGCCCTGCCTTGGAAGCTGGGTGAAGAGATCGGGGATGTGCCGGTGGGGGGCCTGGCCTTCAACTCCCGCCAGGTCAATTCGGGCGACCTGTTTGTGGCTTTCAAGGGTTTGCAGTCTGATGGCCACGACTACATCCCCCAGGCCATCGAGGCTGGAGCGGTCGCACTCGTGGTCGAGGACGAGCGCTGCCGGAGAGCATCATCGGGTGATGCTTGGGCGGTGCCCTGCGTCCTCGTGCCTGATTCTCGGGAGGCCCTGGCTTATCTGGCCGCAGCGTTCGAGGGTTTTCCGGCCAAGGAGCTGCGCGTCATCGGTGTCACCGGCACCGATGGTAAGACCACGACGGTCAACCTCATCTGGTCGGTGTTGAGGGCGGCCGGTCACACAGCCGGCCTGATAAGCAGCGTCAATGCGCTGATCGGCGATTCCTTCCACGATACCGGCCTCCACACCACAACCCCGAACGCTCTGGAAGTCCAGAAGTATCTGTCGCAAATGATGGCGGCAAGGGCGGAATACGCTGTGCTGGAGGCTACCTCCCACGGACTGGCACAGCACCGGGTTACGGCCTGCGAGTTTGATGTGGCCGTCGTGACCAACATCACCCACGAGCACTTGGACTACCACGGCACGTTTGAGGAGTATCGGGACGCGAAGGCTAGCCTCTTCCGGAGCCTGACCGCGTCGGCTCGGAAACCAGACATGCCGAAGGTGGCGGTCCTGAATGTTGACGATCCATCCTTCGCCTACCTGAAGGGCATACCGGCCGACGAACGGTTGACCTACGGGCTGAATGGGGGCGCTCAGGTATCTGCTGGGGGCTTGACCCTGTCCCCCTCTGGGGTTTCATTCACTGCTCTGACGCCGCAGGGCGATTTCCCGATCGCCATGCACCTGGTGGGTCGGTTCAACGTGTACAACGCGCTGGCGAGCATCGCCGTGGGCCTGTCTCAGAAGATCCCCGTCGCACAGATTCAGCGGGGCATAGAAGAGGTCCGCCAGCTAACGGGTCGGATGGAGAGGATGGAACTGGGACAGTCCTTCCAGGTGGTGATCGACTTCGCCCACACCCGCAACTCGCTCCAGAACGCGCTGGAGGCGGCGCGGGAGATGGCGCAGGGTCGGATCGTGGTGGTCTTCGGCTGCGCAGGGCTACGGGACCGCGAGAAGCGGCCGGTGATGGGGGAGGTAGCGGGGCGGCTGGCGGACAGGATAGTGATCACGGCCGAGGATCCCCGTACGGAGGACCTGGACCAGATCATGGCTCAGATCGCCGAGGGGTGCGAAAAGGCAGGCAGGCGAGAGGGAGTTGACTACTGGCGCATCGGGGACCGGGGCGAGGCCATTCGGTTCGCCGTGGACATGGCTGAGGAGGGAGACCTGGTGCTCGTTGCTGGGAAGGGGCATGAGAAGTCCATGTGCTTCGGGACGAAGGAACATCCCTGGAGCGACCACGAAGCGGTCAGAGAAGCGCTGTCTCGGCGACTCGAGCGAAATGAAGGCCTATGAGTGTGCTGAGCCGACTTTCTTCGCAGGTAGGGGACCGCACCGAGGAATCCAACCGGAAGGTAGCTCGGGACGCGCTCGAACAGCCGTCTCTCTTGACTGAGATCGCGCAGGGGCTGAGCGCCGATGATCCCAAGTTGGTGGGGGACTGCGCTGAGGTCATGACCATGGTGGCGGAGCACGGAGCTGAGATGGTGGTGCCCTATGTCGAGGAGATCATACCTTTGCTATCGTCCGGGAAGACTCGCGTGCGGTGGGAGGCGATGCACGCCATTGCCCTCGTGGTGCGGCTGGTTCCGGAGAGAATCGCACCCATCATTGGCGATCTCGGGGCCAAGATCAGGAGTGATAAGAGCGTCATCGTGCGGGACTGGGCGGTGTACGCACTGGGAGAATACGGGAGCACCAGCAAGGAAGCAGCCCAGGCCACCTTTCCAATCCTCACAGAGGCGCTGACCGCCTGGGAGGGCAAGCAGGCCCGGAAGGCGCTAGAGGCTTTGGGTAAGTTGGTGGCCAGCGACGCCTCTCTGACTCAGCAAGCAGCATCTCTGGCGGGGCCATACCTGACGCACAAGAGTTCCACGGTGCGTCGTTTGGCGAAGAAGCTGATTGACATCAGGCAGGCAACAGTGATCCCGGACTAATTCCTGTTCCCTGACGCGACGGAGTAGTGATTTGGTTGCCCTGGTATGGGGACACCCTGGTGTGCAGACACACAAGGCCACGCTGCCTAGCGTGGCCTTGTTGTTTGAAGTCTCCAGTTGTGCGACCGGTTGGATCTCGGGCTTATCGTTCCCGTAGCCGGAGGCCAGCATATCCGGCCAGTCCCATGAGGCCGCTCCCAAGGAGCAGGAGGCTGCCCGGCTCGGGTACGAACTCTGGCTCTGGGTCTTCCATGACGATGACGACGCCACGCACTGAGCCAGCGTCGGCGTCAACCCAGGTGCAGCCTTGGGGCTCGTCTGCGTCCGGCGGTCCGCCAGAGTTGTCTAGGTCGATGTGCGCGCAGACCAGGTAGAGGTCATTGGGCACAGGCGACAGAGTGAAGGGTCCGGGCCAAGCCAGATCCGTACAAAGCTCAGGCGGTGCCTCCCCGCCAGGCAGGGCACACACGTCAATGGTGCCAGTGTGGGCCCCGACATAGGTCACTTCCCCAGAAATGCTGACAGGTCCGCCCGCCAAAGCCACCAGGGGTACAACCAGAGCTAACAGAAACGCGGCCATCACAGGCACAGGAAGGTGCTTCCTCATTCTCGTAACCTCCTTCGGCTATCTGATTCCTCTGATACCGTCATCAGTGTACCATGCTGTCGTATTCCTGTCAAGTTTGGGAGGCGTACCAGGTCGTGGCACCACACTTGACTAGCGCGGCGAGATGAGCTAGTATGGCCTTGGCTGTTGGGTGCGTTTCGGGGGAATGGTGATGCCGCTGGTGATGGTCAAGTCGTTTCTCACGACGGTGGTCCTCGTGCTGGCCGCTGGTCAAGTGATCAGTGGGGCTCGGCTGCGCGGCTGCCTGAAGCGTCTTTCTCTTCCAGCCGGTTCTCTGCGCACGTGGCACCGCTTGGGCGGCGATGCCGCGTTGCTTCTCACCGTGACCATCGCGGTAGTCTGCGTCACCCAAGCATCCTTCAGCGCCTACTCGCTGCGGGTCCCGCTCCACGCAGGGCTGGGGACTTTGGCCGCTGTGGTGATGTTAGCCAAGGTGATCATCGCCCGGCGGTTCCGCAGGTATCTGAGATACGCTGTTATTCTGGGGACGATCGCCGCCTTGTCGGTGCTGGGCTGTTTCGCAGCCAGCGCGCTGTGGTACTTTCGGTTTCTGGTGTGAAAGGAGACATGGATGAGCAGTGGAAGAGTGGCTTTCTCGATTCTGTTCACTAGCCTGGTGGTCATAGGATTGGCTGGAGCCTGCGGTGGTGGCGAAGAGCCAACCCAGGTCCCGACACCGCCGGCTGAGATGACACCCACCGAGGTGCTGGGCCC
>JAUWLF010000089.1 GCA_030613785.1 Chloroflexota bacterium | reverse complement strand
CCTATCTTCCGCCAGATCTGGCGTGATTTCCAGCGGAAGCTCAATCTCTGCTACTGGTTTCAAGGCATAGTGTCGGTCCCTGGTCTTCCCCTGTGCAATCAGTAAGCCGTCACCGATCAGGTTCCGAATGTGCCGAAGCACAGCAGGCCGGGAAATGCCGAATTCCGCTATCGCAAGGGCTGTTATGTCCTTGGGATGGTCACTGACATGTCGTAAGACGAAGTTGCGAATTTCCAAGGTTTGGTCTCTGTATCGGGGCATATCCATACCTGTCAGGTGTGCATTATAAACATTCCCAGCTTTGATTATAAACACTTGTTTTGCAATTGTCAACATTCTCCGTAAGCCCTGACGGGGAACCCCTCCCGGCATTTCTTGGATGTTAGCCCGCAGTTGCCCTCAGGGTAACCATGTTCGCGACGAGTTCTCACTCCTAGCCACATTGAGGGAATTGTGCTAACATTTCCAGGTTGAGATGCGCTACCTGATCATTTCTGACATACATGGTAACCTTCCCGCCTTCGACACCGTGCTTGCCCACGTGGACCTGGACTGTATAGATCAAGTGTGGTGTCTGGGAGATGTGGTGGGCTATGGGCCTTGTCCCAACGAATGTATAGACCGTCTGCGGGAGTTGCCGGACTACCTTTGCGTGGCGGGCAATCACGATTGGGCTGCCATCGAGAGGATAGACATGGTGGAATTCAATCCCAGCGCTCAAACAGCCTGCCGATGGACCAACGGGCGACTGACTTCGGAGAACAAAGCCTATCTTGAGAACCTGCCCACGCAGATTATCCAGGGTCATTGCACATTGGTGCACGGCAGCCCGCGTGAACCCATTTGGGAGTACATCATCTACCCCTCAACGGCTCAGCTCAATTTCCAGTTCTTCAGCACCCAGTTGTGCTTCGTGGGTCACACCCATGCGCCGGCCATCTTTCGAGAGGAGACCTCAACTCACAAGTTTGAGATCAGCATTCCCGTGCCGAATGAGCCCATACGGATCGATGACGAGCGCCTGATCATCAACCCAGGTAGTGTGGGACAGCCGCGAGACGGCGACCCAGACGCTGCCTACATGATCCTTGACCAAGAGGAGAAGATCCTGAATTACCAGCGGGTTTCCTATGACATAGAGTTGACCCAGCGACTGATGATGGAAAAGGGACTGCCGGAGAGCCTCATCAGCCGACTTGCTTTTGGCTGGTAGGTGGTGACCCGTGGGAACTTCCGGGCCTCCATTCACGTCTTACTTGTAGAAAGCGGGTGTGAGGAGGACAACGATGATGAGAAGAGCTGCTAGTTTGGCTTTGATGGTGGCCATGTCCGTTCTGCTGGTCGGATGCGCCACGTTCGCCCGATCTTCGGAGCTCAGCGGGGGGCTGTTGCTCGCGGGCGGCGAGCCTCCCACAGACATGGCGCCGGCTGCTCCTCCTGAGCCTGCTATGGTTGAGCAGGAACGAGTGGCTGCTGTGGGGATGCCGAACATGGTGGACGACCGCATGATTGTACGCACCGCCAGTATGTCGCTGGTTGTCGAGGACACAGAAAAGAGCCTGGAGGATATCGAGCGACTGGCTACCCAACTGGAGGGATATATCTCCAACCTCAACGTTTGGCGGGTGAACGAGCAGTTGGCGGCCACCGTGACTTTGCGTGTGCCGTCGCAATCCTTTGACGAGGCCAGGGAACGAATCAAGGACCTGGCAACGGAACTGGAGAGTGAGAACGTCTCGGGTCAGGATGTCACCGAGGAGTACATTGACCTGGAGGCTCGTCTACACAATCTACAGGTCGCTGAAGAGGAGCTGCTGGAGTTGTTGGCTTCCGCTCAGGAGACTCACCGGGACGCCGAGAGCATACTGGCCATCTACAGGGAGATCACCAACGTCAGACAACAGATCGAGCAGATTCAAGGCAGGCTGCAGTACTTGGAGAATGCATCCTCCCTCGCAAGCTTGACCATCAACCTGACACCGGAGGAGGTCGAGGAACCAGTGGTCGAGCCGGGGTGGGAGCCTTTGCGGCAGGCGAGGGATGCTCTCCGTAGTCTGGTGAATGCCCTGAAGATCCTTGTGGATCTACTCATCTGGGTGGTACTGTTCCTCTTACCACTGGCGGCCATCTTTGCGCTACCCTTGGTCCTGATTGGGGCGGGTTGGCGCCTGTGGAGGCGGAGAAGGAGACGCTCGAAAGAGAGCTAGGTCGCAACAGGGGCGTGGTCACGACCACGCCCCTTTCTCATTGACTGGCCTGTTATTCGGCCTCTTCCTGCTGCTTGCCTTCTTGTTCCTCTGCTAGCTCCGTGTAGGTGGCGAACCAGTCGAGGAGTTCGTGGGTCCTCCTCTCCCTTCGCTGGTCTCTTTCCCTCTCGCGGTAGGCCTCCATGCGGGCGAATACTTCATCTTGAACGCTGCGCGGGCGATGCACCCAATCAAAGGCGAAGACCGCCTCCCTGCCCGCAGTCTCGATCACCACGTTGCCGTAGTCGAGTAGGTTGGCAAAGATTCCGGGAATCTCGTATCCTATGTCCTGGATCATAGCCAGACTGGCCTCTCTGCGCTCCTCGCGCAAGCCTAGTGGAAGCCTCTTCAGATCTATGATGCGATCATCAGTCAACTGATAGATATCATTTCTCCAGTCCTCGTATCTGTACCACAGGAGAAAGAGACCGATCACCACCCCAAGAAGAAACACGGCCCAGAAGTAGTTGACAAAGCGGGCCGGTGGCGGGAGAAGATCGAGCATAGCGGCGAGGCCCAGTTGTAGCAAGATGAAGAGCAGTAGCAAGGGGGCGGCGATTCTATCCACGAGCCTGAACCAGTGTTTGCGCCATGTGACAACCCCGTGGCTCTCCACACGCATCTCAGGTACGAGATAGCTTCGGCATCTTCGAAGCAAGTCGACTAGAAACGGCTCGGTTCCTTCGGCAACACTGGACAGATCGGTGGGCGCCGTGGGTGGAAGTTCCTCTTGCTCTGCTGCGGGTGGCAACTCTCCCTCGACTCGCCCCAGCTCCACTTCGAGCTTACGGCGAATGGTCTCTCTCTCCTCAGCTTCTTCATCAGCCCTGATGAGGTCCAACTGCTCGAATATCTTGTCCCTGACCCAAGCAGCGTTTCCTATGGTCTTGAAGACGATCCTTCCCGTGGCTCCGGCCGTCTGGATGCCCAGATCATTGAAGCCCAGCAGCTTGGCTACGACGCCAGGCATCAAGATTGAGATGTCTTGAATCCGTTCCAAGGGAGCTTCTTCTCGCGATTCTTGGAGCAGGATCACTTTCTCGACGTGGACTACTCGCCTGTTGGTGACCGCGTAGTAGTCATTCCGCCAGTTGACGAAGAGCCAAACAACCTGGGCCAGCGTGCCAGCGCCGATGAGTGTACAGACGAGATAGACCAGAGAATCTGCCCAGTCGAAGGTCGACGCCAGCAGTAGAGTGCCCACCAGTGCTAGCAGGGGGAAGACCAGCACCCACAGGCTGCGGATGAAAGCGAAGATGTGTTTGCGCGACAACTGTATCAACACTTCTCCTTCCCGTTGCCAGGGGAAGCGGCGGGTCAGCATCGTCTTCCGTCTCTTGGCCTCCATACGGAGAACCCTCCCGATGGAGGGGTATTCCCTTAACAGTATGTCGAGATCCTTCTTCGACAGATAGAACAGGGTAGTGTCCTCCAACGCTTGCACAGTAGTGCCTCTGGGCTCACCTGTCAGAAGGGAGTCCTCACCGAAGAAGCTGGCGTCACGCAGGTGAGTGACGGTTCTTTCTTCTCCTGTCTTTTCCCTGGCTAGCAAGGCTACTCTGCCGGATTCTATCACGTAGAAGGTGGTGCTCAACTCCCCCTGCCGGAAGATGGTGCTGCCCCGACGATAGTGAGTGCGCCCCATCACAGCGGCAATCCGCTGGATGTCTTCGGAAGACAGCTTCCCAAACAGGGGGACCTTTCTGAGCCGGACCAGCTTGTGAAGGCCAAGCGCCTTACGCAGTTCGGGACGCTGCTCCAGTAGTGTGTCGAAATCTCGCTTTTCGAGGTAGAGCAAGACTGCAGCTTCCTCCACCTCGATGTTCACATCCCTGCGGTCACCTGAAAGGAGGGAATGCTCACCGAAGGAATCCCCGCTTTGGAGGTAGTTCAAGGTTTTCTTCTTGCCCCGTTCATCTCGAATCCACGCGCTCAGCCGACCAGAGACAACGATGTAGAAACTGGTGTCTAGCTGGCCCTGGCGATAGACTGTGCTTCCTTGACGGTATGATCTTTGTTGCACGAGTTCCGCCACGCGGCGGATGTGCTCCTCCGGCAAAGCAGAGAGAAGGGGTGTCGTTCTCAGCCGCGCGATCTTGTCCTCCATGATTGCCTGCTACAAGAACTCTTGTATGTTTCGAGCGACGGTCTGGTTCATCTCTTCCACTGCCGCCAACTCCTCGACACTTGCCCCACGGATCGCATCCAGGGAGCCGAAGCTCTTCAGGAGCGCCAGTCGCCGCTTGGGCCCAATGCCAGGCACCTCCTCTAATGTGGAACTCAGACTCTGTCGACGGCGCAGCCGCTGGTGGTAGCCAATGGCGAAGCGATGGGCTTCGTCTCTCAGACGTTGGAGGAGCTGAAGGCCGGGACTGTCCTGGGGCAAGACCAGAGGCTCGGACTCTCCGGGCTGGAAGATCTCTTCTCGTGCTTTCGCCAGTCCTACGGCAGGGACCTGCTCCAGGCCATACTCGGCCAGCACCTCCAGCGCTGCGTTGAGCTGGCCCTTCCCGCCGTCAATGACGATGAGGTCGGGCAGGTCAGTCCACGATTCCTCTGAGCCTGCTTCCCTGGCGATGGCCCTGCGGAATCGGCGTCGCAGGACCTCTTTCATCATGGCGTAGTCGTCAGGACCGGTGACTGTTCGTATCTTGAACCGACGATACCTACTCTTGCGGGGCATGCCTTCCTCGAAGACGACCATGCTCCCGGTGGCCGCAACCCCCTGGATGTTGGAGATGTCATAAGCCTCTATGCGTACCGGCGTGGCTTCGAGGTTCAAGATCGCCTGTAGGTCGCTGAGGGAGGCCAGGGCCCTGTCCTCTTCGAGTTGCTCGCGCGCCATCAGATGGGTGAGGGTTTGCGTGGCGTTCTCGACGACCATCTCCATCAGAGCCCGCCCTTGCCCTCGGCGGGGGACGCGGAGAACAACTTTGGCTGCCCGTTTGTCCCGCAGCCAGCGCTCGATGATCTGGGTCTCGTCTACAGGGGCGGGCAGGAGGATCTCTGGCGGAACGTTCGCCGCATGGTCGTAGAACTGCTTGATGAAGGATGCCAGTATCTCGTTGGCCTCAACATCGCTTGTTGCATCCATGAGGAAAAACTCTCGGCCGATGAGCTTGCCACTACGAATGAAGAAGATCTGGACGCAGGTCTCGCCATCGCTCCGCGCAAGAGCGATTACGTCCTGGTCCGCCATGGTTGTGGAGACCACCCGTTGGCGCCTGATGACTTGCTCCACCGCCTGGAGCTGATCCCGGAGACTTGCCGCTTGCTCGAACTCCATCTGCTCAGCCGCAGATTCCATGCGGCGTACCAAAGAGGCCACGATCTCCTCGCCTTTTCCGTGAAGGAACAGGCAGACCTGCTCCATCATCTGGCGGTACTCTTCCTTGGAGACTACACCGATGCAAGGCCCCATACACCGTTTGATGTGATAGTAGAGGCAGGCACGATCATCGGTGCCTGTGATCTTCCTGTTACAGGTGATGTAAGGGAAGATCCGTCGAATCAGTTCCAGTGTTTGGCGCATGGCCTTACTAGAGGTGTAGGGGCCGAAGTACCGCGCCCCATCGCGTTTCATGCGACGGACGACCTGAACTCTGGGAAAATCCTCCTGCCAGGTGACTTTGATGTAGGGGTACCGCTTGTCATCCTTGAGCTTGACATTGTAGCGAGGGCGGTGCTTCTTGATGAGGTTGCATTCCAGAATGAGGGCTTCCAGTTCGGAGTCGGTGACGATGAACTCCAGGTCCGCCATGCTCCCGACCAGGTGCTGCACTCTGGGCAAGTGGGCGGCCGAGGCGTGGAAGTAGGAGCGCACCCGGCTTCGCAGATTGACCGCTTTGCCCACATAGAGTACCTCTCCAGCATCTCCCTTGATCAGATAGACGCCGGGTCGGGTGGGCAGGGAATCCAGCCTTTCTTTGATATTGGGGATAGCCATTTGCCTGTCACTAATGCCGGTCCAGAGACAGGATCCTCGAGCGGACCGGATTAATCAATTCTATACAAAGACAGGTGCACATGTCAACCCTATCCCGCCCGCAGAGTGTGCGAGAACGGCAGACAAAGGTCGGCTCGAGCCATGCATTCCGCCCCGGACGAGAGGGTCGTCCTTCTCAACACCCGATACGACCCATTTGCTGGCCAAGAACACTTGGCATCTGTGCGGCGAAGCCAGGCGAACGTGGTGCCTGCACGGCACGCCCGGCGGCTACGCCAAGGTCGCCGTCCGACGCACGCCTCAGCCGTGTAAGGCTTGGTTCAAGGAGGCCGTCATCTCTCGCTGATCCCACGATACTCTCGACATGCCCAGATGATTAAGGTGAGCGTCTTTCAGCACTTGCTGGTGAAGCTTTTGCTGTGACCAAGGTAGTTGTGGTAAAATGGCCTAGCAAGGTGGTAGATGGCGGCGGCGAGGCCTTGGCCTGACAGCCTGGTTCTACCGCCAGGAGGAAGGAATGGAACTCAAGCAGTATCTCAGAGTCCTGGTGCGGAAGTGGTGGATTATCGCCCTAGTCTGCGTGGTCACCGTGTTCAGTGCTGTGATCTTCAGTGAGGTGCAACCGCCTGTCTACCGCTCCACGGCTATATTGCAGGTCATACCTGCTCGCTACGACTACGGCCTGACTCTGGCCGCGGAGCAGCTTCTACGGCAGTTCGCGAATCAGATTCACACCACCAACATGGCTCAACAGGTGATAGATGAGCTTCAGCTCGATGTGTCCACAGACAAGCTACTAGGTGATGTCACAGTGGCTCCCATACCCGAGGATTTCCTCATCCAGATAGATGTGAACGGGCGTGATCCTGGGGAGGCTCGGGATGTGGCCAGCGCCTTTGCCCACGACTTCGTGGCCTATCACGCAGCGCAGATACTGGACATAGATCGCCGGGACCGAGTGCGAATACAGATTCTGGAGGATGCCAAATACGGCTGGGTGCACTGGCCGAAGACGAAAACGCTCGCTCTGGCTGGATCTGTGATGGGATTGCTGATCGGGCTCTTGGTGGCCTTCGGCCTGGAGTACCTACAGTCGGATGTTCTCAGGTCCCCGGAGGATGTCGAGCGGCACGTGGGGATGTCTGTTCTGGGCTCCATACCCACCATTCGCGGTGCCGAGGCCCGGGGACGTTCAGAGGGGAGAGGAAGGCGTTCTGCTTTTCGCTGGCTGAAGTGAGTGATTCGTGGGCTTGTCCGCTCGGAGACGCATCACATGTGGTTGCGGTGTTCTGGATATCTCTGTATAATCCTGTACCGTGTAGGGGAACTGGAGGCTCGAGATAATGATTGTCGACAACGGTTGGGATAGTCTGGTAACGGTGAGTATGCCTCGCTCCCCTATTAGCGAGGCCTATCGCACGCTGCGCACTAATCTGGAGTTCTCCAGCCTGGATAAGCCTATCAGGACCATGGTGGTGACCTCTCCCGGACCGGATGAGGGCAAGTCGACCACGCTGGCCAACCTGGCGGTCACCTTGGCCCAGGGGGAGAGAACGGTCATTCTGGTGGATTGTGACTTGCGGCGCCCGACGCAGCATGAGATTTTTGACTTACAGAATGGGGTTGGTCTGACCACTATGATAGTGGAGGACGCAGCAATGACGGAACCGCCTCTCCAAGAGACCGTGGTGCCTGGGCTGTGGCTCTTGCCCAGCGGCCCCCTTCCTCCCAATCCATCTGAGCTACTGGGCTCACGGCGCATGGGGGAGATCATAGCCGTCCTGACAAAAAGGGCTGACATGGTCTTGTTCGATGCCCCTCCGATTATCGCGGTGACCGACGCTGCTGTGCTGGCCTCCAAGGTTGACGGCGTGCTGATGGTCATCAATGCTGGGGGCACGAAGCGAGATCATGCACAGAAGGCGAAGGCCTTGCTGGACAAGGTAAACGCCCATCTGGTGGGAGCGGTGCTGAACAACGTCAAGATGGATGCCAGCTTGCATCGGTACTACGCGGAGCAGAAGGGCGGGTAGGCGACAAGATCAACGGGGGAATGATGAAGGCACTTATCCTGAGTGGGGGTAAAGGCACTCGCCTGTACCCCATTACTTATACCAGCGCGAAGCAACTGGTACCTGTGGCCAATAGGGCTGTGCTCTTCCGGGTGGTAGACGCCATAGTGGAGTCAGGCATCACTGACATCGGGATCGTGGTCGGTGATACGGCGCCTGAGATCGAGGCAGTGGTGGGCGACGGCTCCGAATGGGGGGCCAAGATCACATACATACAGCAAGAAGCCCCACTGGGGCTGGCCCACGCCGTACTGATCTCGGAGGACTACCTGGGAGACGACAGCTTCGTCATGTTCCTGGGGGACAATGTTCTTGAAGGAGGCATCGCGAGCCTGGTTGAGCAGTTCGTGCAAGGGGACTGGAACTCCCAGATTGTGCTCACCGAAGTGAGCAACCCGCAGCACTTTGGAGTGGCGGAATTGCAGAACGGTCGAGTGGTGAAGCTGGTGGAGAAGCCTGACATTCCGCCCAGCAATCTTGCTCTGGTTGGCATCTACATGTTCGATTCCCACATCTTTGAGGCGGTGAAGAACATCAAGCCTTCGTGGCGCGGGGAGCTGGAGATCACCGATGCCATACAGTATCTCGTGGATCATGGGTACAAGGTGTACCCCTACATCCATGAAGGATGGTGGATAGATACTGGGAAGCCGGGAGACCTGTTGGACTGCAACCGTCTCTTGCTCGAGACCATGGAGGCCAACACTCTGGGGAGCATCGATCCCGAGTCGTGCGTGTCTGGGCGAGTGGTAATCGAAAAGGGAGCCGAAGTCATCAACAGCACCATCCGCGGTCCGGCCATCATCGGAGAGAATAGCCGCATTGTGAACGCATACATAGGTCCTTTCACCGCCATCTATCACGATGTGCTGATCGAGCGCAGCGAAATAGAGCATTGCATCATCATGGAGAACTGCAAGATCACCGACATCGAGGCGCGCATCGAGGACAGTGTGATAGGACGCCATGTGGAGATCACTCGCTCGCCCCTCAGGCCAAAAGCCTACAGGATGACGATAGGGGACTACAGTCAGATTGGAATGCTGTAACGGGTTCACGCCGGCGCCACCGCCGCAAGAGCCAACCGAAGCAGTCGGGCGCTGATGAAAACAGTGGGTCAAGAGAGTCTTGTGGTCCCTTGCAAGGTGTAGCTACATGAAGGTCACGTTGGTCTGCAGCGGAGGAGGGATAGACGGCTTCAGCAGTGCCGGCAAGGGCATGTCGGGGGGTTGGATAGGCCACGGACTGGCGTTGCTGGGGGCCTGTGCCAAGGAAGCGGGACACGAGGTGAACCTCATAGATCGGCGAGCCTTGCGAGACTGGGAGCATTTTCGGCAAGAGGTGAAGAACAGAGCGCCTGATGTGGTTGGGTTTGGCATGCTCAGTGTCGACTTCAACCCTGCGATGAAGGGCGTCGAGCTAGTCAAGCAGGTCGATGCCAATATCGTCACTGTAGCTGGTGGGCCCCACCCGACCCTGGCGCCGGAAGAGGTGCTGGACAACCCTTTGGTGGATCACGTAGTGCTGGGCGAAGGCGAAATATCCTTCGTCGAGATGCTGGACAGCTTCGAGCGCGGCGAAAAGGTGGATAGGTTGGTGCGTGGCGAGAGACCCGATCTGGATCGGTTGCCCTTCGCTGATAGAGGTCTGTACTTGGATGAATGGCGGAAGGCTGGCTACGACTATGACTCGCCGGAGGCCCCCCTGTCGCCTGAGACGCCTCCCCCTTTTGTGACCATGATCGCTGGCCGAGGTTGCCGCTACAACTGCGCCTTTTGCAAGCCAGGCGAGGACATCTTGTTTGGCAAAGGGGTGCGGCGACGTAGCGTGTCTCACGTGATGGGGGAATTGAGGCAGCTCCGGGACAAGTACCACTTCAATACACTGATGATCCATGATGACTGCCTGACAGAGGATCGTGACTGGGTTGGCGAGTTCTGCGACCGCTATCAGGCCGAGGGGTTTACTCAGGCTTTCTGGTGCCAGGCGCGCGTTGACCATGTGGTGAAACACGAGGACATGATCAAGCGCATGGCTGAGGTGGGGCTGGCGGGCCTTTTCCTGGGATTCGAAAGTGGCAGCGATCGTGTCCTCAGATTCATCCGCAAGGGGACGACAGTCGCCAAGAATCTGGAAGCGGGTCGTATCTGTCGCAAGTACGACATCCGCATTTGGGCCAACTACATGCTGGGGCTGCCCACGGAAACGGAGGAGGAGGTCAGGGAGACTATCGCCATGATGAAGGAGATAGATCCCGACTACTACAGCCCAGCTTTCTACACACCTTACCCGGGCAACGACCTCTATGACTACTGCATAGAGCATGGCCTGTCACTCGTCAAGAATCACGACGGCTACAGCCGCAACCCCACCGAGCCCAAGATCAAGGGCCACGACCCCGAATTCCTCAGATGGGCTCTGAGGGAATCCCAGCGTAGGAAGCTGCGCAACAGCGTCAAGCGAAAGGTGAGGTACTACTGGGGGCGGTATGCCTCTCCCAAAAAGGCTGTGCGCAGGGCAGGTAGGATGATGCGCGCTGTTCACGGAGGGAGGGGATGAGATGGGTGACACGTCGGCGGCCAGAAGGTTGAAGTACGAACGAGTGCTTCAAGCCGTAGGGCATATGATAGAGAACCAGAGGCTGCGCGACATCTGCATATTAGAGGTGGAGGGGGGCATCGTCCTTCAAGGGCAGGCCCTGATCAGCACTAGAGAAGGATACCATCTCATCTCCAAGACTCGTGTGCTCAGCCACGAGGATTTGGAAAAGATGACTCGCGAGTTGTAGCAATACCTCGGCTGCGGACTTGAAAGGAGGGGGATGGGTGTACAAACTGTTCCAGGGGATGCTCAAGACTGACTACCAGGACGTCTTGAGAACCATCGGTAACTACATTGACGAACACGGTTTCACTGGCATACGTCTGATCGAGACTGAGGACGGCTTGATTCTTCAAGGCAAGGTTGGCAGAGAGGGGATCAGGGGTGGGAAGAAGACGGAAACGTATCTTCTCACTGTCCAAGATGTCAAGGACTTGATGAGGGAAGCCTACACTCGTCGCGGCAGGAAACTGTGACCCAGGTCGTGGGTCAGTCTTGAAGGGAGACTTCATCTTGGAGAACGTGCTGATTACCGGTGGCGCTGGTTTCATTGGCAGCAACTTTGTGCACTATGTCCTGGCGAAGTACCCCGATTGCAAGGTAGTGGTGTTCGACAAGCTGACCTATGCCGGGAACCTGGACAACCTGCAAGATGTGGCTGATGACCCTCGGTATCACTTCGTTCGCGCCGACATCTGCGACACGGAACTGGTTCAGCAGGTCATCCAGGAGCATGAGATCCAGAGCATAGTCAATTTTGCTGCGGATACACACGTGGATCGCAGCATCTTGGAACCTGGGAGTTTCATCCAGACCGACGTTTACGGCACTCACGTCCTCTTGGAGGCCATCAGGGAGTTCGGATTGAGGAGGATGGTGCACGTGTCTACCGACGAGGTTTACGGGAGTGTCGTCGAGGGGTCCTCGGTGGAGACTGACAACCTGCTGCCCAGCAGCCCCTATTCCGCGAGCAAGGCGGGGGGAGACCTGATGTGTCGCGCCTATCACGTCACGTATGGTGTCCCTGTGGTCATCACCAGGGGCTCGAACAACTTCGGGCCTCATCAATACCCAGAAAAGGTGATCCCTCTCTTCATCACCAACGCCCTGGATGACAAGCCCCTGCCCCTCTACGGGGATGGCCAGAATGTGCGAGACTGGCTGTACGTCCTCGACCACTGTGAAGCGATTGACTTGATGTGGCGGGAAGGGTGGGATGGTGAGATATACAATGTCGGCAGCGATGATGAGCTGACCAACCTTGAGCTGACGGAGATGCTCCTGGAACTCATGGGCAAGCCGAGGAGCCTGATCCAGTTTGTGGAGGATCGGCCGGGCCATGACAGGCGGTATTCCCTCGATTCCACCAAGATCCATCAACTGGGGTGGCAGCCCAGGCACGACTTCGAGGAAGCCTTGGTGGGAACGGTACGCTGGTACACCGAGAACCGCTGGTGGTGGGAGAAGATCAAGAGGGGCGAATACGAGGGTTACTATCAGACACAGTATGGTAGGCGGCCGGTAGTCTCGGGCTCTGGAAACTGACGATTGCCCGGTGCACGCCTGAGGGGCCTCCAAAGACACAGTAGGTGTCTTCCAGAACAGTCTCCATCCGGTGGGATGTGGTCAAACCATCTATGGAGACTTCTTCTGTTTCTCTTCCGGGGGGAAGCAGAATCCTGATCTCCAGGGACTTGGGGTGGTTTGAACCATAGTCGAGGGCGATGAAGCCTGGTTGAAACGTGTAGTCGTATGAAGCGTAGAAGCCGCTGGCTGGCTGAAGGACCCGGATTTGGCCATCGTGTTTCTTGAGTCGAGGCTGTAGCGTTACTCCATCCCGCTCTATCTGGACGCCAAAAAGCCCGTCTACGACTGCCTCAGCCATGGTAGCCGCAGCGCTCGCGTAGTGCTCGGCGCCCCAACCCTCGCCGGTTTCCGGGATCTGCCATTCGAAGATCTGCTCTGGATGCCTGGCCCAGTCGTCAGCCACCATCCTCAGATGTGCCCAGGCGAGAGATGAAGAGCCGTTCTTGAACTCCGCCGTTATCTGCACGCCTCCCCACCAATCCCACAGCCCGCCGTTCTGATACTCCCCAGATACCATCTGGGCATGAGCGAAGAACTCCTCCGGATATGGAGGGTACAGGCTGAGGCCAGGCTTGCCTGCACCGGCGGCTAGTCGAGCACGTTCCAGAGCGCCAAAGACTGACTGAGCGCGCTGGTGGTCGGCGAGGCCCACGTAGGTCGCCAACGCATTGCCGATGCCTATCATCTCCATCTCTGGGAAGGGGTGTAGGAGTGGGGTCAGGTGCAAGTGGATCAGGTAGAACCCCCCGTGTGAGTTCCACAGCTTTTCGTTGGCGGAGAGGCGCAACTGCTTGGCTCGCTGTTGGAGACCCCTGGCTCGGCCGCTGTCTCCCACTACCTGGTTCATCTCCGCCAGTTCCAGGAGGGCGCGGTAGGTCAGGGCCTGATCGTAGGGAGAGAAGGTCCAGTGATCGACACGGGGGTCCAGGTCCGTGGGGTCTAGAGCCGACTCGAACTTGATATCTCCCCAGTCGGTCGTGTGGCCGCGCTTGATGAGTTGGTGATCATGGTCAAAGCGATGGGCGTAGAGCCAGTCCAGGGCCTGGTTGAGTCGGAGGATGGTCGTTGCTCCAGCCAGTTCCTTTTGCAGCCAGTCGGCGCCGCTGACAGTGCGGTAGTAGTGATAGGCGGCGTGGATCAGATGGATCTCTTCATCGGAGACGGCAGTGGCCTTGTCAACCTGTCCGTAGGGCGCTATCACCGCACTGATCGCCCCGTGGCCGGGTACGTCACCATCTATGCTTCTTGTGTCAGGTCCGTACTGACGGCGTAGGAACTCCTCGATGGGGGTTCGCAGATACTGGTCTCCGTAGAAATACTGAAGGCCAGGCATCATGGTGGAGGTGTCGCGGACGAAGATCATGCCATACTCGCTAGCTGGCACAAGCCCGTAGATGGTGCAATCGAGTCCCTCGAACTCACTTTCGCACAGCTTGAAGGTATGGAGCACGTTCTCCCTCATCGTTTCGACCCTGGGATAGTCGGGGATGTGCCAGCTGGTCGCCCTGGGCGCGGAGGACAGTTCGCCGTAGTTCACGGGGGGAAGGGGCACGGGCGGCTGTCCTCGGAGAGGAGGACTGAGGAACAACAGGACCAGCGCTGTTAGGGCTGTGGAAAGCAAGACGGTGCAGAGTGCTCCGCGCCTCTGGTCGTTGCGCATCTCAGTCCACTGGGGATGAGGACTCCGTGTCACGGGCTGCTGGCAGACTCCGGTAGATAAGGTAGGCCATCCACAGAGAGGCTGCCGTCAGAAGACTGCGGAAGATGGCGATTACTGCCTTGTAGTTCGTGTAGGACTGAATGATCATCTCGGGAGGAGTGAGTTCCGAGAAGAATGCCTTGTTGAGGGGGAGAAACAGCCACCAAGTGGTCTGAGAGCCCCAGTTGAGCAAGTAGACGGCATAGCCAGCGACTTGAACGAGGTGGAACCACAGAAGACGAGGCTGCTCGGCGATTTCCAGCGCCAAGAGAGGAAGAAGCGCGAAGAAGTATTGGGGATTGAAGAAAGCCAGCGAGAAGAGCACGAGGAAAACCATAGAGGAGTATTTGTGTAGGACTTCATAAGACGAGAGGTCCTTTTCCAGGCTGCTGAAGAGGAGGAGTCCATAGGCGATCACGAAGAGGACAAGTTCATCGTGGAGGATGATGGGCAATTTGGCTGCCAGCAGGAACTGTCCATGGGCCCGGTCTAGAAGGGAGACCACCTGGGGCAACGCGCCGGAGAACAGCGTCAGGAGTGCGATGCCGCCCAGGATGAGAAACCCCCACAGCAGGCGCTTCTGCCTCTTCAGTTCTCCCAAGGCACCGATCAGGAAGAAGGGTGCCAGCAGCGCGTCTATGACCCGTGACAGCAGAGCGAGGGTCAGCGCTGCCAGGGAAGAGAAGGGGCGCACGCGCTTGAAGAAGTACAGGCTCAGGAGGACGAAGAAGGCAGCCACAACATCGTAGCGGCCGTACAGATAAGAGATGTAGAGACCGATGGGGTTGAACATCCAAAAAGCGAAGGCGATCACAGTCCCTCGGGTCCGCTTGCGCAGCAGGGCCAGCAGCAGGAAGGCAGAGGCCAGATCGAATGCCAAATGAGGCAGCTTCAGGATGAAGAGGGTCACATGGATTCGCGGCGCGCTGGCAATCTGCGTCTGCAGCTCGAAGGCTCCCTGGTACTCCTCCTGATCCGTGAGCTTCCATTCATCTGGCCAGATGACCTCGGGAGGGGACAACATCGGCCCAAAGAGCCATATCGTCGCCGCATAGAGGAGGTGAGGGATCGGTTGTGTCGAGAGGTCCTTAGTTACCTCGCCGTGCAAGGCCAGGTTCTGAGCGTGGTAGGTGATCCAGAACAGGTCGGGATGGAAGGCGATGGGCATCAGCACCACTCGGAGCAACAAGCCCAGGACGAACAGAACGGCGATGGTCCTCCTGAAGGAACTGTCTTCCTGCTCGGAAGATGCCAGCAAAATGGAGGGAAGCATTCTAAGTCCGTTCATGCGGGATCACAGTCTCTCCACTCGACAGCGCATGTCCCGATACGGTGGAGCGCCGGCCAGTGGGTCGCAAGAGAGATCGTCTACCAGCCAGTTGGCGTTGTGCGACCCGGGCCAGCCGTGAGGTATGGACACGGTCCGGGGGTGCATGCCTTCCTTGACCTTCGCCTTGAACACGCAAACACCGACCTTCGTCTCTATCTTGATCTCCTGGCGGTCGGTGACCCCGATCTGTGCGGCCAACTCCTGGCTTATCTCGGCCGGGGGTTCGGGATGGGCTTTCCGAAGAGAGGGGATGTTGCGGTGCTGAGAATGGTAGAAGTGGGGCACTCTGGCGCCAGTTATGAGGTGATATGGGTATTCAACATCATCGGGCCAGTTCACGGGCGCGGTGGGCAAAGGATCATAGCCCCGCTCTAGCAGGGTTTGGCTGTACAACTCGATCTTGCCCGTGGGCGTGGTGAACCCTTTCTCCAGTACGCGGCCTGGCGTTGTCGGCGCTGCGGGCTCATCGCCACTCCATCCCGCCCTTTCCAGCACGGCGTGGGTAATCTCCTCGTCGCTGGTGAAAGGGAAGAACTCGTCGTAACCCAGTCTCCGGCCCAGAAGCGAAAGGAACCTCCATTCAGGGAGGGCCTGGCCCAGTGGCTGCACGACTGGAAGCCGGGTCCGCACGGGGTAGTCTCGACGCAGCGACTGGGCGCTGATCTCCCCTTTCTCCAGGAAGGTGCACGCTGGCAGGATCACATCGGCCAACTGCGTGGTGTCGTTCATGAACAGGTCGTGCACCACTATGAGGTCCAGCTTCGCCAGTGCCTGGCGCACCTTGCCTGTGTTGGGGAAGCAAGACAGGGGGTTGCCTTCCATGACGATCAGCCCTCGCAGGGGGTAGGGCTTCCCGCTGAGAATGACTTCGGGGAGATAGGGGCTCGCATCCCTGGCAAGCGGGAACCTGTCACGCCAGAAGCTCGCTGGGGGCCGAGGTAGTCCTTCAGGTACAGCGAGGCTCTTGAGACGGCGATAGGGGGTGAGCATCAGACCACCCTCCACGTCCACGTTCCCGGTGATAGCCAGCAAGATGGCCATCGCCCGCAGCGTCTGCGTGGCGTTGGAGCAGTGCTGCACACCCTGGCGACGATCCAACGACGCGGGCTTGGTGAGAGCGAAACCGCTGGCTACTTCCTCTATCGTCTGTGCTGGGACGTCGGTGATCCCCTCGGCCCACTGGGGAGTGTAGGGGGCTATGTGCTCAGCCAGTTCGTCGAAGCCAATGGTATGGGCGGCTACGAAGTCGCTGTCATATAGATCGTGATCGATGATATGGTGGATCATGCTCAGGGCCAGCGGGAGGTCGGAGCCCGGTCGTATCTGGAGATGGAGATCAGCCTTGGCGGATAAGGGAATGCGCCGGGGGTCTATGACGACCAACTTCGCCCCCCGTCTGCGGGCCTCCATGATGTCGGCGCTGATGCTGTGATAGCGGTGAAGGTGAGTAGCAGATGGGTTGGCTCCCCAGAGGATGATGTAGCTGGCGTTCTTCAGGTCGCACCAGGGCATGGGGGGCCGACCAAAGGTGTGGTTGTAGGCCAGGATCTTGGGCCCCACGCACACCGACCAGGTTCCTGTGACATTTGGAGTGCCGTAGAGCTTCGCCAGGCGACGAAGCACCATCTCGTCCAGGATCTTTGCTGTCGTGCCTTCGTAGAACACCAGGGCTTGAGGGCCGTGGCGTTCCTTGATGGCTTCCATCTTCACGGCGATGAAGTCTATCGCCCGTTCCCAGGACACAGGTTTGAACTCTTCGGTCCTGTTCTTCCTCACGAGTGG
>JAUWLF010000093.1 GCA_030613785.1 Chloroflexota bacterium | reverse complement strand
AGAGAGTTCGCGGTGCCCTTCAAAGGGTGACGAAGGGCATCATCTGGGGCATCATTGACCCCCTCACAGATGTCTGTCCAACGTACGAGTTCGTGCCGCTGGCCATCAAGCGCTACACGCCATAGCTGCATGCCGGATACTGCAATCAGCGTCTCCCGCCACACGTCGCGACTGCACAGTGCGTCACGCCTTCCGGGCCGCCTGCGCGGAGTGCTCTTGACAGGAAGTTCGGGCGCCAAGGGGTAGCAACGCACCGTGCTACACTGTCGTCTACGTGTCCCGCTTTCCTTCCCTCTCCTGCTCGCCCCGGCCGCCGGATCGAGCGTGGCGTGGCCGCACGACATGCCGAGCGGCTACGGTGAACTGGTCGTCGCTGCCTTCTCGTCAGAGGCAAGTTTGAATTCATCGCCTGATGTCAGCTATGAACCTGCGGTGCTTGGTCATAGGGGTCTGCTGTGGTTACCGCGCTGGGGACGCAGATGGACAGTGTCGGTCGCCAAGTCAGAAATCTGCTGCGGGGAGCTACTCGCTGCGCAGCCTACTGTTTCTCGTAGGGCTTCCCTTCCTGCGCCGGCGGTCTGACGCGCCCGACCAGCCCAGCTACGACGATGATGGTCAGGATATAGGGTGCCATCTGCAAGAACTCAGGCGGGATGGTAACGTTCACAATAGGCAAGATCGGCTGGAGGATCTGCATCTTGACCTGCAGAGCGTTGGCGAAGCCAAAGAGGAGGGCAGCCAAGAAGCCGCCAATGGGGTTCCAATTCCCGAAAATCATGGCCGCCAGCGCCACAAATCCCTGACCCCGCGTCATCCCGTCTTCGAAGGTTCCCACCATCCCTATCGAGAAGTACGCCCCGCCGATGCCGGCGATCAGCCCGCCGACGATGACGCTGATGTACCGCATGCGGTTGACGTGAACGCCCACTGTGTCGGCGGCACGGGGATGCTCACCGCAAGCGCGCATCCGCAGTCCCCAAGGCGTGAAGAAGACAACGTAGTTGACCACCACCAGGAGGATGAGCATGATGTACACCGTCGGTTGGTTGTCGAACAGAAGAGGCCCCACGATGGGGATGTCGGCTAAGAGAGGGATGCGTATAGTCTCGAAGTGACCGGGGGTGCTCAGGCCGGCAGGTTCCAGCACACGGATGTTCAGGAAGCGGGTAGCGCCCACGGCCAGCATATTGATCACCGTTCCGGAGACGATCTGATCCACCTTGTATTTGATGGACAGCACAGCATGGAAGGCCGCCATGAGCCCGCCGACCAGGCAGGCCCCCAGCAAACCTATCCACAGATTGTCGAAGATGGCCGCAAAAGCCACGGCCGCGAAGGCACCAGAAAGCATCATCCCCTCAATGGCGATGTTGATGATGCCCGACCGCTCACACAACAGGCCACACATCGCTCCCAGAGTCAGAGGAGTGGCCGCCAGGAGGGTAGCCTTCATCATGCCCGGTAGGTTGAGGCTCTTCCCGCTGCTCATCCACACCAGAAACGCAAAGACCGCCAGGAAAGCCAGCATCAGACCTAGTGCCATGCGCACGGACGAGAGGCCGCGGTAGAGCCGCAACCCGGCCACCAGAAAGCAGAGCGCTCCTATGGCGTACAGTGTCGACTGGGAAGGAAGAGAGAACAGCGTGCCCAGCGCTTGGTCCGTGAAGGTGGCCCGGTCTCCCGCCTCGGTGCCAAGACTCCCCAATAGCACGATGGCGGTTCCCAGCAGCAACACCGACACGGTGATGAAGAGGTCTCGCCGGTTGAGGCCAGTTGCTCTGGAAACGTCTGCGGTTCTTGCTTGGACTGCCATGTCTCCCTCTGTTATGCCCCCCAACCCCGCGAGAAGACGGCCATCTCGGCCTCAATCCGTTCACGGCGTCTCTCCCGGAACCGGTATATGGCCCGGATAATGGCGGGCGCGGCGATGAAGACGATGACCAACGCTTGCACGATCTGCACGATTTCGGTGGGAACCCCGGCCACCGACTGCATCCTTGCCGCCCCTGCGCGGAGCACGCCAAAGATGATGGCGGCTGCCACTACGCCGGCCGGATGGCTCTTGCCCAAGAGCGCCAGGGCGATGGCGTCGAAACCATACCCGGCCCGGAAGCCGAGAGCAACGTTGTGGCTGATGCCCAACCCCTGGCACACCCCCGCTAGACCCGCCAGACAGCCGCTCAAGAACATGGCCATCACATAGGTCTTACCCACACTGATACCACCGTAGCGAGCCGCGTTGGGATTGGCCCCGACGGTCCGCAATTGGTAGCCCCAGGTTGTCCTGAACAAGAACCAGCCGGTGACGACCGCCGCCGCCAGCGCCAGCACGAACCCCCAGTGAAGCGTGACTGGGTGATCCAGGAAACGGGGTAAATGGGCGCTGGGCGCGATCTCCTGGGTGCGACAGGTGCCCTGCACGGCCTCCAGCGGCCCGCACAACAGCCACTCGGCCAAGCGGAAGGATATGTAGTTTAGCATAATCGTGGTGATTACTTCGTGGGCGCCGGTTCGTGCTCTGAGGAAGCCTGCAATCGACGACCAGAGACCGCCAGCTATCGCACCTGCTATGATAGCCAAGGGTAGGTGGATGATCATGGGTAGACCCGTGAAGGAGAAGCCGACAATCACCGCCGCTATCCACCCCATACCGATCTGTCCCTCCGCCCCGATGTTGAACAAACCGGCCCGGAAGCCCAGAGCCACCGCCAGCCCGGCAAGGATGTAGGGCACCGACTGGACCATGCTGTCACTGGGGCCGCGCACTGCCCTCAAGATCGGCTGGATCCCCTCGCCACCCAGGGACCGGCCGATTGCCTCTAGGATATCGAGGGGATTACCGAAAGCCCCCTCATAGAGCGCACCGTACGCCACCGCCACGTTCCGAAGCCCCACTCGCAGAGCATAGACGATCTGTCCGTTGCGCAAGGCCGCGTACACCTCCGCATCCGTGAACATGATCACCAGTGCACCAATGACCAGCGCTGTGAGGATGGACAGAAGCGGTATCGCCAGGTCCCGCAGCCGAGCGCCCAGCCAGGAACGCATCCAAGGCCATCCCCCTCGCGGGATGGAAAACAGCGCCAACGCTGCCAGCCCAACAAGCACCGTGATGGGCCATAACCCGAGAGCTATAAGTAGAATCAGGACCAACCATTTGCTCAGCAAGACAGCCACGCCGACCAGCACAGCCAGCAAGGCCAGGCGGACCCACAAGGGCAGTACAGCGATCCGTTGAGTAAGACCCGAAGTTCGTTCCTCAGTCAACGGTCACCTCTCCTTTCTCATCTTCGAGGTGAGCCCCGGCCATCATCAAGCCCAACTCCTCACGTGTGACCTTGTCAGCGTCCACAGTGCCCACGATTCTTCCCTCGTACATAACGGCGATCCTGTCCGAGAGAGCCATGATCTCGTCCAACTCCACTGAGACCAGAAGCACGGCGACCCCATTATCGCGCTTTTGGACAATCTGACTGTGGATATACTCTACCGAACCCACGTCCAGTCCTCGCGTCGGTTGCGCAGCGATCATCAACTTGACAGGGCGGGAGAACTCACGGGCCACAATCAGCTTCTGTTGGTTGCCGCCTGACAGGGTTTGGGCTGGCAGGATGATGCTGGGGGTACGTACATCGAACTCTTTCACCACGCGGTCAGCGTATTCGTACACCTCCTCGAATTGAATCACCGGCCCCTTGGCGAATGGCTCCAGGTAGTAGGTGGACAATACCAGATTGTCGAAGATGGGGAAGGTCATCACCAGACCGTCCTGCTGCCGGTCCTCGGGAACGTGAGCCACGCCCAGTTCGGTGATGCGCCGAGGCGAGGCATTCGTCACATCCTGGCCCAAGATGCGCACCGAACCGCCCGTTCCCGGAAGGAGCCCGGTCAACACTTCGACCAGCTCCGTCTGGCCGTTGCCCTGCACGCCGGCCACACCCAGTATCTCGCCTGCTCGCACGAAGAGGTCTACCCCGCGCACAACTGGATGGCCTCGTGCGTCGTCAGCAGTCAGACCGTCCACCTCCAGCACCACATCACCGGGCGACGCAGGCCCCTTGTCCACAACCAGTGACACCTCGCGGCCGACCATCATCTCGGCCAGTTCCTCCCGCGTCGTCTCCTCGGGTCTTCTCTCGCCCACGACCCGCCCGTCGCGCAGGACGATCACCCGGTCGGCGATGGCCATAATCTCTTTCAGCTTGTGAGTGATGAACATGATGGACTTGCCCTGGTCCGTCAGGGAGCGCAAGATCTCGAAAAGCTCCTCGGTCTCCTGGGGGGTGAGGACGGCCGTAGGCTCGTCGAGGATCAGGATCTCGGCCTCGCGGTATAGGGTCTTGATGATCTCGACACGCTGCTGCACTCCTACCGGGATATTCTCAACAATTGCGTCGGGGTCCACAGCCAGGCCGTACTGTTCCGACAATTCACGGATGCGCGCTGCTGCCGCGCGCCTGTAGATGGCCGTGGTGAGCACTTCCAGGGCAGGACAAGAGGCGGCGGCAAAGAGCAGCGCCACAAACACGAGGAGAGGAATCTGCCCCGCGCGGCCCAGAATCAGCGCCAGGGCTGCCAATAGAGCTGCACTGCCCAGACCCGTGATTAGGAAATAGAGGCGGAACCCAAACTTGGTCAGCCAGCCCAGCAGCATAACCAGCGCAAAGATACCCGCCACGGCAGCACCACCCGCGACTGCGGCCACGAGCCACTGCGCCACGTTGTCCAGGGCAAAGATGCTACCCACAAGAAATAACACTGCTGCACCGGCGCCCGCCAGGCCCACGTTCCGCCACGAGAAGGAAGGCCTGGTCGGCTCGGCGCCCATCACGATGTTCTCGGCCACTGTGAAGACGGGCACCAACTGAAAATGCTGGTGGACCATGCCGATGCCCAGACCTATGGCATCGTTGGGCTCCTGGATGTCCGCAATCTTCCCACGGATCTCTATCTCACCTTCGTCAGGTGCGTAGAGGCCGTAGAGGATGTTCATCAGGGTGCTTTTGCCGGCGCCGTTTTCGCCCAGAAAGGCCAGGATCTCCCCTTCGTTGAGCGAGAAGCTTATCTGGTCATTGGCCAGCACCCCGGGGAAGCGTTTGGTGGCGTTGCGCACCTCCAAGATCGGGGTCATCGTCGCTCCCTTCTATCATCGCGGATCAGCAAAATGAACTGTCCGGGGATGGTCAGCCCATTCCGCTGTTCCCACACTAGGCGGTGCTGGGTACTACCCAGCACCGCCCCTAAGTCGTAGTCGGCCTAGATTGGCCTACCCTTCCCAGCCCGTGTCAATCGAGCCTTCGATGAGCTTCATCGCGATTTCGTTCAGTTCCTGGACGATCTCTGCGGGTATCTGGTCCTCGAAATCGTGGTATGGCGCCATTCCCACGCCCGCATTCTCCAAGGTTCCGAGGTAGACGGATCCTCCCGCGAACTCGCCCTCGAGCAGAGACTCGACCGTTCCAAACACCGCGTTGTCCAGGCGCTTCATAGTAGACGTGATGAGGATGTCTTTCTCGTTGGGTAGCGTGAAGTATTGGTCCACGTCCACGCCGACGCCCCACACGCCCCGCTCTTTGGCCGCCGTGAGACCGCCGTTTCCGGTCTTGCCGCCGATGCCGTAGATTACATCCACGCCCTCATCG
The DNA here is from genome assembly GCA_030613785.1 of Chloroflexota bacterium. Classification (GTDB taxonomy): domain Bacteria; phylum Chloroflexota; class Anaerolineae; order UBA7937; family B3-Chlor; genus JAUWLF01. The sequence continues at coordinate 9,246 of JAUWLF010000093.1, read as the reverse complement.
ATCAGCGACTCGCCCTGGATCTTGCCCTCGTCGGGAGCCTCGAAGTCGCCCACGTAAACGCCCTTCCACTGGACGTTCGCGCCGTGCTGCTCGTTGTAGTACTTGATCCCAGCGTCGTGGCCCGCGACGAAGATCTCAACCGTCGGGATCTGCATGCCAGCCACGTAACCGCACTGTGGGTCGTCCGGATCCTGTGTGTGAGCCCAGTATGCCCCCAGGTATCCGCTCAGGAAGGCTGCTTCATCCGAGGCGAAGACGATGCCCTGCACGTTAGGGATGCCTGGAGCGTAGGCGAAGTCCACGATGCCGAAGCTGACGTCCGGGTACTGCTCAGCCATCTTCGCCGTGGCGTCCCCCAGCAGGAAGCCCACCGTGATGATCATGTCATAGCCCTGCTCCGCGAACTCGGTGATGTTCTTCTCGTAGTCCGCCTGCGCCTGGCTTTCGATGAACTGGGAGCAGACTCCCAGTTGGTCCTCGGCCATAACCAGTCCTTCCCAGGTATTCTGGTTGAAGCTGGCGTCGTCAACGCCGCCTATGTCCGAGACCATGCCGACCTTCAGCGTGCACTCCGCCTCCGGCTCCGTCGGGGCAGCAGGGGCGCAAGCCGCCACTACCCCTGACAGAGCGAGTAGCATAACCATTGTCAACAGAATGTACTTTCTCATTCTTTCCTCCCCTTCGGTTCATCTTTCTTCGGCAACATATAAACCACCTCGATTCGTCTTGTCAGTGGACCACCTCCCTTCTTCTCTCCAGGTTGTGAGTCGAAGCTGTGGCGTGGTAACGCTTCCGACGAAGGATGTCCGCGCGCGCTTCCGCACCGCCCTTCCTCTCGCGGAGCTAGACGGATGCCAACCAGTGCTGCGTCCACCGGTGAGGCACTTCAGTGCCTGTGACACTCGCATCCTAGTCCCACAAACATGCAGATCATAACCGACGTAGTCAGCATTGGCAAGCACGCCTCGGTTTTCTAGGACCAGCCCCCCACTTCTGGCTGGCTCTGGAGTCACCCTTCCCACTGCTGCATAGAGGGTCGTGCGCCTCCGTGCAACAGCTTCATCCCCATGCATTACCAAAGCCCTTGAGTCACATCGCCACCCGCACCGTCACGCCGTCAGTCACATCCTCGAGCGCCGCTGGCGAGATCTCGATCTCAGCTCCCACCTCCCCTGCACCGACCAGCACGCTTGGGAATTCCATGATGCCTTCGTCCAGGAGGACTGGTATCGAGCCAGCACCAAAGGGGGAGACGCCGGTAGGAGGATGGCCCAGCACTCGAGTAAGGTCGTCCTTCACGGCCATCTGCACTCGCTTGACACCCAGCAACTCGGCCACCATACCCAGATCGGTGTTCTTGTTACTCGACAGAACGACAAGACAGAACTCCTGCCCATCAGTTGCTCGAAGGAGAAGCGTCTTGGTGATGCGGGCCATATCATAACCCAGGGCCCGAGCGAAGTCGTCGGGGCTCCGGATGGGGAACGGCATGTCTTGGTGAAGGTGCACCTGGTACAACACTCCGGACCCTTCCAGCACCGCTTCCACGTTCTCGTGCACAGCTTCTCCCACGCGCCCGCCCTCGCTGCGCCACATCATGCTCGAGAGCTGGCCTCGACCTCATCACCCGGGCTTCCAGCCGACTGCGTAGCGGCACGCTGCTGCGCTGAAGTCTGGCTCTTGGATGACCCAACACTGAGCATTTGCTCTGGTTCCAGATAAGGCCTCGCGAGTTCCCAGACCTCAGCAGCGGTCCACTGTCTGGTGCCGTCCAGCGTGACGGCGAGGGGATGCTCCAGCAACCACTGGTCGTGTAACGCTTCAAGCTGCCCTAGGTACTCCAGGGTGACACCGGTTTCTTCGTGCCGGCCACGGACCTTCATCCGCTCCAGGCACACTTCGGCAGGTGTACGATAGTACAGGATGCAATCTGGTTCCACGCAGTAATTCGCTACCAGGAAATCCCACAGCCCGCAATATACCTGCCACTCCACATCGCTCATCCCGCCTAGGCGATAACTGTTGGTGCCGAACACATACCGATCCGTGAAGATGGACCTCTCCAGGACAACGCGGCTGTGGTCCGTGATCGCCAGGACCTCTTGCCACGTCTTGGCCCGCGTAATGAAGGCCGTGATCTGAAAGGTGAACGCCCACCTCTCCATATTCGCGTAGAACATATCAAGGAGATTGGCCGCAAATCCGCTCTGCCACGCCTCGACGGGCTCTTCGATGAAATCGAAAATCCCTGAGGCCTTCAGTGTGTTGCCTAGCGTGCTCTTCCCCGCGCCGATGTTGCCCTCGAGCAAGATCATCTTCCTATCCTCCACCCTCACCTCCTCTCCGTCCGCGCTCTTGCAGCATTGGCACCTTGCCAACTGCCCTCCACACGAAGCTTCACTCTCCGTCTCATGGCCAACGCTTGCCCTCTACCTCTGTGGACTGACCGCCAAAACAGGGTGAGCGTCAAGCACAGGGGCCAGTCCCAGGTCAGCAAAGGTCAATGGTTCCTTCACCCGAAGCACGTCTCCTCCCCAGTTTCAAGTAGCACGGGGTGCAGGGGGACGGCGAGGGTGGGGGCATCGTGCGAGGGATCAAAGAGCCCTGTGGAAGAGTCGTGTACTTGGCTACACACCTCGCTGGGCACACGGCACACTCCCGACTCCCCATAGACAACTTCGACGGAGAAGCAATTGCATTGTATCGCATCCCATCATCAGGTGGCAAGCTGGCTCGCAAGCAAGCCCTGGGCAGCCGCTGGTCGCAGCCCTCACCATGGCTGGACCTGTGGACGGCGCCTGATCCCGGGAACTGCCTAGCCGGAGGGTTGCCTTATCAAACAAGTCATGGTATAGTTGTTGGTGATACAGAAAAGGAAGAAGCCTCGCGGTTTGGCCGAACCCGAGGCCATGGCCAGGGTGCAGGATGGGCACCCCGACGGGAGTAGTGTATCGCAAAGGCTCGTCCTGCGCAACTGGGCGAGCCTTTTGCTTTCGAGTGTCGGACGCGAGAGCGCGGATGCGACGCCGAGTCTCCTCGACAAGCGCAAACATATAAGGAGACGGCACACGGGGACAGACACCGCTTGTCCGGTTTGGCTCTGCGGTGCCTGACAGACACAACCAGCTCAGGCGGCAAGCAGTAAGAGGAGGAACGATGGTGGGGGAGGTCAGATGTACGAGCAGGCGATGAGACAAGAAGCCCGAAGGCTGATCGCTGAGCACGGAGAGGTCGTGGAGGTTCGCTGCGTGTCAGGCCCGCCCGACTATCGCATCGAGCTGGAATTCACGGATGGCTACCAAGAGGTCATCGCCCGCCACTCAGGACAAATTGACATCACCATGATGAAGTTCGGCTACTCAGGGACGGGCACCGAGTGCTTCTGGGCCTTTCTGGACGAGGCGGGCTTCAAAGATGTGTCATTGCAGCAGCTTCAGACTATGAAGGGTCCCCAGGTCTTGCGTAAGGGCCAGCCACTGGAGCAACCCGCGGCGTCAAAAGAGCAAGAGGAACCACGGCCCTCCGCCCCCAGTGAGGACGAAAGGGAACTTCCCCTGTGGGGCGACGTGTCTCGTGATCCGTCACTGATGGATCCACTGATCATGAAGCAGTTGGAGAAGAGCATCTGCTTCATGACACGGGACGAAACCGGGCCTGTTGCCGCCTTGGTCATGCGTGCTTCGCCAGATGAGTTTCGCGCGGCGCTCGCACCGCAGACGCCGATGAGCCTCTACGTCCACGACTATGAAGCTCCCACCTTCCATCTGTATGGTGTCTATCCCATCATCTGGGATGACTCCAAGCAGCCCTTCTTCAAAGAAACCTGGCTGGTCGGCGCCAGCACGGTCAGCGGGCCAGCGGATCCCCTCAGTGAGGGCCAGCTCGCGAGGCTGGAGGCGTTGCTGACCCAGGAGTATACTTACTTTCTGCTCGTGGATCAGTCCAACCGACTCGTCTCTGCACGGAAGGTGGACTACTCGCCGGCGACCCAAGAGTGCTTCCTCGGACTTCTGCCACAAGTTAGGGCCGCCAGGAGAGTCACCATTTCCAACGTGGAGCTTATCAGTGCGGTAGGCGAGTACATGAACCGCGTCTCGCTGGAGGAGGTCAGGGCAGCCGCGACGAGGCTGCGTGCGGCCGAGTTAGAGCCAAAGGAGGTGAAAGGGATAGCCGCAGTTCCCACAGAAGTTGAGGAGCAGCGCGTCTACCCCTGGCGAGGCAAGAGCAAACTGAGCAGACTGGGGCTGGCCATAGGAGCGATATTCGTGTTCTTCCTATGCTCTGGCACTGCCGGATATGCCATGATGGGATTTGATCCAGGTCTGATCGTGCGCCTGTTAGTGCTCGTCTGGATTCTCTCGATATCAGGCAGAGTGATGTTCGATGCTCTGCGCCCCACCACCATTCGAGAGTTGGTCATATCGCCCGAGAGAGGGCTCATCTTCCGACGGAAGAGCGGCGAGGAGAAACCCGTTATCGGCCAGATAACCCGGGTGACCGAAGCCAAGCGAGGTAATCAGTTGCTCATAGACGGCCTCTCTCCGCAGAGCAAGAACGTCCGCGCCCAGATCGGTAAGGCCAACCTGGGGGAAGGGGATTTCAAGAGGTTCAAGGACGATCTCCAGAGGCTCATCCCGGGGGTGAAGATAGAGGTTCCGATTCGAGGTCCTATTGTGCGAAGAGTGTTGGCAGCATTGATGACCCTTCCGGCGGCGCTGGCCCTTGTGGTTCTTCTCTTCGCTACGGGTGCCCTAGTTCACGACCACGTCAGAGGGATAGAATCTGCAACGATGCCTTTCCAGACTCAGATGGTTATCGTAGTCGCTCTGTTGATAGCCTTCGTACTGTTCGCTGGCCTCTCCACCCTCCTATCCGACAGGCGTAGAAGAATACTCATCATCTGGACTGCGTTTCTTGTGGTGGGGCTCATCAGCACGGGCGGCATAGTCGCCTATCTGCTGCAGGGCGAACTCCCATCGCTAGAACTGCCGCTAGTTGCTCCGGTGGCGACCCTGATCAGCCCCGCCGACACGCCGACACCTGGCTCTCCCAGTGCGGATCGGGTCATCGCCTACAACCCTGGACTCGCACAGAAAGACGAATACGCAAGTCCGGAGGCAGCCCTTGGCGCCCCTGACCTGGTCGAACAGCCTTGCTGCTCCGGGATGTTGCAGTTGGGCGCTGGCGGGAGCATCTTGCTAGGGTTTGCCGACAACGTGATCTATGATGGGCCTGGCCCCGACTTCCAGGTGTTCGGCGAGTCTGCTCGCGATGACTTCATCATCGTCGAGGTGAGTGCTGACGGGCAGGCATGGAGTGCGTATCCCAAGGCGAACGAGTCGCCACAGCCCTTCGATTTGGCCGATGTGGGATTGCACCAAGCAGTCTTCGTGCGAATCACAGACGTGCAACCAGGCACGCCAACTGGTGCTGAGCTGGACGCCGTGGAGGCTATCCATAACGGCTCGCCTTTGGAGGGAGGACTGCCAACTGATTTGCCCGATGCCGTGGCCCGTGCCGACATCACGCTGCGCGAAGGGCCTGGTGATGGCTACGACGCCGTGGGGCAGGTGTCGTCCGACTCGACCGTAGCAGTTCAGGGCTGCAACCTAAACGGCACCTGGGCCCAGGTTCAGACGACGGATGGCCAGACAGGTTGGTGCAACACAACGGAGATAGCCCTGAACGTGTCGTTGAGCGACCATGAGGTCCCCGAGATCGCTGCGCCCCCCACTCCGCCACCGCCGATACCAGCACCGCTGGCGCTTGAGCTCACTGAAGCACAGGCCCGAGGTCTTGCTCAGGTCGCCATCACTGGCCAGGGCCTGGAGTGGATCAAGCTGGTTCTCGAATCACTCAGCCCCGACCCTCAGGAAATAGCGATCTCGCCCGGCACAGTGTTCCAGGCTCAAACCGCGGGACACAAGACATGGTCGTCAGAAGAGAGACGGTGGCATATCTGCAATCCGCTGGTAGCCAACAGACTTTGACCATCCAGGTGGCGTGTGCCAACATGGAACGGGGTGTCCCAGAGGAAAGCGACGGATTTACGATTAGGGGAGCGCCCGTGCCCGAAGATCTCATCAAGCTGCTCAGTCTTCCCGGCTTCCTAGACGAGACCTTCCGTGTACAGCAGTTCGCCATTTGGACGATCACTGACAACCCAGGGAGGGGCGAATACGTCGGCCTCGGGTACTTCGGCGCCGGCAGCGGTCCCAGTGATGAGGAGATGCAAAGGATTCGGGCCTTGTTCAATCAGGCTGGTATCCCGATCGAACGCTATCGAGCACTCCAGTAGAGCGCCTGGTCCTGAGGCGCCGTGGCCGGGCTTCGGCAAGAACCTGCGCGCACGGGGCCAAGCAGGGCCGAACTGGCCAGAGATGCAAATGGCCTATGAGCATGATCATTGAGCTTCTTCAGGTTCACCGATAATGGCAAAGAGAGAAAGCAAAGTAGAAGACCTAGTAGAGAACCTGGAAACCGGTCAACTCACACGCAAGGAAATCATAGCAGCACTTGAAGAACGGGGCATCAGACACCGGGAGAACTGGAAGGATTTCCTTGGGACCATACTGTGGGGGATACTGTGCTTTCTTCCTGCTGCAGCCAGAATCTCCAATCTGGAGATTACTGATCCCTTCCTTCAACTCCCCACCATGGAGTTTCCACTGGCTGCGATATACGCAGCGATAATCCTCATCGTCTTGACCATTTGCCTGGAAGTCTATGTTACTGTTTGCTGGAGGATGAGAAGAGGAGGTGTGCACTCGGAAGACGATACCGTCGTGCTTCTAGTAGGAGGCCCCTATAGAGTTGTGAGGCACCCTAGCGTACTGAATTGGACGATCGCTCTTGTCGCCATCACTGTCGCCATCAGCGACCATGTGCCCTTCACGATTTGGAGTGTATTGGGGAACGTGCTATTGGTTGTGTACCACTACAGGGAAACCATGAGGGAGGAGAGGGAACTCAACCTCAGAAAGTGGGGCGACGAGTATGAATGATACATGCAAGAAGTGCCAAGATTCAATCTCATAAAGGGGTTATGGAACTTGCGAAGGTCAGTGAGCGATGACACCCATCGTTGAGTTCATCCAGCTTCACCCGGTGGTCCTCAAGGTGATCGCCGTAGTCCTGCTCATCCACGGCGTTTCCGGCTTGGTATACCTGATCCCCAAGGTGGTTTTCTCTCGTCCCTTACCGATCCGTCTCGATTACCTGTTCTACCCCCTGATGTCTGTGTGGTTCCCCGTCATGGAGCTGATGAGACCTCCCTGGTGGCGGAAGAAATGGCTCGAAAGAAGTGGGGTTGCAGAAGGTTCAGTGGTCCTGGAGGAAGGCTTTGGCTTTGGGACTTCGCCTGTGATCGCCGCCCGAATGGTGGGGCCGACGGGAAGAGTGTACGCCTTGGATGTGTCTCCTACGAGTGTGGGAGCCCTTTGGTTCAGAGCCAAGCTGTACCGGCTGAAAAACCTGGAGGTCATCCTGGCGGGTGCCAAGCATACGGGGCTACCACAGAACAGCGTGGACGTGGTCTTCATCGCCGACGCCTTCCACGAATTCCCGGACAAGGAGGGAACCTTGAAGGAGTTGGACAGAGTACTCCGAGAGAATGGCACGCTAGCCATATTGGAGGACACGCGAGGAAAGGCGAAGAAAGCGGCAGCTCTAGCAAAGGAGAGCGGCCTGTTCTCCTTGGTAGAGCAGGATGGGAAGTTCCGCAGATTTCAGAAAGCTGCGGCCACGCATTTGCCCGAGACCTCCGTCACGGAGGAGGGTTGGGCCGCCAAGGTGGGAAGAGCGTCGAGAAGTAACGGCTGACAGAGAACGAAGTGATGTTGCCCGCCCGCCGGTGGCGGAGTGAACCCCAGGGGCAAGCCACTCCGATTGCATCCCGATGGCGCCACCCCTAGTCTGCAAGCCAGATCTGCCCAACCAGTGGCTTGCCGGCACTCAAGACTGCGGCGCTACGCACCTTATGCAACCGCTGTCTGGCCAAGATGGAGCAAGGAAGAAGCTTGCGGTGTTGCCTCGATCGCGCCAGGGAGCATCTGTGCGACAAGACGGGGCCACACCTCTCCACGTTTCAGACACGGACTTCGCGGCGCAGACGACTGATACGCGCCCTTGGTCGGCCTCCAAACCTCTTCGGTTCTGCGTTGCTCTCCGCAAGAAGACAGGCTATCATATGCAGGTATCAGCAGAGACAAAGAGTCCCGCAGTCTGTGCCCACGTGGGGTGGTGACTGTGGTAGCAGAAGCGAGAAGGAGGTTCATCATGCCAAGAGTAGTTCACTTCGAGATTGGTGCCGATGATCCAGAGCGAGCAGTGAAGTTCTACGAGGAGGCCTTCGGCTGGAAGATCAACAAGTGGGAAGCCCCCACCGATTATTGGCTCGTCCAGACGGGAGAGGAGGGTGAGCCCGGCATCGACGGTGCCATCATGAGAAGGGAGAGTGGATGGACGACTGTCAACACCATCTCCGTTCCCTCCTTTGATGAGTTCGCTGAGAGGGTGAAGGAGGCGGGCGGGAAGGTTCTGTCGCCCAAACAGGCCATTCCGGGAATAGGTTACCACTCATACTGTCGGGACAGCGAGGGGAATCGTTTAGGCATCATAGAGGAGGATGCCTCAGCGCAGTAGGACCGGTCGGACCCCTGGGGTGGTCCTGGCGTGATCTGTCCTCACTACGGGGCGGATCGCAGCACGCGACCAGGCCGTTCGTTAGGTTGGTTGCCTCGTACCTTACATCGATACCAGGAACAGCGGGCGCAGGATGAAGGAACCTAGCCCAATCGGCTCTGTAGCAGGAGGAGGACGGCCCATCCCGTTGCGGTCGCGTCTGTTAGAGCAGGCCTTGGACCTGGTATCTGCAGCAGCCTGACGGCGCTGTGGATGCGGAGGACGACGGAGGTGAAACGAGACGAGTTTCTGAAGAAGGTCGCGCAGATGTGCGGTCCCGTGGAAACGGAGGCCATTCACCGCCTGGCTGAGATGCCTCCAAACCGGCGCTACAGCACAGCTCGGAAGCTGGGAGAGACGTCCTCCAACTACGGCCTGATGGAGTTCCTGACCGCCCTCATAGATGACGACCTGATCGATGGGTTGGCCGCGATCCTGCCCCAACCCGGAAGCTCCGATGAGGCTCAAGAACTACTGAAGCGCCTGTGGACTCGGTTGCTGACGATGATCGGTCCGGAGGCCAGGGACGTGCTCTATGCCCACCATCGGCTGCGTCTGATCGCG
>JAUWLF010000110.1 GCA_030613785.1 Chloroflexota bacterium | reverse complement strand
TCTCCAGGTAGAGGACCTGACACCCCTCCGCGACGGCGGACTCGATGGCTCGGTGATCGGTGGTCTCGCACAGGACGACGTCAAGCTGGAAGCGGGGCAGGAACTCCAAGAAGATCTTGCTCGTGCCGCCATAAGTGTCCTTCAAAGAGACGACCCGATCTCCTGGCGACAGGAGTGTAAAGAGAGTGTTACTGATGGCGGCCATACCGGTGGAGAAACTGGTGGCGGCCTCCGCACCCTCCAGGTGGCGCACCTTCTCCTCGAAGGCGTGCACGGTGGGGTTGGTGTTGCGGCTGTAGATGTAGCCGCGCTTTCTCGCCAAGGCCACTTCCAGCCATTCATCGACGTCTCGATAGTCGAAAGAGACGCTGTGGACCGTCGGCACCGCGGACGGTTTCTGCAATAGATCCTCGTCCTCTCCTGCCCAGACCGATATCGTTCCTGAGTTGGGGCGGCGATTGCTAGACACTTCCTCACTATCTCCTTTCCCTGCCTGGATCCGTTGTGCCTTGGCCACTGGAATCGTGGCGGGCCACAGGGCGCTGGGCAGAATACAATGGACATCGGCGTCCCAGCTCAGCCTTCAGCCTTTGCTGGGGACATTGCCAAGCAGCGCTGTTTCCAGCAAGTCTGCTCTGGGGAGATGCTATCAGCAAATGCTGGGAATCGCCAGCCTCGTTGAAGTGATGGCGACCATATGTGCGGTAGGACCGCGCTATTGAGAGCCGGGGCGGGCTCACCAAGCTACTCGGTTGCCACTGATAGGCCAGATTAGCCATTGACAGGCAGTTATCGGTACGGTATACTGGTGACAGGCCCGCCAGCGGCACCCCACTCTGCTTCATGACCAGGCCTTCACCACTGAGAGCGACTGGGGCGGCGCCGACCTTATCACCGATGTCCTTCGAGTTGAGAAAGGAGAGTTGAATTGAAAGCGAGAGTGTTGTGGGGACTTGTTGTTGGGCTGGCTGTGGTAGCGATCCTGGGAGGAGCGGTAGTCGCTTCTGCCTCCTATGCGCATCGAGACATGGGAGCGGTGGCAGGGGTCACTCAGGATGAATCTGTCCTCAACCAAGCACCGGACAGAACCTCTCGGCTGGCGGACGACAGGTCGGTAGCGGTGCACAGTCAGGCGCAGGGGCCTATCATCATCGACCACACGTGCACGGACGTGAGCACGATCCCAGAGTACTGGATAGATCAGGCGAAAGTGCAGCACCGGGTTTCCTACGGTCATACGTCTCACGGGAGCCAACTGGTGACCGGTATGGGGGTCTTGAATGATCAGACACCCAGCGGTCTGTACGACTTCAACACCAATGGCGCTGTGACACCCGGCGTACTATCCATCGCCGACACTACACCCAGCGGCGACCTGGGCAATCCGGACCGTACCACGTGGGCGGCGAGGACTCGAACCTACCTGAATGGAGCAGGGAGTGACAGAAACGTCGTCGTGTGGTCGTGGTGTGGCCAAGTGAGCAACGCCTCCACTGCTCACGTTCAGACCTATCTCGACCTGATGAATGGCCTGGAACAGGACTACCCGAATGTCACCTTCGTCTACATGACGGGACACCTTGATGGGTCAGGTGTTGCAGGGGACTTGAATGTGCGGAACAACCAGATTCGCGACTACTGCACCGCCAACAACAAGGTCCTGTTCGACTTTGCAGATATTGAAAGCTACGATCCTGATGGCGACTACTACTTGGATCGCGGGGCCGATGACGCCTGCAACTATGACGGCGGCAACTGGGCCGATGAATGGTGCGGTGCTCATACGGGGGACCCGTTGTGCCAAACTTGTTCGTGCGCTCACTCACGTCCCTTGAACTGCAATCTCAAGGCCAGAGCGTTCTGGTGGATGATGGCCAGGCTGGCTGGTTGGGATGGAGGGACTCAGGCCGCGTCGCAGAAGTCCGCCTCAGAACCGATTGCGCACCATGGCGAGGTCCTCACCTATACTATCAGCGTCCACAGCCTGTCCGCGCCCCCTGAGGCCACCGTCTATCTGACCGATGTGGTACCTGCGGGCCTCTCGTACGTCTCGGATTCACTGACCGCCACGGCCGGCATCGTCACTGACACGGCTGCCCCCACTCTGTACTGGTCCGGAGTCCTCACACCAGCCCCTGTCGTCAGTGTTTCCTACGCCGTCACCGTTACCGCCATCGATCCTCGGGCTATCACCAATACCGCCACCGTCGTCGCGCCGGGCCACGACATCGCGACGCACTCCGCTATGGTTCTCGTGAGCCCTCTGGTGCGGCACCTGCCGATGGGCATGAAACGCTACTAATGCAGGATGGCGACCAGAGCCATCAGGGAATCCTCGGCTCGTGAAGTTGGAACGACACTTGCCAGGTCGTCTGATTTGAGGTACGATCCCTGTAGCAAAGGGAAGCATGTGCGACGGGATGGCAAGGAGTTGCAAGTCAGTCGTTGGACCTATCATCGGGCGGAGGGCAACGTCATGGCGCAGGAGGCGGTGCCTGCAAGCTTGGTGTCCTTCACGCACTTCTGGTCGGGTCAATTGGGCCTGGATGACAAGAAGTGCCTGTTGATCGAGGATGACCAGCGCCTGCCCTATCCTTTCTCGGGGTCGATGAAGCTGTACAGGCAAGATGGAAGTTGTCTGGAACTGGAAACCGTGGCCAAGCCCCTGAGATCTGATAATCCCTATGTGCGGGAGGTGAGAGCCGGCAACTTCGACCTGATCGTCATCTCCATTGCGGGATGGAGCCTCGCTGGAGGGGCGGAGGAGCCATGCCCGATGTGTGATCATTCCACCCATACCGCTTTGCAGCATACCGTTCTTCACGAGTTGGTGCACGTCGCTTTTCCTGAGTACTCCGCTCACAATGAGTGGACCGACAACAAAGTACGTGAGTTGCTAGAAGGGGCTTCTTCAGAACACCAGGACTGACCGTCCGTTTCCATTCCTCAAGTGTCACCCTTTGCTCACCGAGCCCCAATCTAGCGAGGGATTCCCGGGTCTCCAGTCACAACGGGGGGCCCAATTCGACTTCGTCCTCTAGGTGGTCGCATCCGACGGTTGTCAACGTCTCCGAGGAGGGTGAGATGACAAGGCTCCTCGATCTGCCATCGGGCCAGAAGCCGAAAGGGCTGACGATGGCCTTCGTCGCTACCTTCGCCACCCTTGTGCTGCTTAGTGTGCAAGTCTTCCTGCTGAGCACGCTGCCTGTCGTGGCGCAGAGCACGCTGGACGTGTGTCTGGGTTGCACGTACGAGACGATCCAGGACGCGATAGATGCGGCGGACCCTGAAGACACGATACGTGTGGCGCAGGGCGTCTACACCGAGAACCTGGTGATCACCAAGGGGATCATTCTCGAGGGCGGATATGAGGCCTCTGGTTGGACCAGGGACATCGAGTTGTACGAGACCACGATTGACGGCAACCGTAGTGATTCGGTGATCAGCGTGACCAGCGTTTCCACGGTGACGATAGACGGATTCACGATCAGAGGGGGCTATGCTGAGAGAGGAGGGGGCATCTACCTTGACGGGGCCTCGGTGACGATCAGGAACAACAGCATTGAGGACAATGCAGCGTCACCGCCTCAGGTGCCGGTAGAGATCAATGAGCCTTTACGCGCTGGGGATAAACGGGTTACTGGTATTGCAGACCCCCGTGAGGCAGAGCAGGTGGAGATCTGGGACTGGACGGCCGCGACTCATATCGGGACCGCAACCGTCTGGTCTTACGGGTACTTCAGCGTGCTTATCTCGCCGCCGTTGACTGCGGGCCACAGCATCAGGGCAATCGCCAGCTACGGCTACGATGAGGCTGTCGTGCAAGCCGGGGCCAGCGCTGAGCCAGCCGGTGCTGACATCCATGAGGCTGGCGGAGAGCGAGAACTGACCGTGGAGCAGGGTGATTCTGCCTGGGGACCAGGCGGCCACCGCGACCCTGGTTGGGAAACAAGAGAGCCTCTGCACTCGGGACAAATGGCCACGCTCGGGGCAGACATAGCATCCACGCGAGGTGGTGGCATCTACGTGCTTGACTCGGTGGTCGTGATCACGGGCAACCTGGTCTTCAGCAACACAGCGCGGGACTTTGGAGGGGGGATCTACGTTGAGAACTCCACCGTCACGATAGGTGGAAACGATGTTATCAGTAACAGCAGTGGTACGGCTCCTCCAGTTTCACGGGACGAGGGCTATGGAGGCGGCATCGCCATCTTGCCTGGTTCGGAATTCACGATGACAGACAACCTTCTGGCTGAAAACACTGTACTGCACGGCGGGGGAGGCGTGTATGTCACGGACTCAGTGGGCAGCATGGTTGGCAACGAGATTATCGGAAACGGTCTTGGCGAGGAGTCATACTACGGCTGCGGAGGGGGGATCTACGTCGGAAACTCCTCGCCTCTCGTCCAGGGGAACGACATTCTCAGCAATACGCTGGGTACGCACGAGTTGCCAGCGATGTGTTGTGCCTACGGTGGCGCCATATGCCTCGTAGCTTCATCCTCTGTCATAGCCGACAATGACATCAAGGGGAACACAGTCGTAGTGTACCCGTATTGCGCATTGGACCCTTATGTCATAGGTCAAGGAGGCGGGATCCATGTGCAGCAGATTCAAGAGGCTTCTTGCCTCTGGCGTATGGGGGTCGAAACAGGTTCGTGGCCCATCATTGCCGACAACCGAATCGTGGGTAACAGTGTAGAGCAACATCCTAGCGGTGAAGCAGGCGCAGGCGGAGGCATATCTTCTTTCAAGACATCGGTGACCATAGTGGGGAATGAGGTTGTCGGCAACTGGACGCAGTATGACGCTGGGGGAATCACCGTTGCCTCCGCCCAAGGTCTAGAGGACGCAGTGACCGTGGTAATCAGCAATAATGTGGTGATGAGCAATACCGCGGTGTCAGGTTATGGGAACGGTTTTGCCGGCGGTATCTCCCTGGGACCAGTGTCTAGTACTATCAAGAACAACCTGGTTGCAGGCAACGCTGGGGATGCAGCCGGGGGGCTGTGCCTGATCGAAACCCATGCGCTAGTGGAGGGCAACGACATTGTCGGCAATATGTCTACCCTCGGGGTTGGAGGGGTCCTTTGGTTCGACATGTCCCCATTGGATGGAGACGGGGATATCACCATACTAGACAACGCCATCGTCGAGAATGTAGGGCCCTTCTCAGGTGGAATCGCCTTGGGGAAGGGTTCGTTCATCGTGAGGCATAACCAGATCATGAGCAACACGGGCGGCGAGTGTGGTGGGGGGATCGCGGCAGGTGGCATGTACGGCAATGCTGTTTCCGTCACCATCACCATGGACAGCAATGAGATCATCGCCAATCACGCAAGTGACAGCGGAGGCGGTATCTGGTTCCGGTCTGACACATCCTTCACTTTGACCAACAATATCATTGCGGGCAACAGCGCGGCGTCCCATGGTGGAGGAGTGTACATCTCAGATTCCGAAGGCAGGATCATCAACAACACCATCGCGGAGAACGACGAGGGCGCTGGAGAGGGGATCTATCTGGCGGGGTCCTCCGCGCCGACGATCACCAACAACATCATCGTCACTCACACCCATGGCATCTACGAAGAGGGCAGTGGTCTCCCCACGGTGAACTACAACGACGTCTGGGGCAACAGCGTGGGCGACTACTGGGGCCTGACCCCAGGGGCCGGGAACGTCTCCGCCGACCCGCAGTTCGTCGATCCCGTCGCCTGGGACTATCACCTGCGGGCTGGTTCCCCGGCCATCAATGCAGGCCACCCGGACGATTCCATCGCTCCGCCTTACGATTTCGACGGGGACTCCAGACCGTTTGGGGGTCGGGTGGACATGGGTGCAGACGAGGCATCTTTCGAGTTCAGTCTCGTGAAGGCCGATGAACCCGATCCGGTGTCTCCGGGAGGCCTGTTGACCTACACCATTGTTGTCACCAACGTGAGTGATCAGATCATGAGTGGCGTGCTGATCACTGACAGGGTGCCTGTGAACACGAGCTTCAGTTGGGCGAGTGACGGTGGCCAGGAGACGGGTGGGGTGGTGAGTTGGACGGTCTCCAGTGTGGCCACAGGCGAGTCGGTGACCAGAACGATGGTGGTGACGGTGGATGAGGGATTGTCGAACGGGACGGTGATCGGGAACGACGGCTATGGAGTGCGAAGTGAGGAGACGCCAGCGCCGATTATGGGATCGCCGGTGACCACCTTGGTGGGGTTTCCTGTATTGACGATTGGCAAGGGGGCTGAGCCAGATCCGGTAACAGCGGGAGCCGAGTTGACCTACACCTTGGTGGTGACGAATAGCGGGGGGCTGGTGGCAACTGGCGTCGTGATTTCGGACATGGTGCCTCTGAACACGACCTTCATGTGGGCCGGTGACGGAGGCCAGTTGGTTGGTGA
Organism: Chloroflexota bacterium; assembly: GCA_030613785.1. GTDB lineage: Bacteria > Chloroflexota > Anaerolineae > UBA7937 > B3-Chlor > JAUWLF01. Next base: position 5,713 of record JAUWLF010000110.1, on the reverse strand, counting down.
CGAGGTGGTGTGGACAGACGTGACTGTAGGTGCAGGCGAGAGCGCTGAGGTGACCTGGGGAGTCACGGTGACCGAATCGCTGTATGTGGAGGAGATCATCAACGAGAGCTATGGTGTGAGGAGGGCGGACGAGCTGGAGGCCGTAATGGGTGAGTCAGTCCACACGCCGTTGCTGAGATACGAATGGTGGCTTCCATTGGCCATGAAGAACGAGTTCGAGCGACCGAAATAGCAGCAATCCCGTAGCAATACACGAACAGAGGCCGGGCATCATCCGGTCCTCTGCTAGCCGGGCCTCAGTCTAGCGAGAGATCTCACTGTCACCAGTTTGGATTGCGGGATGAAGTGAGACCTGTTCGTCTGTGGGTAGTATCCCAGCGTCCTCGGTGTCTCTGAGGAGGGTGAAATGATAGGGCTGCTCGATTTGCGATCTCGCCACAAGGCGAGGGGGCTGACGATGGCCTTCGTCGCTACTTTCGCCACCCTTGTGCTGCTTAGTGTGCAAGTGTTCCTGCTGAGCACGCTGCCTGTCGTGGCGCAGAGCACGCTGGACGTGTGTCTGGGTTGCACGTACGAGAGCATACAAGACGCCATAGATGGGTCCGATCCCGGGGACAGGATCCGGGTGGCGCAGGGGATCTACACCGAGAACCTGGTGATCACCAAGGGGATCATTCTCGAGGGGGGCTATGAGGCCTCTGGTTGGACCAGGGACATCGAGTTGTACGAAGCGACAATTGATGGGAACCGAAGCGGCTCGGTGATCAGTGTCACCAACGCATCCACGGTGACGATAGACGGATTCACGATCTCAGGGGGACAAGCTGACAACGGAGGGGGGATCTACGTAGTTGACTCCACTGTTGTGATCACTGGCAACAAGGTCTTGAGCAACACGGCACAGGATTTCGGTGGGGGGATGTACGTGGAGAACTCAGCGGTGATGGTGACTGCAAATGACGTCATCAGCAACAGCAGTGGGATGGTTCCTGACTATTCATGGGATCACGGGTACGGCGGGGGTATCGCCATCCTCGACGGTTCTGATTTCACAGTCACGGGGAACTACGTGGCTGAGAACGCGGTGTTCCGAGGTGGAGGAGGCATCTACATCACTGGTAGTGTGGGCAGCCTGGTTGGCAACGAGATTGCCGGAAATGGCACGGTCGGGGACTCGGCCCTGGGCTACGGTGGGGGCATCTATGTCAAGAACTGTTCACCACTCATTGAAGGGAACGACATCGTCAGCAACACTCTAGGGACCCAGGAGTTCCCAGCATGCTACTGTGCGTTTGGCGGTGGGATATTCCTGGTTGGGTCGTCCTCTGTGATAACCGATAATGACATCAGCGCGAATGGGGTGACAATAGACCATTCTGCCTGGGAAGATGCTCAAGGAGGAGGGATCTATGTGGCGCAGGAGCATGAGGACTCCTGCGCTTCCTTCCACAGTCAGGTTCGTGACGCCGATATCAGCCCTGTCATTGCTAACAACAGGATTGTGAGCAACAGTGTCGGGGCGTTTAGTGATCGGTACGCAGGATCTGGCGGAGGCATATCGGCCTGGAGGACGTCGGTGACCATAGAGGGTAACGAGGTCATCGACAATACGAGTGAGGATGAAGCTGGCGGGATCGCCGTCTTGTCGTACCCGATCCATGGAGACAACATCACCGCACTGATCAGCGCCAACGTGGTGATGAGCAATACGGCACCCATCGAGGGGGCCGGCGCTGGAGGCTTGATGGTTGCGTTTGTCACCAGTACCATCAAGGACAACCTGATTGCGGGCAACGAGGGAGGACTGGTCGGAGGGCTAGCGGTGGGTGGGCCCCGCTCCCTAATAGAAGGGAACGACATCGTGGGGAACACCTCTGGCACTGTAGGAGGACTGCTCGCCGAGACGCTCGGCGAAATCACCATTGTGGACAACCGCATCGTTGGGAATCTCGGCTATTGGTCGGTGGGGGGGATCGGCGTCTCGGACGGCCCCTTCGTCTTGAGCCGCAACGAGATCATCAGTAACACAGGCGTGTTCGGTGGAGGGATAGCGGCCGGTAGCCCTGCTACTGTCACTTTGGATGCCAACGAGATCCTGGGGAATCACGCGACCGAGACGGGAGGGGGGATTCACTTCTGGCCTGACACCCGCTTCACTTTAACGAACAACATCATTGCTGACAACAGCGCGCTGGAGCTGGGAGGAGGTATCTACATCTCCGATTCGCAGGGCACCTTGGTCAACAACACTATTGCCGAGAACGAGGAGGGTGCAGGGGAGGGGATCTATCTGGCGGGGTCCTCCGCGCCGACGATCACCAACAACATCATCGTCACCCACGCTTACGGTATATACAAGGAGGGGAGCGGTACCCCCACAGTCACCTACAACGACGTGTGGAGTAACACTGTGAGCGACTATTGGGGGGTTAGCCCAGGGCCAGGTAACATCTCCACCGACCCGCAGTTAGTCGATCCCGTCGGTTGGGACTATCACCTGCGGCCTGGTTCCCCGGGCATCAATGCAGGTCACCCGGACGACTTCATAGCGCCACCTTTCGACTTTGACGGCGATGTGAGGCCTCAACGAGGTCGGGTGGACATCGGTGCGGACGAGGTGCCCTTTGAGTTCAGCATCGCAAAGAGTGGCGAGCCCGGCGCAGTATCCCCCGGTAAGCCACTCAGCTACACCATCTCGATAACCAACCTCACTGAGGGGACCATCACTGATGTGGTGATCACAGACAGGGTGCCTTTGAACGCCAGTTTCGCATGGGCGGGTGACGGAGGCCAGTTGATTGGTGACGAGGTGGTGTGGACAGACGTGATTGTGAGTGCAGGCGAGACCGCTGAGGTGACCTGGGGAGTCACGGTGACGGAGTCGCTGTATGTGGAGGAGATCATCAACGAGAGCTATGGTGTGAGGAGGGCGGAGGAGCTGGAGGCCGTAATGGGTGAGTCAGTCCACACGCCGTTGCTGAGATACGAACGGTGGCTTCCATTGGTCATGAAGAACGAGTTCGAGCGACCGAAATAGCAGAGAAGGCCGAACAGTGATAGAATGGAGGGCGGGCACACCATCCCGCCCTCGTTTGCATTTGAGACTAGCGCACGGAGACGTGGGGGTCACAAATGACTACCCCGATGCGCAAGCAGTATCTGGAGATCAAGAAGCGGTATCCCGACGCCATAGTCCTCTTCCGGCTGGGCGACTTCTACGAGACCTTCGACGACGATGCCAAGCTGCTCTCCCAGGTCTGCGACATCGTGGTCACCTCACGTCCGGTGACCAAAGGCCAACGCGTCCCCATGGCGGGTGTGCCATATCACGCTGTGGACACCTACATCGCCAAGCTGATCAACGCCGGTCACAAGGTAGCCATCGCCGAACAGGTGGGTGCCGAAGCTACGAAGGGGTTGATGGCTCGCGAGGTAGCGAGGGTGATCACCCCGGGTACGATTGTGGAGCCGGAACTCCTCGACGCGAAGCGCAACAACTACTTAGCTTCCCTCATCATCGAGGGTGACAAGGCAGGCCTGGCCTACGTGGACATCACGACGGGGGAGTTCGCCACTACGCAACTAGATGATGGCGATGCACTTCACCTGGCGCGACAGGAGTTGGCTCGGCTTCACCCGGCCGAGTGCCTGATGCCAGAGAATGCGTTGCGCATGCCCGCGCCTGATGAAGAATCCGTAACGCATATCACCCCGTACGAGGAGTGGAGGTTCGAGCTGGGCAACGCGCGCCGGGCGCTGATAGAGCATTTCGGTGTGGCCACCTTGGATGGGTATGGCTGCGAAGGACTTCCACTGGCCGTATCGGCTGCTGGCGCCATTGTACAGTACCTCTCCGAAACGCAGAAGGCGGCGCTAGAGCAGTTGGACAGCCTGTTCACGTACTCCACCAAGGGGTTCATGATCTTGGACGCTGCGACCCGGCGCAACCTGGAACTCACGCAAACCATACGTGGACAGAGGGGCGAGGGTTCGCTCCTGGGGGTACTGGATGTCACCGTCACGCCTATGGGTGGAAGGTTGCTCCATCGCTGGCTCAACCAGCCACTGCTGGACGTAGGCAGGCTGAATCGGCGGCTGGACGCGGTGGAGGCGTTCTACGAGCAGGGGCCGAAACGGGTGGGGTTGGTCTCGCTCCTCAAGGGCGTGAGGGACCTGGAAAGGCTGGCCAATCGCGTGGTCCAGGGCGTGTCCGGTCCGCGGGAGTTGATCGCTCTCAGAGAGAGCCTGGAAGTGGTCCCCAGAACGAGGGAGGTTCTGGAGGGTGTAGCCGTGGGTGAATCGGTCCTGATGGAGTTGGCGACGGAGATGGACCCATGTCAAGAGGTGGTGGATCTGATAGGCCAGGCCATCGCCGATGATGCTCCGGCCACTTTGGCAAGTGGGGGGGTGATCGCTAGTGGATTCTCCGCTGAACTGGACTCCGTCACCACGTCCGCTCGGGAGGCGAAGCAGTGGGTAGCCGGGTTGGAGCGACGAGAGAGAGAACGTACGGAGATCAAGTCCCTGAAGGTGGGATACAACAAGGTCTTCGGCTACTACCTGGAGGTCACGAAGCCTCATCTGGACCGCGTTCCTGGGGAGTATGTCCGCAAGCAGACCCTGGTCAACAGCGAACGGTACATCACGCCTGAGTTGAAGGAATACGAAGCACTGATCCTCAGCGCCCAGGAGCGCAGCGCAGAACTGGAGGCTACGATCTTCCGCCAGGTCTGCCAGCAGGTTGCTGAGGCCTCACCTCGTATCATGGCCACGGCGCGGGCGCTGGCACGTGCGGATGTCTACAGTGCGCTGGCGGAGGTGGCTGGTCGCAACAACTACGTGCGACCGGCGCTGAGCGAGGGAGACGACATAGAGATCATCGCCGGACGTCATCCGGTGGTGGAGTTGACGCAACGGGAGGAGCCCTTCGTGCCCAATGATCTGCGTCTCGCCCCAGGGGAGGGGCAGATCATGGTACTGACGGGGCCGAATATGTCCGGCAAGTCCACCTACCTTCGTCAAGTGGCTCTTGTCGTGCTGATGGCGCAGATGGGCTCTTTCGTTCCCGCCGATGAGGCCCGCATAGGAGTGGTGGATCGGATCTTCACTCGGATCGGGGCACGAGATGAGATCAGCGCGGGGCAGAGCACGTTCATGGTGGAGATGGTGGAGACGGCCAACATTCTGCATCATGCCACTGACAGGAGCCTTCTGGTCCTGGACGAGATAGGCCGGGGCACCAGCACCTACGATGGCATCTCCATCGCCTGGGCGGTGGTGGAGTACATCCACAATCACCCTCGGTTGCGGGCCAAGACACTCTTCGCCACCCACTACCACGAGTTGACAGAACTCGCGGAGGTCTTGCCCAGGGTGCGCAACTACAATGTCGCCGTGGCTGAGGAGGGAGACAAGGTGGTCTTTCTGCGCAAGGTCGTGCCCGGGGGTGCCGACCGGAGCTACGGCATCCACGTGGCTCAATTGGCGGGTTTGCCAAAGGCGGTGACTCGGCGGGCCGAAGACATACTGGCAGAGCTGGAGAGAACAGCGTCTCGTTCGCCAGCGGCGGTGCCCGACGAGGAGGCCGAGCAACTGGCTCTCTTCGCCGTGGGCACGCACCCCATTCTGGCGCAGGTCAGGGAACTGGATCTGACCACCATGAGTCCGCTGGAGGCGCTGAACAAGCTGTACGAGTTGCAGCGCCGATTGGAGG
>JAUWLF010000170.1 GCA_030613785.1 Chloroflexota bacterium | reverse complement strand
AAAGCCTCCACCCATTCTCTCTCATTGAGAAGAAGGGGGAAGTCGGGCCGCTGTCTCCGAAGCTCACAACTCAGTGTGATGGCCTGAGGCGCTCGCAACTGAGCTGCCTCCAACTGCTCCGGCGACGAGAAGAGCTCGCGGCTTGTCCCTTCAAAGACCGTGCGACCATCGTGCTAACCCTGGGGCTGCACACTGGGTTATGGCAGACTCGAGCGTTCGCCTCCGCCAGGTCTGTGCAGGTGTGCGTCGTGCAACCACACACAATGAGGCAGGGAGACTTCGGGCCCCAGCAGGCCCTGCTCCTTCTTGGTTGCGATACCAGACTTCGCGTAGACTTGGAAGCAAACAATGTGGCCTGCACCTTGCTTTCCATTGGGCGCATGTGCCAACCGTCTCCGTCTCGCCGCGCCAGTTCTATGCAGCCCTGGGGCAACTCGTCGCTGTACCATTGCTGACCAGACGGGCCGGCAAAGCACAGCAGTCTGGCCCCTTCTGCGCGATGCCACTTGGCCAAGGACCAGTCAATTGCCTCCATGTACTCATCCTCACTCATCACCTCTCCATGATCGTGGAGGAGTGGCCTGAGCTGGGGCCGGGCCGCCACCGCAGCTCGCATCACTTGATCGTTGTCTTCCATGCCTCGTGCGACTCCGCCGCGGATTGCCAACTCGGCATACGCTTGCTTGGCCCCGTCGAGGCCGTCAGGCGTTACGCGATCACTCATTCAGAAATCGTCCAGAATCGCTGTGGTGCCCATCTCAAGCATTTCGATGGTCCCCAATACTGTCGCAACATACATGTTCCTCGGCGAGTAACTGCCGAGGAGCAGGGCGTCCAGCAGCCAGAGCTCCGCAGGCAGCTTTTCCTTACTAGCTTTCGGCAACTTCTCGGGTGAGTGAGTATGGACGTTTATCAGACCCCGAACGGCCAACCTGTCCCTGCCGTCTATTATCTTCTCGACCGCTTGCTCAGACACAGGCTTTGACGTGATCGGGCAGACTCGGTTCGCCTGCATCAGTATGTTGGGGTCGGTGGCGCACCCTTCGGGCTCGCTTTGGCCCAACACGGCAGAGCCTCCTATGAGGATGCTCGCCCTAGTCCTCCCTCTTCCTCCAGTTTCCCTTGAGGTGTTTATGGTAGCCTCAGCAGTCCGCAGTTCTGCCGTCGCTCGAATTCTATGCCATCCTTTCCCCACTGTCAAGGAGTGCTTTTCACACAACACGGTCCCGGCACCAGAAACACAAAAGGTACCCAAAGTGCGTTGCATGTCGTGCAATACAGTTGCCTATGCGACCACGAACTACCTACGGCGCAAGGAATCCTGAATGATGAACGTGGGGATCAGAACCGCCACCAGACGCAGGGCCGTCGTGGGCTTTGATCCGAGCCATGAGCGCTACGTCGAGAGCCTAGGGTGGGTGGCTCCATCCACCTTCAATACGATCCAGAGCTTGATAGCGGTCACTAGTGATATCCATGCCTATGGTACAAACGAAGTGACAACGCGGTGCCACATCATCCTCTCTGACGTCGAAGGGGATCCGTCCATCGCGGCGATCCCTTTGCGGCACCCTCATAGTCCCGGAGGGACACGGACCTCCGGCGAGCCATCGCACACCCCCAAGCATCCCAATCGGCAACGCCGGTACCGATGGCCACCGGCCCTCTTGCCAGCACCGCGCGCCGAGGATTACCTCATGATGCCGTGCACCGTGAGGCACAAGCGGTCCACTGCCGGTGTGACAGCACCCAGAATGATGGGGCCGATTACCAACGAAGAGATCACGTTTCCGATCCACGCGGCGCTGATGCTCACGGGCAGTGCATGCTAGGGCACAAGATCAGCAACGCGGAGCACCGCTTTCGCAATCAACGAGCTGAGTAACTGGGTCGGGATGAGGACCTCTACCAGGCAGAAGACGAACCCCTTGGGGCTGAACATGTCCCTACCCACGCCGCTCACTCCCAGTCTGGACGCAACGACGCGACGAAGCACTAGCATGGCAATGTCAGTGCCCCATTCGACCAGCAGCCGAAATGGGGTTGTTATGGCGGCGGGCATACCAAGCACAGGATGTCCGAGGACACAACACCACCGATGCCTCTGATGATCAGTCCTCACACCGAGGACCACGTCACAAGGGGTGTGATGAAGCCAATGCCAATGTGCAGAGCATAGGCGCTCAGGAATCCATCGGCACGGCGAATGCTCCCGACCAGGACGCAATGGTATGGACTCGAGCGACCACGAGGTAAGGCGAGGAATCATGACAGGCAACAGACAAAGATGAAGCCGATGCCTGTAGGCATCGGCTTCTCTTCTCGCTCCTGGCTCTCGGCTTCTACGTGATGATCCCGTGCACCGTCAGGCCCAAGCGCTCCACCACTGGTGTGAGAGCACCCAGAATGATGGGCCCGATCACCACCACAGAGATCATGTTTCCAATCCACCACGAGCCAATACTGATGGGCAACGCATCCGCCGGGATGAAGCCGTAGCTGTAGAGGATGGCATTCCCTGTCAAAGAGCTGATCAACTGGATGAACACCACCACGACCACAAAGTAGAAGACAAACCCCTTGGCCGTGAAGATGTCCCTGCCGATAGCGCTCACTCCCAACCTGGGGGCTAGCAGGCGATAGAAGAGCAGCAGAGGAATCTTCGTGGACGTTTCCAGCAGCACTCCAAAGGGGATGGCTAGGGCGAGGGGCATGCCACCTAGAAGGCCGGAGCCCACAACCCCACCAATCCAGCCGATGATCAGCCCCCACCCCGAAAACCACATGGTAAAAGGGGTGATGAAGCCGACCCCGATATACAGGGCCGAGACGCTGACGAAACCCATTGGCACGGCGATCACTCCCAGCCAAGCCACAATGGTGTAGACTGCCGCGGCCACGGCGTAAGTCACCAGACGCGGTACGCCTAGCGGCGGGTTCGGATTCCACTTGAGGCTATAGGTTTGCTCCTCCATTTCATTTCTCCTTATCATCGTTGTACTGGACATCAAAGTCGCGACAAATCACCCTTAACTCGCTTGGACCACCTCCCTTCTAGTTCTTTCCTCGCAAAGCCTCCACCCATTCTCTCTCATTGAGAAGAAGGGGGAAGTCGGGCCGCTGTCTCCGA
>JAUWLF010000098.1 GCA_030613785.1 Chloroflexota bacterium | reverse complement strand
CACCGCAGCGTGGCCGATGCCATAGCGAGCGCCCTGGAACACCTCTACCCGGGCAAGTACCAGTTCCAGTTGGCCGATATCATGGCCGACGGCTTCTCCTTTCCTCTGAACCTCGCTGGCCGCATGTATGGTCCAGTCGTTAGCTGCCTTTCCCGTTCGTGGGGGCTGCTGTGGCATCTGACCAACGGACGCCGTCGCGCCTCTTTGCTCTTGAGTGCGGTCTCGCCACTTGCGGCAGGCAAGATCAAAGATCTGCTGTTGAGCAGCCAGCCTGAGCTCATCATCTCGACCCACCCCTGGGCCAACCATATTCCTGCCCGCTTGCTGAAGGAACTGGATTGGAAGGTGCCCCTGATCACCATGATCACCGACCTGGTGAGTATCCACCACTGGTGGTTGTGCCCTGACGTGGATCTATGTCTGGTAGCCACGGAGGAAGTTCGTCAACTGGCCCTAGAGGCCGGGTTTGCACCCCAGAAGGTGCACGTGGTGGGGATGCCGGTTGGCCTGGAGTTCGTGAACCCCTCCGTGAGCGCACTAGGAGAGGAACGCGCAGTCTCGGGCAATCTGTTCACCGTCCTGTTGGTGGGTGGGGGAGAAGGGATGGGGGATGTCTTCCCCATTGCCAGGGCCTTGGCCCAGGCCTCGCTGGACCTTCAACTGGTGGTCGTGACCGGGAGGAATGAGAAGCTAAGGGCCAGACTGGAGCGAGTCCCCTGGGAGGTGCCCACCCGCGTCCTCGGTTTTGCCACGAACATGCCTGCTCTGATGCATGCCGCTGACCTCCTCATCAGCAAGGCAGGGCCCAGCACCATCAGCGAGGCGCTGGCCTGCGGACTTCCTATCCTCATCAGCGGTTCCCTGAGAGGCCAGGAGGAGGGCAACACAGAGTGGGTCGTGGAGCAAAGTGCCGGCCTGTTCACTCCGACGGCGCAGGGAGTCGTGAAGGCCTTGAAGGAGCTTCTCCGGCCAGGAAACGAGGCGCTGATCCGCATGGCCGAGAGGGCGCGCCTCGCCGCCAAACCCGACGCCGCACTGGAGGCCGCGAGGCTGGTAGATGGCCTTCGGGCACGTAGGGCACACGGTTCTCCAGATGACTACGTTATCCCGGATGGCACCTAGGCCCCCGACTTGCTGCACCTGCGTCGCACAACGGGACGCGTGCATGGCCGCGGCTGGGGGTGGCATGTGGAGGCGCGCGCCTGCGTGGTGGCGTTTCAAGGTCGGATGAGCTGACTACTGGGAGGAGGTGTGGCATCTCTTCCAAGGTGTACCGGGTCCGGGAGATCGAGGAAGTCTACGATGCGAGGAGGCACCCCCTGATCTACCGCCAGAAGGTGACGCTCGGTGCGCTGTGTCAGGTTCCCAGTATGAGCGGGGATCACGCAGCGGCCGAGCCACGAGCGTCTTTTGTACCCAGAGTCGTACCACTGCAAAGCACCCCTGTGCATTTGCAGGCAAAAGGGTGCATAGTTGGTGAGTCAAGCTACCGCCTGAGCTGCTCGAAAGGCTGAATAGGCCTGTTGTAGCGCCCCCACTTCCATGGCGGGTCGCCTTGCTGATGTCAGCCTATGCGGTTTCTTCCTGTTCGGATCCCCCCCGGTTCCCCGGCACTGAGGCGGCGCCTTCGTAGCGAAACGCTCTCCACTCGCCAGCTGTGGAGTAGCGCTTGCGTGTTCTCGGCTTGAGGAACGGTGCAATCTCCTCCATCATCTCCAAGTAGCTGGTCCGTGCCTCCTCTAAGCTCCGACTCGTTTTCTTGGACATCTCGTTGGATGACTCCTTTTCCATCGTCATCCCTCCACTTGGCCATGGAATGAGGCATGAAATGAATGATTCTTGGTCTCGATGCACTTCGATACTTTGTTGCTTGACACGTAGTTGTTGAGCCTGTAGTACAACTCGTAGGCTGTCTCCCAGAAGGTGCTATCCAGGTTCCTGACTTCCACTCTCAAACCACACTCGCTCGCCTCCTGAGCGTAGATCGGTCTACCATGGGTCTTGACTTCTTCGGGGCTGAGGAACTTCTCTACCTTCTGTTTGATGCTCTCCTCTGGCAGCTTCGACAGCATCCCGGCCTTCAGGGCTTTCACGGCAATGTCCTCAGATAGCGACAATGCCGCTCGCAGCTCCGCTATCTCTCTAGCATCGTAGTTCGCCAGTTGCTGCAGGTACGGTTGCAGGTTCCCCTCTTCCTCAACAGCTTGTGAGAAAAGCTCTTCGTAGCTCTTCACCATGTGGTATGCCGAGAACCACTTCACCTGGCCCTCTTCAGTAATGACTATCTGTGGATCCACAGAACCGAGTTCGGATGTACTAACCATGATGATGATGCTTGCCCCGAGACAGATCATCGTTGCAGCCGACTTTGCTTTGCCCGGCACTATGACTAGGTATTCGCCCGTACCGCTGTACGATCTGCAGATATTTATGATCCGTTCGGCGGCCAAGCCACGACCGCCCGGGGAACTCAGGAATAGCGCGAATCCTTGAGAAAGGTCGGATTTCTGAAGGACTCCCTCCAGCATGTCGGCGTCACTGTCTTCGAGTGTCACCGGGTACACGAAACTGGTGAAAAGAGACACAACGGGCAGTTGTACTTCCTTCTCCAGCGCTTCATACAGGGCGCGGCGGGTAGTTTGGCCCTGGTATTGTTCTTCGGCCACTTGCTGGATGATTAGTTCATCTGCCATTCAGGTTCGCTCCTCTGCCGTGTGCTCCAAGTCTCATCGGTTCGCGCCAGCCGGTGATGCCGAGTGCGGTCATGCGGAGCAACTTCTATTATACAGGCTTCCTGCTGCGACGTCAAGCTGGTAGCCAGCCGCAACTGTCAAGTCAGACACGAGGCTCGCTGCACCTGCGTCGCGCAACGGGACACGTGCGTGCCCGTGGCCCGGGCCAGCTCCCTTCGTAGACGCTGACCCGTGGCGCAATCACCATGTGCGCACTAGCCAGCAAGAGGACTTCTCCCGAATGGAGCCCACAGAACCCAGCAGCCCGCCAAGCCGCCGAAACGCGGAAGCCATTTCGTATGATAGAGGAGGACACCCCAAGTGAGGCCGTGCCTGGCAATCGACTTGTTCGAGAGAGGCACTCGCTCAAGGAGCCGCTCTTGGAGCATTGTCGCCCCGGCTCTCCACTTGGTGGTCGGCAGGTCCTTGTTCATCAGCGATTCCCTGCCTGTAAGCATCTCGGAGCAGCTCATCACAACGCTGTAGAACCAGGGCAGCACTGTTCGTTACGTTCTCCATTGGCAGAACCCACTCGTCATCAGTTGCAGTGATGTACACTTCCTCCTCCAAAGCTGGCGCCATGGCCTTGCCAAACTCCCTTACTCGTGTGAAGAGTTGGTCGTCTCCGGTACTGAGCGCAGTTGCCAAAACTGATGGCATGTCTCGCGCCACCTTCTTCGCTGTCTCAACCGCCTCTTCCGTCCACAAACCACCTGTTGGGGCCAGAAAGACGTCGCTGACGACCTGAACAGACTGGTGCATGTGCTTCCTGAGGACTTCTAGCGTATCCTCCAACCGTTGCCTATCGTAATGGCCCATCCTCTCCCTGGTCTCGCGCTTCCATTGTGCCGCTCTTTCGTCTTCTTCGTGCTTCCAGAGCGCGTCGAGCCGACGAACCTCAAACCAGTGATATAGCACTGAGGTGGCAAGAGCGGTCACGATTGCTATGAGCAAGGCCTGTCCAAGTTCCACACCAGTCATGATCGTTTCCCTCCCACACCGATTGTATCCGATATTGCCCACTATCGGAAGCCCGTCGAGGTCCTCAATCGACAACGGATTGTGGTGTTGCCAGCTATCCCATCTGATGCTAGGATTGTCGTGAGGCTGCGGTGTTGGTCAGGATTTCCTGACGGCGTTTGGTACATCCGCCGCCTCCCAAAGGCGGGGCGTCCTCGCCCACCGACCGCTTGAGAATGCCCTGGGGATGTGATATGATGACTGCAACTGACCTGTCTGGTCCCGAAGGCCTACAAGGGGATTAGCGGAGCTCTGCAAAGGGTCACTACGTAGGGAGAGCCCCAATATGTCCCTCAGAAGAAGTCTGAGAGCAAAGACCCTCGTCGCTGTCTTGCTGCCCACTGCCCTGGCACTTGTAGCCGTGGCGGTAATCGCCCTCTACGCCTACGAGCAGGCGGCCCGAGACGTCGTCCAGCAACGGGACACTGAACTGGTCAGGCTATCGGCCGCCAGGGTCTCGGCTGGGCTGAGTGAGTATACCCAGATTCTTGAGAGTCTTGCCGCCGACAAGGGTGTCCAGTCCATGAAGCTGTTGGAGCTGGTAGAGGCGCTGCGAGAGGCCTCGAACCGGCTCCAGGTCTTCGATGCTGGAGTGGTGATTTACGACAGCGAGGGCGTCGCTGTTTGGTCACGGCCCGTCAATCCCAGGCGGCGGGCAGCGGGTTTTCCCATACCTTCCCAATTCGATAGCGTGCGTGAGACCCTACGACCAGACTTCTCGGATGTTCTCAGCGACGAAGTTTCCGGTGACGACGTGATCTTGATTGCAGTGCCTATCGTAGACAGCGAAGGCGAGTTCAAGGGCATAGTAGCGGGACTACATACGATCGGCCTCTCTCCGATCAGGGACGTGTACGCCGAGTTGGTGGAGTTCACGGCAGGCAGCAGCGCCTACGCATATCTGGTGGATGGCAACGGACGGGTGATCTACCATCCCAACAGTTCGCAGGCGGGCAAGGATATGGCAGATAGGGTCCCCGTGATGCGAGCCACAGAGGGAGAGACGGGAGCTGTGTTCATCGAGGACGCGACAGGGGAGACCATCATCTCAGGCTACGCCCCCGTGCCCGGCACGAGTTGGGGACTCGTCACTCAGGAGAACTGGCAGGACATCGCTGGTCCCATTCGCGGCTACAGCAGTCTCCTGCTGGGTTTGCTGGCGGTGGCAGCGATCAGCTCCGGGGCGCTGGTGTTTCTCTCCATCGGCCGTGTCTTGCGCCCCATCCAGGATCTCACCCGAGGTGCTCGACGTATTGCCGGGGGCGATTTTGACTACACCATCGCTGCCCAGACCGGTGACGAAGTGGAGGCTCTCGGCGAGCAGTTCAACGTCATGGCGGAGGCGCTCAAGGAGTCCTATGAAGACTTGGAGCGAAGAGTAGCCGATCGCACCAGCGAGCTGGCGGCCCTCAACGCCATCGCCGCCGTCGTGAGTGGCTCCCTGGACTTGCACGAGACTCTGGACGCGGCCCTAGACAAGACCCTGGAGGTGATGGGCATTGAGGCTGGCGGGATTTACCTTCTGAAAGAGGGATCATCCCAAGGTGAGGAAGGGGTCTTGACCATCGCAGCCCATGAGGGCCTTGGCGAGCGTTTTGTGGAAGGGATTGACGACCTCGAAGTAGGGGAGGGCTTCTCAGGTCACGTCGTTCAGACTGGCGAACCATTGGTGGTGCGAGACCTCTCCGCCGATCCACGGTTGGCCCGCTCGGTGGTGACTGAGAGTGGGTTCCGCGCCGTGGCGATCGTTCCCCTCGTCTCGAGAGAAGAGGTTAGAGGCTCTCTGTTCGTCGTGACGAGAGGCCACCGTGAGTTCTCTGATCGGGATCTCGATCTGCTCACCCACATCGGCGACGAGATCGGGGTGGCCGTTGAGAATGCCCAGCTCTATGAAGATACGAAGAGACGACTGGCCCAAGTCATCGCCCTGCAAGAGACTAGCAGGGCCGTGGCTAGCACCCTAGAACTGGACAAACTCCTCAACCTCATCATCCAGCAAGCCACCGCTCTCCTGCAAGCCAGCGGAGGTATTATCAACCTCGTGGACTGGGAGAACGAGGTGGATGAGGTGGTGGCCGCTACCGGCATGGCTGTCTCTGTGCTCGGAGGTCGTTCGCCCTTGGCAGATACCCTCTCTGGATGGGTAGCCCTTCATAACCGGCCAGTCATCTCCAACCAACTCCAAAGCGACAGCCGGGTCCACCATGGTGCGCTTTCCAAGATCGTAACGGAGGCGAAGCGGCAAATCCAAAGCGGCGCCATAGCCCCTTTGACCATCAAGGACCAGGTCGTGGGCACCCTGCTGGTCCTGGACAAACAGGGGGGCAAGGGCGAGTTCGACCAAACCGATTTGGAGCTACTGGTGGCCTTCGCCAACCAGGCAGCCACGGCCATCGAGAACGCCCGGCTCTTCAGTGCGGAACAGCGGCGTGCGGAGCAATTCTTGGTCCTCAGCGAGGTGGGTCGCCAGATAACCTCCCTCTTGGCCATTGATGATTTGCAGGAGGAGATCGTCCGCTTGGTGAAAGAGACCTTCGGATATTACATGGTGGCCATTGGCCTCATCGAGGGCGATGAGGTGGTGTACAAGACGGGTGTTGGACCGCCTTTTGACGACCCTCAGTTCCAGCCTGCGCGCCTCAAGGTAGGACGGGATGGGATCACCGGCTGGGTTGCTGCAAAGGGTGAGCCTCTCCTGGTGCCCGATGTGAGCCAGGAGCCTCGGTACATCCTCATCTCGGACACCGCAGAGACCCGATCGGAGTTGGCCGTACCGCTGAAGACCAAGAGCGGGGTCATAGGTGTGTTGGACGTGCAAAGCGACCAGTTGAACGGCTTTGACGAGAGCGACCGAGTGATACTCCAATCGCTGGCCAACCAGGCCGCAATCGCGATCGAGGAAGCACGCCTCTTCGATGCTGAGCAGCGGCGGGCGGAGCAGTTTCGCGTCATCAGCGAGGTGGGCCGTAGCATGACGTCCATCCTGACGGTTGATGAGTTGTTGGACGAGATTGTCCGTCTCGTCAAAGACGCCTTCGCATCCGACCTGGTCGAGATCAGCCTGATCGATGGAGATGAGTTGATCATCAAGGCGGGGGTTGGCCCCCCCTGGGATGATGCCCACTTCCGACCTCAGCACATCCAAGTAGGCACTCAGGGCATTACGGGCTGGGTAGCCAGTAAAGGTGAGCCTATCTTGGTCAACGATGTGAGCCAGGAGCCCCGCTATCGCTCCCTGTCCGATGCCATCAGGACCCAGTCGGAGTTGGCCGTGCCACTGAAGACAAAGGACACGGTCATTGGTGTGTTGAATGTGGAGAGTGAGCAGTTGAACGCCTTCGACGAGAGCGACCTGGCGGTCCTGCAATCCCTGGCCCACCAGGCTGCTATCGCCATCGACAACGCACGCCTCTTCGATGCTGAGCAGCGGCGTGCTGAGCAGTTCCAGGTAATGAGCGAGATCGGTCGCCATATGACCTCTATCCTGGATGTTGGTGAGTTGCTGTGGGAAATCGTGAGCTTGGTGAGGGAGACTCTGGGGTACTATCATGCAGCCATTGGCCTGATCGAAGGCGATGAGTTAGTGATCAAGGCAGGGGCTGGGGCCCACTGGGATGACCCTCAGTTTGAGCCCTCGCGCCTAAAAGTGGGTGAGCAGGGAATTACGGCCTGGGTAGCTGCCACAGGTGAACTCCTCCTGGCGCCAGACGTGAGCAAGGAGCCGCGATATCTCCTTCTGCCGGGGTCCCTAGAGATTCGATCGGAGGTGGCAGTACCTCTCAAGACGAAGACAGGGGTCATCGGTGTGCTGGACGTTCAGAGCGACGAGTTGAACGCCTTCGACGAGAGCGACTTGGCGGTGCTCGAGTCTGTGGCCCATCAGGCTGCCATCGCCATAGAGAACGCTCGGCTATACGAGCAGGCCCAGCAGGCGGCAGCCCTGGAAGAGCGCAGCCGCCTGGCTCGCGACCTGCACGACGCTGTGACTCAGACCCTCTTTTCGGCCAGCCTCATCGCCGAGGTGGTGCCCACAGTTTGGGAAGGCGATCAGGAGGAGGCAAAGCAGCTGTTGCAGGAGCTGCGGCAGTTGACCCGCGGCGCACTGGCCGAGATGCGCACCTTGCTATTGGAGCTGCGACCGGCGGCCTTGTCCGAGGCCATCCTTGAGGAGCTTGTGCGACAACTTGGCGAGGCCGTCACTGGGCGCTCGGGTGTGCCTGTCACGGTGACAGTGGAGGGGGAGTGTGACCTGCCCTCAGATGTCCACGTTGCGCTGTACCGCATGGCCCAAGAAGCGCTGAACAACGTGGTCAAGCACGCCCGCGCCAGTGAAGTCGAGGTTAGTCTGCGATGCACCTCTTTGCGCGACGCCGCGGATGGGGAGAAGCGAGACGTGGTGGAGTTGCAGGTGAGCGACGACGGGTGCGGCTTCGATCCCAGTTCCATCCCGCCGGACCGCCTGGGACTGGGCATCATCCGCGAGCGAGCCGAGGCCATCGGGGCCACGCTGGAGATCGAAAGCGAGACTGATTGCGGTACGGTGATCCGGGTGGTTTGGAAGTCCGACGAATGACGACTGGCGAAGGATGGGGGACGAATGCTCTTGAAGTTTGAGAAGCTTGAGGTGTGGCAATTGTCGCTGGGTTGCATCGATGACATCTACGAGATTGGCAACGAGCTTCCACGAAGCGAAGAGTATAACCTCGAGTCGCAGATGACCAGAGCAGCGACCTCGGTGGCACTCAACATCGCGGAGGGCTCTACCAGCCAGACCGATGCCGAACAGGCACGCTTCTTGGGAATGGCGATTCGTTCTCTGTTGGAGACCGTTGCCTGTCACCACCTCATCAATCGCCGTGGGTACTTGCAGGCCACGAACCCACTACGCCAAGCGTACCGATGTGCTGAGATCTTAGCAGCCAAGCTACATAGCATGCGCAAGGCCATTGCACCGGAGCAGGCCGTGTACGAGATAGAGGACGAGCAATGACGGAGAATGCAACACCACTAGCAATCCCGCTTCGTCATTGGTCTTTCATCCTTCGTCCACTGAAGAAAGGAAAGCGCGATGAGTAAGTCAGACTCCATTCGAGTCATGATTGTGGATGACCATGACATGGTCCGCAGAGGGCTGGCGGCCTTCCTCAAAGCCAAGACCGACCTGGAACTGGTCGGTGAAGCCAGGAATGGCCAGGAGGCCTTGAAGGTGTGTGAACAGGTCCAACCGGACGTGATTCTGATGGACCTGGTGATGCCGGAGATGAGCGGGGCCGAAGCCACCAAGACCATCCGCGAAGGATGCCCTAAGGTCCAGGTCATTGCGCTGACCAGCTTTCACGACAAAGAGTTAGTGCAGGAAGCTCTCCAGGCCGGGGCGATCAGCTACCTACTGAAGAATGTCTCGGCCAACGAACTGGCCGAGGCGATACGAGGGGCCCACGCCGGACGCCCGACCCTGGCTCCAGAGGCGGCCCAGGCTCTGATCCAGACGGCCAGTGAGGGTCCCACGCCAGGCCATGATCTGACCGAGCGCGAGCGCGAGGTCCTGGCGCTGATGGTCGAGGGGTTGACCAACCCGCAAATTGGCGAGCGCTTGGTCGTCAGTCGTTCCACTGCCAAGGCGCACGTCAGCAACATCCTGTCCAAACTGGGCGTCTCCAATCGCGCTGAGGCGATAGCGATGGCCCTTCAGCACAAACTGGTCACCTGACCAAGAAAAAGATTACCCACCTGGCTAATCCCGAAATCCCCCAGATGGCCGATGCGTCCGGGGGATTCTTCTTATATGCTGGAGCCAGATGCGGAGACTTGACACGGAGAGGAGAGAGCAATGAACCACGCAAACGTCCTGAAACGAGCCTGGGAGACACTGTGGCGATACCGGGTATTGTGGATCTTTGGGGTCATCGTGGCCCTGACCGCAACCAGTGGCACCTCTGGCTACTGGGGAGGGGGCGGTGACGGCGGTCATGACTATTTTGGTCATGCCCAGGGGGGATCGCGGTAGGTGACCAGTGCTACGCCGTGGAGGAGTGGCAGGAGGTCCTTCAAGAGGTGCCCTACGTCTTGGAAGAATGGCGGGAGCTTCAAGAGTTGTCAGGGTTGCCCCTACCTGAGGTTACAGCGGCGTTCTGGACTACTTTGGCCGTCGTCGTCCTCGGGCTGCTATGTATGGGCATCATTGTCGCCATCGCTAGGGTGGTGTTTCTGTACGTAGCGGAGACGGCGCTGATACGGATGGTGGATGACTACGAGGAGACAGGTGAGAAGCGAGGCGTGCGCCAGGGGTTCCGCCTTGGCTGGTCGCGTACTGCACTGAGGCTGTTCATGATAGATCTGCTGACCAGGCTACCGGGCATGCTGATCGCATTCATGCTGCTCGTGCTGGGTGTGGGTATGTTCGGTTTGGTGGTGTGGACCGGAGAGAACGTGTCATTGATGGTCGTAACCGGGATCGCTCTCGCCGGCTTGGTCTGCTTGAGCATCCCTTTGGTCATCGTCGTCAGCCTGGTGCTTTCGCTGCTGAGGCCGTTCTTCTGGCGGGTGTCCGCGCTGGAGGAGACGGGGGTCATTGACTCGATCCGCGAGGGATGCCGTCTTGTGAGACAACACCTGGGGGACACGGTCATCATGTGGCTGATCATGGTCGGCCTGCAAGTCGGCTGGATTATCGTGATGATCCCCGTGGTGCTTCTGTTACTGGTCATCGGCGGGCTGCTCGGTGGGTTGGCCGGCCTGCTCGCGGCAGGGCTGGGTAGCCTGGCCTCCAGCGGAGCTGTGCCTGTGATCCTGGGGCTGGTGATCGGCATCCCGATCTTCATCCTCGTGCTGGCAGCTCCGCTCGTGTTCCTGGGTGGGCTGGCCCACGTATTCAAGTCCAACGTATGGACTCTGACTTACCGGGAGCTGCGGGCTCTCGAGGGCTCAGAAGCGTAGCCGCAACAGCCACGCGGGTGGGCACGCCTTCCCCCGGTAGCACCCAGGCAAGAACTAAGACGGTCCCCGTTGGCGGGGGCCGTCTTTTCCTTGGGACAGTGTTGGTGCAACAGCGACGAGCGTGGCCTGCACGCGGATTACGAAGAGTGGCTGGAGGAGTTGGCCCCTCGTGCGCCTACCAGCCAGTACCTGCACAATCGCACCGGAGAAGACAACGCCGACGCGCACCTGAAGCGGCAGATCATGGGCCGCGAAGTGGTGGTTGCGGTGACCAAGGGTCGTTTAGACTTTGGCACTTGGGAGCGGATCTTCTATGGCGAATTCGACGCTCGACGCCGGAAGCGGGTGCTGGTCAAGATCATTGCGGAGTAAGCGATCAACACGCCATTCCTCGCGCTTCGGCGAGTCGGGAGATTGGGCGAGAAGCTATTCCTTCTGGGTGTAGTTGCTAGGCTACCGAGCGCTGCGTGCAGCCACCAGGCCAGCACCGGGACAGACCGAGCGCGTTTTCGGCTGTGTTTTTGACAGCCTGGCAGGGACGTAGTATGATAGAGTTAGGATGTAATCAGGCCGTGGTCAGTTGTTGCCGTGGGCTAGGTTAGGACACGGTCACTTGACCTCAGATGAAGGAGGCTGTTGTGACTGCCAGCCAGAGTGCCAAGGTTGAGAAACGCTCCCCTGAGATTGTTCTTCGAGATGGCCAGCCTGCCGCCGTGATCCTGGACATTGAGGACTACCGGGACATGTTAGAGCGGCTGGAGGATCTGGACGATCTGGAAATGCTCAAGCAGATGCGAGAAATGCCCCTCAACTTCAGACGACTAGACGAGTTCTTGGCGGAGTACCACCCGAGTGTATGAGGTCTACCTCGAAGGGGCAGCGGAACGGGATTTGAGGAGGCTGCCTGCGGAAGCCTTCCATCGTATCATCCCGCGCATTCGCGCGCTGGCCCAAAACCCAAGACCTCCAGGGTGTCGCAAACTCACCGGCTCGGAGAATGATTGGCGGATCCGGATCGGAGCCTATCGAGTCGTCTATGAGATCGATGAGGCCGAAGAAGCCGTGAGGGTATTCCGGGTCAGACACCGCCGGGAAGCATATCGGTAGATCCCTGATTTCGGCTGCAAGCGGCATCCTGATCGCCGTGCATCTCACCCATTTGCCGTACCAAGCGGTCACGTAGCATCAGCGATACTACCGCGAGTTTGATCTTGACGATTGATGATCACTGCATCTGAGCACTATTGGCAGCCGCTCCGGCCTGTGGTGACAGTGTTTTTGTGGTAAACGACGACGAGAGTGGCCTACACGCGGATTACGAAGAGGAACTGGCGGAGCCGGCAACTCATGAACCGGTCAGCCAGTGCGCGCATGACCGCACGCGCGAAGACAGCGCCCATGCCCACCTGAAGCGGCAGATCATGGGCGGCGAAGTGCTGGCTGCGGTCACGAATGGTCGTCTGGACTTCGGCACTTGGGAGCGAATCTCTTACGGGGAGTTCGATGGCCGGCGCCGGAAGCGCGTGGTGGTGAAGATTGCCGAGGAGTGTATGGCGGACACCCAGATCCCGGCTGCCTGGCTAGGTTCCTGCATTGCCCAGGTATTCGCGCACCCAAGCCAGGGCATCACCCGGCGTGCCGATGCGCAGCCCCGAACGGTCAGCCACTCTGGGATCATCGACGAAATGGCGACGATTGAGAGTCACAACACAGTCCGTCTTGCCCTGCATGGCCGCCACGACAATCGGCACGTCCGCTGGATGGGCGATGATGTCCGCGTGTGCCTCTATCTCCTCTGGTGAGGGGTCTCTGACAATGCGCAGACCCGTCGCGCGCACTGCCTCGCGGTAGTCAGGCAGTGCGCGGGGAACCTTGCGAGCAACTGCTCGCTCCGTCTCTGTCACAACCTGTTCGGATACGGTGATAGTCACCCGCCCAGTCTCAGCCAGGAGCAACAGGGCACGGCTGGCGCCGCTAGCCGAGACGATGCCGGCGAAGAGGGCACTGCTGTCGAAGAAGAGGTCAGGGCTGGGCATAGTGTTGCCGATAGTAGATCTCGCGCTCTTCGTCCAATGCTTCCAGGATCTCCTCCAGGCTCACTTCTTCTTCACCCATCACTTCCGCTAGGCGATCGCCCAGGCGGGCGACCTTCGAGACTTTGGGGATAAGCAAGAAGGAACCATCCCCCAGATCCTCTAGGGTGAATACATCGTTCTCGTCCAAGCCGTACTTCCGGCGCAGGCTCACGGGCAATGTGAGAACCCCCTTGCGTCGCAGTTGTATGTTTACTGCACCCACAGCTGAACCTCCTGGGAAGAATTTCCGCTTTTCTGTCCGCATTATACCACAAACGGCCCGCGAGAGCAAGAAACCTTTGGTAGTAGTGCTTTTCTGGCAAACGACGACTACTAATTACGCCACTTGGTCACCTGACCGAGGAGAAGATTGGCCACCTGGCTAATGGCGAAATCCGCCACATGGCCGATGCGTCTGGGGGATCGTTCCCGTATACTGGAGACAGACGAATCGAAGACTCGTTCATGAGGTAAGTTGAATGCGCATCATACTGGCTGAGAACCGACGCAAGGTGCGATTCGCGCTCCGGGCGCTGCTGGAACAGCAGGCAGAATTGCACGTGATCGGCGAGGCCGCGCATGCCCAGAATCTGCTAGCTCAGGTGGAGGAGATCTGCCCCGACGTGATTCTGCTGGACTGGGAGTTGCCCGGTATGGCGGCGGATGATCTGCTGTCGGCCTTGCGCCGGAACTGCCCCGAGGTATTGGTGGTCGCCCTCAGCGGCCGGGTGAGTGCGCGGCGGGCAGCTCTGTCTGCTGGCGTCGACGCCTTTGTCAGCAAGGGAGATCCGCCGGAACGGTTGCTGTCAGCCATCGACTGCTGTGCGGAGAGGTGCTCGACCTGTTGAGCCGATGTCGACAGGACCGGACAAAGGAGAGAGAATGGAAGTAGCGCTGAAGTGGAAAGGATATGGCATCAGCATTAGGATACTGAGTGGGAAAGCAGAGAGCAGAGCAAAGTTCGCACAGCCGGAGAGGATTGTCAAGCCGCGTTCGGCACACGACTGCTCACAGCAGGCTCACAGAGACCATCTACTCGCCTCCGGCTCTCGCTATGTGGGCCCCATCAGGTAGCCCTCCATGTCCTTATGCCCAAGGCATCACGCATCAGGAGACTCGACCACTCACCAGGAGGGTGGCTAGGTGAAGAAACGACTGTTCGCTATCGACGCAGTCCGTGGCTGGGTC
>JAUWLF010000144.1 GCA_030613785.1 Chloroflexota bacterium | reverse complement strand
TGGCTCTGGCCACAGACCTGAATCCCGGCACGTGCTACTGTGAAGCTATGCCTTTCATCATGTCCCTGGCCTGCCGTCAGATGCGGATGACCCCTGCCGAGACCATCGTGGCCGGTACGATAAACTCCGCCCATGCCATCACAATGGGACACCAAGTAGGGAGCCTCGAGGTTGGCAAGAAGGCAGACATCCTCATCCTCGATATGGCCGACTACCGCCACCTCGCGTACCGCTTTGGCACCAACCTGGTCGAGACCACGATCAAAGCTGGGCAAGTGATGAACTGAGAGCAAGGAGGCATGCGCTTGGAGATCTACCCTATCCCCGACGAAAAGAAAGTCAGAATGCTGAGGAAGCTGGCCCTCTTCTGGGACGGACAGTGGTTCCTACAGACTGTCCAGAAGTTCGGTCTAGAGCCTGCCATCGAGCTCAACGCCCTGGTGCGGACTGCCTTCGGCCGCATTGAAACACGCACCTTGCTCAGGGCTGTGGGCAAGCCCTGCGAGCTGCACCTCTACTCAGGGACCCGCCACCTCCCACGGGTCGAGAGGACCCTATCCCCCAGACTGCTGACATCTTTGAGAATATCCTGAGCCTCTTCGATCACCATCCAAAAGCGAGGGCAGTCAGTGCGGTATTGAATGTGTCGCTTTTCACCGGCGCCTCCTCCGTCTGATGTCGCTGGTGCCAGGAATCATACCAGGTGTTGACAGCTGTTTGCTCGTCGAGATGTAACCCTTCAAACTTGGGGCTGCCCCAAAACGAATGGAGCCCCGAGAAGAGCTGCCGTCGTTACGCTCCTGGCCGCAGGTAATCTAGCAAGCCGTCGCCCAGCAGAGTGAATCCCAATCCTGCTATCACCACTGCCAATCCTGGAAATATGGTCAGATTCGGTGACGTGAGCATGAACACGCGACCCTCGGCGATCATGGTTCCCCACTCAGGATGGGGGGGCTGAACGCCCAATCCCAGAAAACTAAGGGAGGCGGCAAAGAGTATGTTGAGTACTACATTGGACATGGCAAATACCAGGGCAGGAGCCATCACATTGGGTAGTACATGGCTACGGATTATGCGCAGATCAGTTGCTCCGATCGCCCGTGCCGCCACCACGTATTCCATTTGCTTGGCTACCAGGACCTCTCCACGGATGAGACGCGCATAGATCACCCATCCGATCATGGTAAGGGCCATGTACATGCTGATCAGCCCGGGCCCCAGCATTGCCACAATAGCGATAACCAGCACCATGCGAGGGAAAGCCATCGTCGCATCGAGGATACGCATGAACAGGGCATCTACCCATCCGCCGTAGTAACCGGTTACAGCACCAACGATTGTCCCCACCACAACAGCAACGCATGTTGCGAAGACTCCGATCTGAAGGTCAGTTCGCCCAGCATATAGGATTCGAGCGAACAGATCTCGACCGAGGTTGTCTGTGCCCAAGACATGCTCGGCGCTGGGTGGCTGGAGGGTGTTGTGCAAGTCTTGCCCCAAGGGATCATGTGCAATCAAGAAGGGGCCAATGTAGACACTTATGACAACCAATGCGACGATCGCCAGGCCCGCCACAAGGGAGCTGTTTACCCCTCGCCTCCGGCGTGAAGCGGGCAGCCCCTCCAGATCGGACCTAGTCTGTCTCCTTGTCAATTCGCAAGTCCGTCATGTGGTGCATTGCCCTAAACAGGATACTTCCATGTCTTGCGCTCTTGCCTGAATTCCATCTCGCCATCGACTAGTGCGCCTAGTAGCCAGTATCGTGAATCATCAAGCTCCGGGACCTGGCACCCTCGCACTAGGACCTCGGCCTGATCAATCAGGTTCGTAACCTCCATACTTCTCATCAACTCATGAGGATCCCTAGCCAGCAGGGGAAGCTCCCCTAGCTCGCGGATCCGGTCCACCGCTGCCTCCAGCGCATTTTGGCTCCTGGTAGGTGAGACCCCTCCCACGGCACCGCCAGCTACATAGTCCTCCATGATACCCACTAGGGTGTTGTTGACCTCTTCCCAACCCAGTCCCTCTTCTCTCTCTAAGGGCGCCAAGACGCGCGCGCTCTCCTGTGCAATCTGCCCATCGTCAAGCACAGATGCTGGCCGTGCCAAAGCGTCTTCAGCTGCAATCTTGCCCGCTCTCCAGCCCAGACACACGGCAGGCACAGCGGATCCTCCGATCTGCATGAGCATATCTCCGGCGGCCCACAGATTCTTCAGGGACGCACGGCATTCTCTGTCGACGAAGACGCCGAACGCCATTGACCCCATTCCCGCATAGAACCCTGGCCCTTTCAGTGCCAGCTCCAGCTTATGGGTACGAAGATCGATGCTCTCATCTTTCAACACTCTCAGAGCAGCCCACATGGTTGACTCATGGGACATGCTCCATTCTACGTATTCGATCTCCTCCTCAGTAGCTTGGGTGAGGTCCAGGTAGAAAGGCCATCGCCCTTCCCTGATGTCATCCTCCACCTTCTCGGGCTGAGCCTTTCCTGGGGAGTCAGGTGCCCACAAGCGTTCGGCCACTACCTCGCCAAGCGCATTGACGATCTTCCCCGCGGGGTAGCTTGTAGTGGCAACCAACGCGGTCCGTGGAAACCCCTTGACGTCAACCCCCTCCAACCCCATGCCGCTATACTTCGGTGGTCTGAGACCCATCTCCGCTCCAGCTCTGAGCGCCATCACGTGCCCGTCGCCCGTGCAGTTGGGAGGACTCATGCTATTGAAAAGGCTCCCGCCTTGGTTCCTCAGCAGTCGAACCCTTATCGCTCGCCCCGTTGCTAGCACAACGGACTTGGCCTTCACTGCTATGAATTGCCCGGTCCGCACGTCGAAACCTGCAGCGCCCACAACGGTGTCATCGCTGGTGAGCAATGCCGTCAGCATGACACGATTCAGTATCTCAACGCCCTCTCTTTCCATGTGAGACGAGAGCTTGCGCTTGATGTCTCGCCCGTTGTAGTTCAACGTGGCGGGAACCGAGTAGAACTGAGGAACTATCCTCAACTGCTCATCTCCCTCCGCGTACTCTCCAGGCTCAACGAAGTAGTTCCAGGGGTAGATTCTGTTGAATCGAAACTTCACGCCGAACCTTTCCAGATCGAGCACTCTGTCATAGGAGGTTCTGGCGACAATCTCCACAAGCTCCTGATCCTCATTACCTAGTAGCGTTCCCTCTCTGACCATGTCTTCAATGGTCCACCCGGCATCAGCGTGAATCTCCGGGTGCCAGACTCCAAAATGGTCGTTGCCCGTCCCGGCAGCTCCGCTGCGTTTGGTGTTTGCCTTCTCCACCACCAGGACCTTAGCACCACTCTGAGCCGCTCTTATGGCTGCCATGCTACCGGCCAGGCCACCGCCTATGACGAGTACATCTGTGGCAACTATGTCAACGTCTGATCGCATATCGTCTCCTCATGACTTGCTGTCGTTGGGAACCGGCTATCAGAAGCCCTACTTGACTTTCAGAGCCACAGGCTTCATCCATTCAGGTAGCGACAATTTGATGGCATCGGCAGGGCAGTCTATCATGCACGCGCCACAATGCCAACACTCGTCCGGATACGCTACCTGGGGAGTGGGGTCGCCCTCTCGCAATATGTCCATCACGCACACGTCTACACATACATTGCAGTTCACACACAACTCTTCGTCGATCTGGATTGCCACGGCCTATCTCCTCTTGAGAATTCTCGACTCTACTCGTACTGTACCCTGGGGTCCAGCAGGGGGTACGCAAGGTCAGTCACCAGGTTTGCCAAGACTACGAACAGGGCGAAGACGAGAGTCACAGCCTGAACTACAGGGTAGTCTCGCGCAGTGATCGAGTTGACCAGCAGCCAACCAAGCCCTGGAACATTGAATACCGTCTCAATGATAACCGTGCTGCCAATCGAGTAGGCCAGCAGCACTCCCACCAA
Organism: Chloroflexota bacterium; assembly: GCA_030613785.1. Taxonomy (GTDB): domain Bacteria; phylum Chloroflexota; class Anaerolineae; order UBA7937; family B3-Chlor; genus JAUWLF01. Next base: position 3,013 of record JAUWLF010000144.1, on the reverse strand, counting down.
AGAGGCAGTAGGTATCAGAGAGTTGCGCAAGATATGACCACTGAGCACGCGTCGCTCTGGCAATCCCTTCGAGCGCGCTGTCCTTACATAGTCCGCTTGCATAGTCTCCAAGAGACTGGAGCGAAGGTTTCGCACCAAGAGCGAGCCACTACCAAGAGCCATCGTTAGCGCGGGTAGGAATAGGTAATAAAGATGCTGGGCAAACGTATCGCCATAGCCTGAGACAGGAAAGAGACGCAGGCGCACGCCGAACAGTAGCATGAGCAGCAAGCCACTCCAGAAGGACGGCATTACCAGCGGAACGGTCATCCCTATTCGAATAAGATGATCGGCTAGACGATCCTTGCTCAAGGCAGCCCAAATGCCCAGTGGCACACTACCAAGTACCACAAGCACGTTACTGTAGAATACCAGGAACAGGGTAGTCGGAAGACGATCGCGAATCAGGCTGATTGCTGGTCGCCCGTAGGAGATAGAAGTCCCCATTCCTCCGCGGATGAGGTTGCCCAGGAAGATCAGGTATTGCTCCCACAGTGGTCTGTCTAGGCCCAAGACCTTGTGTACCGCAGCAACCCTATCAGGCGTGGCGTTGAACCCCAGCATGCTGATGGCTGGGTCACCTGGAATGAGGCGCAACATGAAGAAGATAGCGAGGGTCACAAGGAAGACCGTTGGTATCAGTTGCAGCAGCCTCCTCGTGACATATCTGCTCATTCGGTCTCTCGGTGATCAGCGGGCAGGCCAAGAGGACCTGTGTCTTGCCACAACAGTGGGTGGGGCATCGAATCAGCATCGGACGATCGACACCCCACCCCGCGGTGCACTGCGTAGCGGTATCTACTTCTCCAGCCAGATTCTGCTCAAATCATAGTCGCCGGTGGGCACCATATTGAAACCCTTGACGTAGTCCTGCAAGGCTGTGGCCCACTTCGGATAGTAGATGAGCACGAGAGGGGCATCTTCATTGGCCAACTCTTGCATCTCGTAGTAGGCCTGGCGCCGTACTTCCGGATCCACCGAAGTCTGCTCAGCCAGTTCGTCGAACCTCTCGTTCTTGTAGCCCATCAGGGGAGCAGTGAACCCCTTGCTATACAACATCGCCCTCGACAGCAACTCTGGGTCAATGGTGTCGCTGCTGAACACGTTGAGGAACAAGTCGTAGTCGCCTTGGAAAGCCCGTTCCAGGGCCGCGCCACGCTCCATCAAATCAGACTTCAAGTCGATGTTGATCTCGCCCCACATGTCGATCAGCGCCGTTACGATTTCCCTCGAAACCTGATCACCGCTGTTGCCCAGCACCGAGACCTCCAAACCGTCCGGCGCTGTGGACATGGCCATGTATTCTCTTGCCTTCTCCAGGTCATAGGGGTAGCCTTCAAGTTCATCGTTCCAGTAGAGCATCGGCGGCAAGTAGGAAGTGGCTTCTTGGCCCTGACCGAAAGCGATGGCCTTGATCAGGCCTTGTCTGTCTATGGCATAGTTCATGGCCAGGCGCACATTCTTGTCGCCAAGGGCCCCGCGATTCTGATTGACCAACATGCAGGCCACGACGGCCGGCGTGTCTATGCTCACGGTGGCATGGGCCAGCTCAGATATCTGGTCAATCTGATTCGGAGGCACACGCAGAGCGATATCGTACTCGCCGGCCTGGAATTTGAGCATGCGCGTGTTGTCGTCTGCCGCGGGTTCAATCACGACCTCATCCAGATAGGGCAGACTCGGATCCCAATAGTTAGGGTTGCGCACCAAAGTAATGTACTCTCCCTTTACCCATTCTTCAATCATGAAAGGGCCGCTGCCTATGGGCTTATCCCAAAAGGCTTCTCCTTGCTCCTCTACCATCTTCTTGGGTACAATGGATGACAGCAGATGGGCCATGTTGGCGGCAAAGGATGGCGACGGGTTCTCAAGGACGATCCGGACGGCATTGTCACCGACCGGCTCCATTTGTTCCATGGGGGGCATCATCCAACCCCAACGGGAGCCTTCACCCGCCACCCGTTGCAGAGAGAAGATAACGTCCTCGGGGAGGACGGGGCTGCCGTCGGAGAATTTGAGGTCTTCTCGTAGATAGAAGGTGTAGGACAGACCATCCTCGCTTAGCTCGTAGGACGCGGCAGCTTCCGGCTCAATAGACTCACCATCCTCACCCACTCGCAGTAGCGGACTGAAGATGTGGCTGACTACCAGGCCCGATGGGTCGTCGATTGCCAGGATGGGGTCTAGCGTGTGGATGGGGCCGCCGACCTGACCCAGCACCAGGCGCCCGCCTTGCCTGGGACCTGGAATGGCTGTGGGCTCTGCTGGCGGTTGGGTGGGCTCCGGCGTAGGTTCTCCCGCAGCTTCCGTCGGGGCGGGGGGCGCCGTCGGCTGTGGGGGCTCCGTGGCAGTAGGCCCACAGCCGGGCAAGACCAGTGCCAATGCAAATAGTACACTTATGAGGATGCTTGTTGGTTTCATGATCCTTTCTCCTTTCGCTGCAAGTAGTACACTTGTGAGCACGCCTGTTAGTCTCATGATCCTTTCTCCTTTCTGTGCGAATATCGTTCGCGTTCTAGCACATATTGTGCATAATGTCAAGCACCACGAACGAATCTGTTCAGAAACCACTGACGAGCGCCTACAGTTTCGCCCGCGAGGCAACAAGAATCGCGTTCTCGGTTCATGGGTGGGGGATACGGGGGCCTTAGCACCCCCGCCTAACTCTGTTAAGGACTGGGATTTGGCCTCTTTGCACCTCAGACCTGCGCGCCTGAGGAGGACATCCAGTTATGGGCGCAGTCGGGAACAATCGCCGTCCTCCTGTCTGAGATGCCGTTTGGGCTGGGGGAAGACCACTTCCCCCCGGCGAGAAGGATGATAGAGTCAGGAGTGCCCGTGGCTCTGGCCACAGACCTGAATCCCGGCACGTGCTACTGTGAAGCTATGCCTTTCATCATGTCCCTGGCCTGCCGTCAGATGCGGATGACCCCTGCCGAGACCATCGTGGCCGGTACGATAAACTCCGCCCATG
>JAUWLF010000123.1 GCA_030613785.1 Chloroflexota bacterium | reverse complement strand
GAGCAGTTATTGGACAGGTATGGACCCCCGGAAGCGTTCAGGGCTCATTCCGCAGGGGTGCCCGAGCGACGATATGCTGAAGTGAACCTGTACTATCCTGAATACGGCTTCATGTGTCAACTGGAATTGCCGATCAACAGTATCCAGCTTCAGTCGGAGACGAAAGTGGTGCGAGCTTGGTACTTCGCTCCCACATTACTAGAGGAGCTTGTTGATCCGCGCAACGGCGTCCCTTTCCCCCCAAGGGAGTACATGCATGATGTGTTGCAGGACTGGCAGGGATACGGACCCATGGAGCTAAGATAGCCTTCTGGTTTCCACGGAACCGGTTCCTCCGCTCTTTCTCTTTTCTACATCGCCACCCTACGAGGACAAGAGGGTATCAGGATGCCCTCACCATCACCCATGGTTACGATCCTCTGTACCGTCTGACCTCGGCCGCCTACTCCGCGGGGGTCGCGTACACCTACACCTACGACGCGGTGGGCAACCGGCAGATGATGGTCTCACCCGAGGGCAGCGTGAGCTACACGTACGATTCGGCCAACCGCTTGACCAGCGTGGGAGCCGTGACCTATACTTGGGACGATAACGGCAACCTGACCTCGGATGGCGTCCGCACCTACACCTACGATTATGCCAACAGGCTCACCCAGGTCACCGACAGTTCCTTAACAACCCAGTTCGCCTACAACGGCGATGGCGTGAGAGCCAGCAAGAGTGTCGACGGCGCGACCACCCAGTACGTCCTCGACCTGGCAGCGACTCTGCCAGTGGTGATCAGCGACACCGACGCCATCTACCTCTACGGCCTGGACATCATCGCCCAGCAGCAGGCTGAGAGGTACTACTACTTGCACGACGGGCTGGCGGTCGATTGACGCCGGGATGGTGATCCGACACGGATGATGGGCGAGTTGAAACCACTCACTGGCTTGGGCCCGTCAACATCAGACCTCGGAGGTCTCGGAAACCTCCGAGGTCTCTAGGACAAGTCGGCAACTTGTCCTACGTCTGCCCCCTTCCGCTGGCGGCCGCAACCAGCGACGCCGAGGCGACCTGCCTCAGCGCTCTCGCCATCGCCGCACAGTCCCACTCACAGCAACATCGACCTGATGTCCCCGTCTGTATACCATTCCACAGTTGGCCTCTGGTTTGACACGCGAGCGGTGCGATAGTATGATTGCACAAGCCGGCGCGATGTACAGAATCCACCGCCTCCAAAGCTCAACCGCACGCCTCTTCGAGCACTTGCGAGGGAGATCACCACAAAGTAGATGGTAATGCGAACGGATATTCTGAGCATTCTGTGGCGTTTCTTTTCTTCCCGTAGGTTGACCCTACTGCTGCTCACTGCTATCGCCCTCGTCGTCTCAATCAGCGCAATTCTCCCTCAAATCCCCCAGGCCATAGCCGTCGGTTCCAGTCAATATGGCACCTGGCTCGCCGAGATGAGGGCCCACTATCTGCAATGGGCCGACGTGTTCGAGGCCCTCGGGCTTTTCAGCGTCTATGACTCTCTGTGGTTCAAGGTTCCCCTGAGCCTCCTCATCCTCAACCTGGCCGTCTGCGCCGTGGAGAGTTTCGAAGCCGCCTTCCATTGGCCCAGACTGCTGAATGAGGAGTTCGACCAGGTTTTCAAGAGAGCCTCCTGGTCTCGGCGGTTTGTCACCTCCGGGAAGCTCACCTCAGCAATCGAGAGCCTGAGTGCCTTGCTCGAGGGTCACCGTTACCACGTGGAAGTGGACGAAAGGGATGAACGCTCATATCTTGCTGCATGGCGCTTCTCCTGGGCCAGGTGGGGGAGCGTAGTCGCGCATCTGGGCATGATCATCGCCATCACCGGCCTGCTGGTCGGCAGCCGCTTCGCCTGGCGCGAAGAAGGAATCGTGCTCAGCCCCGGCGAGACATATCAGATTCAACATGCTCAATCCGTGAGTCTGCGTCTGGAGGACTTCGAGGCCGACTTGTATCCAGATGGCGCGCCTCGGTTCTATCGGTCCGAGGTGACGATTCTGGAGCAAGAGGACGACGTTCTCACCGGTGTGGTGGCGCCGAACGCACCACTCACCTATCGCGGGATGGCTGTCTACCAGCAATCCCACGGACCTGTGATCACGATCGAGGGGCTGGACGCACAGGGAGTGCCCATCTCATTACAAGCTCTTGCTCCCGACAGCGCTCTCCAAGAGCAAGCGAGCCTGCGCTTCAGCGAAGAAGACAACGAAGGATACGCGGCCGTACCCGCGCAAAACCTGATCCTGCGTCTGGTATTCCACCCCCAACAGGCATCGGAGTCAGGAGAAAGACCCGCTTTTCTGGTGCAAGCCTATCGAGACGGCATGAGCGACCTCGTGTTCACCGAAACTCTGTTCGAATCCGCATCTCTCCAGATAGAAGATCACTCCTACGCGATTGGATGGGAACACTACGCCGTGCTGGACGTAGCCAGGGATCCAGGTCTTACTGTGACCTTTCTTGGCGCGGTCTCTCTATTGGCAGTGGCTTTCATCTCTCTCTTCCTGCCACCGCGTTTCATCCGGGCAGCGGTGTTGGAGAAAGGAGGTGTCGTCGAAGTACGGCTGGCGGCGGTGGGAGAGATGGACAAGGGAGCTGGTCAGCAGGACCTCGATGCGCTAATGAAGACCATTGAGGCGAGGCTGTGATGCCTGACGAGAGTGCCCTCTATTTCCTGGCAAATCTCCTGCTGTTTGGGCTCATCCTCTTCTCCTGGGCTCATCTTTTCCGACGAGGACCAGTCACGAGCCGAGCGCATGTGGTAGGCTTCTCGTTATTCCTGTCCTGCCAGGGGATCGCCCTGCTCTGGTCAGGGATACGCTTGGAGCCTTGGGCCTTCTCGCATCTCTACCTGACTACGATGCTCTTCACAGAAGCCATCATACTTCTCTCGGTCTTGGTCGCCAGGCTGACGCGGCAGACCAGCGTGATGCCCATCGTTCTCACTCTGGCCTTCGCCGTCCATTCCTACGCCCTCCTTCTCGTACGACCGCCGACCTTCGAAACCTTGCAGATCTCGCCCTTCGCCCGAAGCCCCTGGTATCTACTTCACTTGCTCGCTGCTCTCGCCGCCTTCGGAGCCTACGCCTGCGCAGGCGCAGGGGCAATCGGCTACCTCGTGGCGAGCCTCGCCCATCCGCGCAAGTTCCTCTCGAACTGGCCATCCACGGAGGACTGCCAGACCTACACGCAAGGGGCGCTTGCCATCAGCTTCCCCTTGCTCAGCGGAGCACTGATCGCCGGAGCACTGTGGGGACAGCTTGCCTGGGGCAGCTACTGGTCCTGGCGTCAAGACCAGGTGTGGCTGCTGGTTGTGTGGTTGATCCTCACCATGAGCCTGCATGCGCGCAGCATGCGCAACTGGCAAGGCAAGCCGCTGGCGCTCCTCACCCTCCTGGGGTTCATCCTCGCCGTCCTCGCCCTACCAGCGCTCGGTCACGGACTCGTCTCGATGGGGTAGGCGAACTGGCTCCTGCGCACATTCGTTCGATCGCGACCAGACTGCCTGAAAGCCGAAGGATCATGGCTGCCTCAGCCACATGAACCGACCAGGGCTCGCTGTCGGTCGAGAAATGTAGCTCAACGTGTACTCCCAAGGACTGGTGCGTCGTCCTCCTCAAGCAGTTGTCTCTCAAGACCTCTCTGGCAGCGTCCCTACCAGAGCATCAGTCCTGTGGCCTCGTCAAAGGTCCGCTCGGGAACGGGACCGTCGAGGGCCGTCACCACGAACTCGCAGGCGAAGGCGACATTCCCTTCCAGCAGGTGCCCGCCAAAGCAGTGCCCTTCTGCATCAGCCAGGATGACGTGACAGTGCAAGAACACCTCGCCCTCCTTCTGGGATATGTTGCCCACCAAAGAGGCGATCTCCATGCCCTCCTCGAAACGGGTCTCCCGGTAGGTGGTAGCCGCCTGGTCGTAGTAGCCCACTCCGCCGCGCTGTACGGCTCCGATGGCTTGAACACTGCCAACCCTCACGCCGTTCAATATGCAGAACTCCGTCAGCCCGTTCAGAATGTCCTCTCCCTTCTCCAGCCGACCCAGCAGCACCCGCTGTCCCTCGAACGAAAGTGATTTCATCTCCCCTCCCACGCAGTCAGGCCAAAGGAATCGTCTACCTTTGCGAACACACGGCAACTGGCCCTAGCGTCATGGAGGCCTGCACGGCCAGCAGCTCAAGACCGAGTCCACGATGCCGCGACGCCAACTCCAGGATCAAGATGAGACGACCTCGCCCTGGAGCCATCTGGCTCCTAACACAGGCCCTCTCAGGTCCGTGAGTTCCTCAAGTAGCCGTGCAAAAACCTCAGGATCTCCGGTGGTGTAGAAGACATGGCGAGCACACTCGCCTTCCCCGACCAGTCCATCTCTCGCCAGCACTCGTCTCGTCTGCCGAGCAACGGCCGCGCTGGGATCAACGATCTCGACTTCCTCCCCCACTATCTCCCGTATGAGCGGTTTGAGGAACGGGTAATGTGTGCAGCCCAACACCAGGGAATCTACCCCCGCCTCCACCATTGGTTGCACGTACCGCCTCAGCATCTCCATGGTGGCGGCCTCCTCCATGAGTCCTGTCTCGACCTGCTCCACCAAACCAGGACAGGTCTGGGTCAGCACCTCGACATCGCTGGCGAACCGCTCCACGAGGCTGGCGAAGAGGGCTCCCTGAAACGTGGCCTCGGTGGCCATCACTCCTACGACCTTGCTGTCGGTCCGTTCGGCAGCCGGCTTGACCGCCGGTTCCATGCCCACGATGGGCACGCTAGAGGTCTCTCGCAAGTGGTGCAAGGCCGCCGCCGAGGCGGTGTTGCAAGCCACCACGATGACTCTAGCGCCTTGGGAGAGCAAGAAGGTGACGATGCCGCGAGCTAGACGCTGGATCTCGTCGTGTGATCGCCTTCCGTATGGACAGTGGACGCTGTCGGCAAAACACACCACATCCTCTTGAGGGAGTTCCTTCGAGATCTCCCTCATCACCGATAGTCCTCCCACTCCCGAGTCGAAGATCCCAACGGGCCCGCTGTGTCCACTCATCGAACTCACCATTAGCACGTCATCATTTTGCTGTCAAAACATTATCCATGCCGCGACTGGGTTTGTCAAGACTTGCTCGTACCGCAGAAATCCCGTACAATACTCTAGAGAGGCGGCCATGTCAGAGCACCCCGCGAAGGTATTGGTTGTGGATGATGATCCCATCATCTCGAATCTCGTTGCAGATGCGTTGGAGGCCGATGGGTTGCAGGTGATCTGTGCTGCCAACGGCGTGGAAGGTCTGCGCCTCGCAAAGCAAGAGAAGCCGGATCTGGTGCTGCTGGACATAAAGATGCCCGGAATGGACGGACTGGAGGTCTGCCGTCAATTGAGGCGCGGTTTCCTGACCTCCAGCATACCCGTGATCATCTTGACCTCTCTTGACCGAACCTCGGACAAGGTGAAGGGTATGAGAGAGGGAGCGGATGATTACATCACCAAGCCCTTTGACCCTGCCGAGCTGAGAGCTCGTGTGGTCACACACTTGCAACGAAGCGAGCGTGACATACAGAGAAGCCCCCTGACCAAGCTCCCTGGGAATCTTGCCGTCGAACGGACCCTCGAGGAAAGGATCGCGACGAGAGAACCCTTCGCCGTATGCTATTTTGATCTGGATCACTTCAAGCCCTACAACAGCAAGTACGGGTTCTTGGCCGGCGACCGTGCGATAAAGATGCTGAGCGATTGCATAGTCTCGTCGGTTCTGGACCACGGAAACGACGACGATTTCATCGGACACGAAGGTGGAGATGACTTCATCGTTGTCACCACGCCAGATCGAGCGAAGGAGGTCTGCCAGGCGGCTATCGCCTGCTTCGATGAGGCGATCCCCGACCACTATCATGAGAATGACCGGGCGCGGGGCTACTACGTGACTCAAGACAGACGAGGAGAAGAGGCCATTTTCCCTTTGGTGAGCGTCTCAGCCGCTATCGTCACCAACGAGCGGAGAACGCTGGTTCACCCGCGTCAGATAGCCCAGATAGCGGCTGAGATACTAAACTGCGTAAAAGGTATGGAGGGGAGCAACTATCTCTTCGATCGGCGGGGGGATGAGACACAAGATCCACTTCAGGAGGTGTAGTTCAATACATGCCCATCTATGAGTACGAATGTCAACTATGTGGACGCAGATTCGAGCGATTGCAGCACTTCTCCGATAAGCCGGTGGACTCGTGTCCAGCCTGCGCCGGACCTGTGCACCGCGTTATCCAGCCCGTGGGCATCATCTTCAAGGGCTCTGGGTTCTATGTGACCGACAACCGTCAACTGCCGGCAAAGGAGGCAGCCAAGCAGCTACCAGGAGGCGATGGCGGGAAGGCTAAGAAGGAAGAGAAAACCGCAGCGAGTGAGAAGGAGTAGACGCAGGTTCGAGATCCGTGCTATAGTTGGAACTGTCCTGTGGCGGGAACCACCTTGTGCTTGTAGTTCCGCACATAATCGAGGAGTTTCTGCTCCAGACCCTCCCACTCCTCGCTTTCCAGTATGGCCATCATGGTCTCCCGGTCCTTGGTAATCCCTCCGGCCAGTACCTGGGGTCCGTTTCCTACCACTGTGTACCAAGCTTCGGTGGGCTGGATGCCCAACTTCATCAGTTGAGGAGTGAACTCTCTAGTAACAAACTCCATGTAAGCTGCTTCTTTGCCGGCTTGTATGTCCCAACTCATAAGCAGTTTGATCATGGTTCAGCCTCTTGTAGTGCAAACTACCCTCTCCCCAAGCATACCAGATTGAGAACACTTGGGCAAATACACCCCAAATCTCCTCCAAGGGCATGAGATGCGCATCGTCGTTCAAAGAGTAATCAAGGCTTCGGTTTCCGTAGACGGGAAGGTCGTGGGCCATATAGGGCCAGGACTGGTGGTGCTTCTGGGTGTAGCCAGGGATGACGGGGAGAAACAGGCCCGATTCCTGGCCAGCAAGGTAGCCAACCTGCGCATCTTCGCCGACGAGCAAAGCAAGTTCAACTTGTCGGCGTTGGAAGTGGGAGCCGAGGCCCTGGTAGTATCACAGTTCACGCTGTACGGGGACGCCCGCAAGGGCCGGCGTCCCAGTTTCTCGAAGGCCGCTCCACCGGAGATAGCTGAGCCGCTGGTGGAGGCCTTTGTGGCCTTCCTGGAGGAGGAGGGCCTCCACGTCGAGACGGGCATCTTCGGGGGGATGATGCTGGTCGAGATTCACAATGATGGCCCAGTGACGATCATCCTCGAGAAGTAGTCCCCCTCCCAGACACGACCTCCTTCACCCATTCTATTCCCTCTCTAAGGAAGGTCTCCTCCGCAGGGTATTGAGGCGAGTACTCGAACACCAACGTACGGCTCTGCCCCGAGTCCGCCAACACGCACTCCAATATGGCCGGGATGTCGGCCCACCCCTCCTCCGGTCGTTGTGAAGGATGAGCGGGGACGTGGTGGTACTTGCGATACATCTCCGGGGTCGCGTTGTAGACGTGGATGATCCAGGTATAGGGCGCCAGCTTGGCGGCGAAGTCCAGGGAGTCGATCCCTGCGTAGATGGACATCAGATGCAGGTGGCCGACGTCCAGACAGAACTTCAAGTCCGGGTGAGCCTCCATCACCTCTATGAAAGCCTCCACCTGGAAGAAGTATGGATTGGGACCCACGTTCTCCAAGACGAAGGGGATTCCTGCCTCCTGGCTCCATAGAGTCAACTGGTCGCAACTGCTGTGGGCCAACTGAATGATCCTCTCCTCGCTCAATGCCGGCAGAGGCTCCCAGATGACGGACGGGATGTGACCGACGACGTATTCCGCCTCATACCTCACGGCGGTCCGCAACGTACGGTACATGGAATCCAGAGTCCGCCAACGCTTCTCGTCGTCGGGATCGGTAAGGAACGGGTAATCGTCGGTGGGCAGGCGAGGCAGAGGCTCGTGGAAGCCATAGCTCAGGCCCTCTCTGACCGCGAGATCCATGACCAGCGGCAACGTCTCTTCGTCGTAGAAGCCTATCTCCAGCTTGCGAAAGTCGCCGAGACGGATTAGCTGCCTCAGCCTGGACAGGTCTGCTCTGATGAAGGAGGTTGAGACGGAGAACTCGATCATACAACGGGATTCTACCATAGGTATGTACAGTGCAACAAAGGGGAGTGATGCCACTCCCCTTTCGGCTTAGACGGGATCAGCTGTTGCGCGCTTGTTCACAGCATACAATACCATACGTCGGCGGAAGATATCTCAACGCGCGGAAAAACCCACTCCACCCAGAAGACCTCCTGGGATTTCCCTCCGCGCTGGACTCCCGCCACCCAATGCATGGAATGCTCAAGGTACTCCAGAGCAAGTATGACCCCGGGGCTTTGGCGGCAGGGGTGCGGCTCGGTGCTCGGCTTATGAAGCACCACCTGGATCACCTAGCTGCAAAGGCACCATACGCACGCGTGATTCGGTGACCACTGAGAAGTGCCTGTGCCAGGGCCGATCGCTTTCCAACACCGTTCTCAACACTTCAGCGACGAACTCTGGGGAACGAGGCCTGATGCGCAGGAGAATGACTCCGGTTGGCGCTTCTGCCCGGCGATGGAAGACCAACTCCCCGAAATCGGTGTCGAAGGTGATTAGAACTCGCTCCTCAGCTCGCGCCATCTCCAGAACGCGCTCATCACTGGCTCCTTGGTTCTCTTCCGCGACCCAAGCCAGGTCATAGCCTTCTTCACGCACCGCCCGGACCGCCCTGGCGGGTATGTTCTCGTCGGCAAGGAACTTCATTGTGGTTGGACACTCAACGGGTATACCTTCTCGCTTCTGAGAGTCTCAGCGGCGTAGCTGAGGGCCGCTTGAACGTCCTCAGAACTCAGTTGCGGATAGTTGCTCAGTATCTCCTCTCTTGTCCACCCCTCCGCCAGCAGTTCGACGACGAAGTCCACGGCAAGCCGCGTCCCTCGAATCACAGGCTTCCCTGCCAGAACGCCAGGGTCCACGATTATTCTATCCCGCCAGTCCATGAACTACCTCCTCACGACACATAAGAGAGGAACCAGACACTCCACAAGAGACAGCCCGCCGTGCGCTGTGCATCGCTCGTTGGGACTTGCGGATCCCCACCAGTAGCGCCGACGAATCACGACATGAGCCCCACTGAAGGCGAAGAAACGCCGTTCCATTGCGGGTGACTCTTGGTCTCTCAGTTCCTTCGCCCCATCCCTGGCAAGGGGCTGGATCTGCTTCCCTTCGAGAACAGACCTCGCGCGGCGCGCTCCACCCCCCGCGCCACAGGCCAGTATCGGCTAGTAGAGTGTAAGCAGAGACAACCGTCGTTGCTTTGGATCCTGGCCTCCTCGCGACTGCTCATCCGCCTCCTTGGAGTTCGGTTCCTTGACAACTTGATCGATGAAGACCGCTTCAAGGAGTTCCCCGCTGAGTACCTCCTGGGACAGACGGCACAGCTGGCTGATCTTCATTACGATGCCTCCTCCGTGCAGTCAAGACGTGCCGAGGACACTTGCAGAGTATATGCCAGTTGGCAGCAGCCGTCAAGGGTACCACGATCCGCTTGCTACGCCATGACAGGCGACCTATAATACTACCTGCTGTTTGGAGTGGAGGATTGACCCCATGTCTCATGACACCGCACGCACTTTCTGCCAGATTTGCCGCGCCGAGTGCGGCATGATCGTTCACCTCGAAGACGGCAAAGTGATCAGAGTGGAAGGCGATCCCGAAGACCGGTGGAGCCGAGGCAAGATATGCGTGAAGGGCCGCAGCGCACCACAGATCCTCTATGCCGAGGATCGCTTGCTCCATCCACTCGTGAGGAAGAACAGGACCGAAGAGTTCAAACCTGTGTCCTGGGAACGGGCGATAGACTTCATCGCCGTGAAGATGGAAGCCATCAAGGAACGCCACGGCCCTCAAGCCCTGGTGTTCTACGAAGGCACGACAGCA
>JAUWLF010000099.1 GCA_030613785.1 Chloroflexota bacterium | reverse complement strand
GAAGTCACTTGTTCAGCACAGAAGGAGATTGCTTCGTCGCTAGCGCTCCTCGCAATGACAACATAGCGAAACTTGGGTTCCAGTGTACTAGTTCGCCACCATGGATTTCAGCGACGATCCCAATGCGCTGCTGAAGATCGTGGTCCATTCGCGTGCTAGCTGCTAGCGCAATCCGTATGGTCGTGATGACATCTGTAGCCGGGGAACTCGGCAGACGCGCCACAGCTACCGCAACCGCAGGCGCGATGGCAGGATCAAGAAGGATCGGTCATGGATAAGAAGTTCACGTTGATCAACTACGATCCAGAACTCATCGAGAGCTACAGCAGCGACTCTCTTGATGATGTCCTGACACAGGTTCGCGATGATCGCATTTCCTGGGTTATCGTCCGCGGCTACGGTACTTCCGACGAGGGGGATATTCAGAGATTGTTGTCAGCGTTTTCGGCAGACCCGGCCCTGTCGGAGAAGATCTTGAACCAGGTTCCGTTGGAATTCTCAGACCGACTGCCTGATGTCCTGTACTTCGAATACAGCACCCCAACCCCGCTCTTTGATCCGGAAAGAAATGAGTATTTACAAGCGTGTGGCTGCGTAGTCTTGGGTGAGCACTTCTTACTTCTTTTTGACGAATCGGTGCTGGGAGTATTCGACGATATCCAGCACAAGATTCTGAGCGGGCGTACCAGAGCACAGAGTTTCGGAAGCGATTACCTGTTCTACCTGCTGTTTCGAGCTGTAATCAGTCACACTGAGCAGTTGGTGTTTGGGGAGTTGGTCAAGCGATTCAATCAACTAGAGGATGAGATCCTCGCCAGTCCTGGCACCAGGGGAGTTCTTGACGAGTTGATGGCAACGCGAGAGTTGATCAAACCGTTGTACGAGCCCTTGCGGAGAAAAAAGGCTTTCCTGGTTTCGATCCGTGAACAAGAGGTACGTTTCATTACCGAAGATACGGAACATCTGTTTACCCACAATCTGGCAGCCGATGTTGAAGCGCTTTGGCAGGGGTTTCTGCGCTTGCGCGACTGGTGGGACGTCCTGCTTAACATCCATCGCGCCACGGTTGGTGAAAGAACCAGCCGCATCATCTACGTCCTGACCATTTTGTCGGCTATCTTTCTACCCATCACGTTTATCAGCTCACTGTACGCCACGAGATTTGAACACATGCCGGGCATCGATCAGCCTGCTGGGCTCTATGTGATGGTGCTGACTATCATAGGCGTTGTTGCCGGCATGCTCTGGTACATGAAGAAGAAAGGATGGTTCTAGAGGCATACATTCCCGATTCCATTCTTGTATGCCATCTAGATGGCAGGTGTGGACTCGTTGGTTCTTTCCTGTGAGGAGTGTATCGCAATACAAAGCTCGGCGGAGAATAATGGCCAACCCATTGGACCACCATCTGAAACTATACAAGGAGGCGATTTACAATGAGTCTAGGCGATATTGACATCTGGGTGATTCTTGACATCTTGGTCTTGCTTCTGATCGGCATGGGACCCAAAGTGGCCCTGGTGCCTTTCCTGGACTTGACAGCCGACATGGACAGCGATACCCGGAAAAGGGTGGCGAGTCGGATGGTACAGACGGCTCTGACCGTGGCCTTGATCCTGGTGGTGCTAGGCGCGTTTCTTATGAAGCTCCTGCACTTTACTCCGGAAGCGCTGTACATCGCCGGGGGCATCGTGTTCCTGTTGCTGGCCCTCAAGATGTTGGGGGGCGCCGGGGAATCGGAGGACCACCACGAGAAGGCAAGCGAGCGCAGCGCCATGCAGATGGCCCTCTATCCACTGGCCGTGCCCTACCTGCTGAATCCCGCCGGGATTACCATGCTGGTCATCTTTTCCGGCGCCATCGATTCGTGGGTCATGCTGGCCATCCTCGTTGGGCTCGTTCTGCTCATGGGCGCCTTCGATTGGCTCATTTTCCGCAACCTTGACAGCCTGGCCGAGCACCTCGACCCGTCCCGGATGGCTGTGACAGAGGCGGTCTTCGGCGTTTTGCTGGCCGCTTTGGCCGTGCAACTGATGCTGGAGGGCCTGGCCGGTTTGGGCATCATTTCAATGCTCGGTGGGCACTAGGTACATTGACAACGATCCTGAGGATCTGTGATCGCGAGGAGACCTTCGACAGGCTCAGGGTGAACTCAGCGACGAAGCGATCCCCACCTGCGGGGCCAGAGACTGCTTCGCTGGCGCTCGCAGTGACAGGATCGCATAGGGAGCGTGCTCAGTCATGGAGCGACTCGGCTGCAGGTGCAGGCACTGGCCGGACATGCGTCTTTCGACACCACTCTGGGGTATTTCGACGCCGAGGCGCGGACAGCGAACCCGGCCGAGGATCTGATAGACTATGGGGAGGAGCGCGGTGCAGAGTAAGATCAGCTATGAGACCAGGTAGCGGATGCTGGCAATGCTGTATGGGAAAAGATGGCGCAGAGCGAACTTCCCCCGCCAGGTCTCAACCTTCACCCCTGAGGATGGCCACCAGTTCATTTGGGGTGACGATGTTCGGACCCGATCTCTCTGCCACCTTTGGATCCTGCACAAAGTGCCTCCGATCCAGGGTCACTAGATACTCCACCTCAGCCCTGACCGCAGCCACGACAATGGGGGCATCTTTGAGGTTGATGTAGGAGGCTGCCTCTTTCAACTCCGAAGGAGAGGGGTCGTCTGCAATCTCGGGGGATACCAAGGTCACGAACTCTTGAAAGGCTCCAACAGCGCGAGGCACCTTCTCTCGAAGATTTCTCTCGACTTCCTCAAGGACGTACCGGCTGACCACGATGATAAGCTCATCCCTGATCCCCCTGCGGATTATCTCCCTCGAAGCGCCCCTTGCAGAGTAGCTTGCGGAGAACAAGACGCTGGCATCGAGGAACACCCTAACCATTACCCTCTTCCGCTTCCAGGCCGTACTCCTCCTTCACCATCTCTCCCCTGATTCCCCTCCCCGACTCGATCAGCTCCTCGAGGGAGATATCTTGTTCCTTCAAGGCTTTCCCTATTTGGTCCAGGGCGTCCATAGCCAACACCTCACGAGGGGAGATTAGAACCCCATTCTCGGTCTCGGTAAAGGCCACCACACCTCCCTCCTCGATCCCCAGTTTTCTGCGAAGTTCGATGGGGATGGTGACCTGTCCCCTCTGCTGGACCCTTCCCAGTTTCACCTCTCTAGCCATCACAAACCCCTCACTTGATCATACTTACTGAAAGTATGATACTCGATCTATCCCCAATTGTCAAGTCTACCAGCATGTCGAGAATCTGGCGGGTTGTGCGCTCGCTCATGCTGGATGATCAGGTCCTGCGTAAGAAAGTCCTGGCCACTTATCGAGGAGAGATCAAGCCCGGCAGGATCCTGACCACAGAAACCTGATGGGGCTTCTAGGGAATAAGAAGCACCGAGGGGTGGCCCTTTCTGTGTGGGCGCGACGCCCCGATCGGTGTCTGAGCGATCAGCGGGAGTGAGGGGCCAGTCCGGGATGTGCCCCCCGGTGCGGAGACTACGTTCCTGGGCTGTCCATCTTTGGCAGCTTCCGGCCACTAGTGCTCCAGTGTCCTAAGAGGCTCTGCCAGGCTCGCTCTGGAGAATGGAGGGCATGTAGCCAAAACGTCCGTCTTGCGTTACTATTGAGGCGTCTCATGGATCCCTTTTCAACTGCGAGGAGGCGAAGAACGGCAGGCTTTGAACCTGACGTGCTCAGTGAGCAAGAGGTCCAACGGCTACTGACACAGGTCACGGAGGAGGAGGAAGCCAAGGCACGGGAACTCTCGCTGACCCCAGTGAAGGAACAGACACTGTTCGCGGGCTTTCCGGCAGGCCATTGATGTCACCATGCAGGGCATTCCTCTGGGGCAGGCTGCGGCCGAGCACGAGGAATTGCGGATAGCGCTCGAGGAGAGGGTGGACCCGTTCAAGGGCCTGGAGATGTAGAAGCGTGCTCCCGGGCCCTCGCCCGATTTGACCAGCACGGTCGGTGGATGGCGGGATGGCACTCAGAGATAGCACGAGACGATCTTGAGGCGCAAACACATCATCCCTCTTGGGCTGGCGTTGGCCGGCTTGGTGGTGGTCTATCTTCCCACGTTGCAGACAGTGCCCAATGGTGGCGATCACTACTACATGGCCGACGTGGGAGAGATGCAGATCGTCCTCAACCTGGCTGGGACTCTCCACGCCACTGGTTATCCTCTGTACGTCATCACCGGAAATGTGCTGGTCAACGCCGCGAGGGCGCTGGGCGTCCCTCCGGCGGCAGCCCCGAGCGTGGCTTCGCTCGTATGGGGCATAGCGGCGCTGAGTCTCGTCTACATCCTGGCCTTCCACTTGACCGGGCGATCCATGTGGTCGGCAGCGGTCACCGCTGTGTTCGGCTTGACCCAGACGGTGTGGCTGCACAGCGTCATCGCCGAGACCTACGCCATGGGATTGGCCATTCTGGCCCTGTTGTTACTGTTGGCACTGTGGCGGCGTGAGATCCCTCATCGTGTCTGGTGGTTGGCCCTGGTGGGTGGCATCGGCGTCGCCCACCACAGGCTCCTGATCACCGTTGTGCCGGCGCTCCTCTACGCCGTGTGGCCGCATCTGACCACCAACCTCCGTCGACTGCCTCGGCTGCTGATCGTCGCTCTGCTATTGGGTTTGGTGGGCTTCGTGCCCTATGTCTACCTTCCGCTGCGAGCCCAGGCGGGTGCAGCTTGGGTCTATGACCAACCCGACACATGGGAGGGTTTCTGGGACCAGTTCACCGGACGAGAAGCGGAGAACTATGTCCGATGGCCTGAGTCGGCGTCGGAACTCAGTGTGAATCTCAAGGAGATCAACGCTGTGCTGGTGACGGATCTCACCGTGCCAGGGGTCCTATTGGGCATCGCAGGACTTCTGGTGGGGTTGAGGCGTCCGCGGTACCGAAGGGCTGCGGTTACACTGCTGATTAGCGCCATCACAGCTTATGCCTTCCACGTGGTTCTGTGGCACACCTACCCGCTGCCCGCCTTGACCTTGCCCTCTACGCTCAGCCTTGCCTTTGCATGGCTCTTCTTGGGCGATGAGTTGCTCAGCAAGGAGAGCTGGAGTCGATACGTACGCGGCGCACTGGTGCCGCTGACACTGCTCTGCTGCCTGATGCTAGTGTGGCGGAATCTGCCTTTCGTCAAGAGTCTCACCGAGGACCCCACCGGATTCCAAACGATCGCCCTGGCTCAGAATGCGCCTCCTGGCTCCACGCTCATGATGGAGTGGGGGCCGCGGTATTTCGCCGTGGGCTTCGCCCATGATGTCCTAGGGGAGCTGGGACACATCGAAGTGGTGGATCACCAGGCCGATTTCTCCGCCATCGTGGAGGAGAGCCCCCTCGTCACGCCCGAGTACACCTTCTACAATCGCCCTGTAGGCGGGTGGGAGGAGCAGTTGGGAACCCGCGTGTACTTGAGGGCGGTCGGGCCATACCTGGTGCAGATCGATACGAGAATTGAGAAGGGCGAGACCAGCCCGACCCCTGGGCAGGAGATACAGGTGCGGGAGCAAGGGCTGAGGTGCACGTCGGACGCGATCCTCTTGGAGGTGGCCTGGTTCGCACCGTCCAAGCCGGAGCGAGACCTGAGTGTCTTCGTCCACCTCCTTGACGGCCAGGGGGAGATCATGGCTCAGGCAGATCAGTTTGCGCCCGTGTACGGCTGGCGGCCGACGACGACTTGGGAGGCTGGGGAGATCGTGCGCGATGTCTACCCACTGCCGAGGCTACTGGAGGCTCAGACCGTGCGATATGGGCTGTATCGACAACTGGCCAGCGGTGAGTTTCAGAATGAGGGTGAATTCACGCTGCGGGTGGAGTGTGGGGATTGAGGGAGCGCTGGGCGAAGTCCTTGCCTCATAGATTGGGCGTGACCTCTCCTCTACGTGGGACTGACCGTGGCGGCTGGCAACCTCTCTCAGCCGCGCTACCCGCTCGAATCTTCGACCCTGGTGGGCTTCACTGCTCAGCGACCGCTTCGCCAACCGACTCCGGCGGGCGCTGAGACCGCTTGCGCCACCACAGGATCCCTCCAGGCAGGCTGGCCACGATGATGATGGCCTGCATGATGAGGGACATGGCGAGAGATTTCTCCTCAGGCACGCCCACCAGGTTAAAGAAGAACACGTAGGCGCTCTGATTCAGGCCGATACCGCCGATGGAGATGGGTATGAGCAGGACGAAGGTGATCAGGGGTGTGAAGAGGAAGATGTGCAAGAGCGATATGCCGCCTCCCAAGGCCAGCGCGATGAGGTAGTTCACCACGCTGCCGATGGAGAGGACCAGGATGGAGATGAAGAAGGCCTGGGCCAGAGCCCCGTAGCTCCGCCTGTAGGCTGAGAGGGCAGAAGACAGCTTGTCGTACAAAGGCGCTAGAGAGGAAAGCAGACTCAGGCTAAACAGTCGTCCAACTTGGGCGCGCAGCCGATTGCTGAGCATGAGGGCGAACCCTCCGCACAGGCCCAGGAGACCCACAGCCGCAAGGACCACTACCTGCCAGAGCGCTGCCTGTCCGGCGGAATACACGACCAGTAGCGCCGCTAGCACCGCTACGAACACAAAGGCGATCAGGCCCACCAGCCGATCTACGAGCACCGAGATGGCTGCCTCTGCGGGGAGCGAGGTATCACGGGCGAGGTCGTAGCCACGTACCAGGTCTCCCCCTACGTTGGTGGGCAGGAAATTGCCGAAGAAGAGCCCCACGAAAGTGTAGGAGAGAAGGTTGCCCAGTGGGAGGTGTATCCGCTGTGCCTGGAGAAGTATCTGCCACTTGACGGCGCCCACCGTTATGGCCCCGAAGTACAGGGCCAGGGCTAGCAGCAGATATAGATAGTTGGCCGAAGCTGAGCGCATCGCCTCGACCACTAGATCTAGCCTCACACGGCTCAACAAATACGCGATCAGCCCCACGCTGACCACGATCTTGAGCACGGTGATCAACTTGTCTCGCAAGCTACTCCTCCGCTGAGGCGTTCTGTGACTCCTCCGTGGCCTTCACTCTAGCTTCGTCCACCTTCTTGGTCGTCCAGGCCATGTCCCAGACCACGTATTTGTCACCTTTGACGTAGTAGTCGTAGCTGCCCAGAATACGGGAATAGATCTCGATGGCCGCCAACGTGGTTAGCACGTACAGCAAACGGAAGGTGCGACTGACGGCCCCCCAGGCCTCGGTCAAGGCCAGGCGTGCCACCCTAGCGTTGTCCAGACTGGAGACACGATAGCCATACTTGCGCTTGAGATGCAGGTGGCCTGCGTAGTTCCTGCGCCTCTGCCGCACGAAGTCGCTGAACGTCTCAGGTCCCATGTTGTACACCATGGCGTCCGGCGCATATCGTACGTCGAGGCCGCGGTCGATCATCAGGGCCTCGACGAAGGCCTCGTCCATCGCCACATCGGGCGGTATCTGGTCGAAGACCTTGCGAAAGGCGATCATCTCCCCCAGGCGCGGGATCTCCAGACAGAGAGAGTGCTCCATGGCCAGCCTGAGGTGTGAGAGATAGCCAATGACGTGATCCGGGACATTGACCGGCACCTTGTGCGCTCCGGTCATCCCCACCTGGGGATCCCGGAACATCTTGACCAGGCTCTCCACGCTGTGCTCGCCAGGCAGTGTGTCGCCGCTCTCCAGGACACAGATCTCCTCCTGGGCGTTCCGAAGGAAGAGGTTGACCGCTGAGACCTTTCCCTCTCGCTCATCCTGGGTCAGGAGTTTGATGAGCGGCTCCCTGGCCTCGAACTCACGGACTATTCCGCAGGTGCCATCGGTGCAGCCACTGGCGACAACTATGATCTCAGTGATGACCACCTCATCCAGTTGCTGGTTCAACATCGCCTCCAGCAGCCGGCCGATGTTAGCCTCCTCGTTGTGGGCTGTGATACCCACGCTGCATCGCATTCTGTCAGTCTGAGTCATCGGCATCTCTCGAAATGCGGCGTCAGATCATTGCTCGCCCGCGAAAGGACTCTCCCCGATGGAGCTCTCGATTCCGTGCACGCCGCGTCGTTTGTCGTCAGGGATGTCACGAACTCACCACCGTCTTCCAGGCCATGCGGATGGTGCGAGGCAGTCCTTGCCAGGTTCTCTTCCGGAGCAGGGTGCTGGCCATGCGGCCTGGTCTGAGGTAGAAGCGACGGTAGGCTTCCCGCCATTTGCGTTGCACGAGCTCAGCGGGCATGTCGTCGGTCTCGAACTGAGCCTTGTTCTCGAAGAAGGCGAAATCATCCCAGTCCTCCACCAGCAACCTGCCCTTCTCCAACACCTGGTTGTACATCTCAGTTCCAGGAAAGGGCGTGGCCATGGAGAAGTTGGCCACTAACGGGTCAAGTTCGCAAGCGAAGCGGATGGTGTCGTCCATGGTCTCCTCCGTCTCGCCTGGCAGACCGATGATGAAGAAACCGATGGTTTCCATCCCCACCGCCTTCGCTGCCTTGAAAGCCGCCCGCACCTGATCCAGGGTCAAGTGCTTGTCTATCACACTGTCCAGGATGCGTTGGTTGCCACTTTCCACCCCGAAGGCTGTACGAATGCAGCCTGCCTCACGCATCCTCCCCAGCAACTCCTCATCAACCAGGTTGGCACGGATACCGTTGATCATGATCCAGGGCACGTGATTCAATCCCTCTGCGATGATTAGATCGCAGATCTCCAGCACGCGTTGCCGATCTATGTTGAAAGAATCGTCGAGGACACCAATCTCCTTGGCCCCCAACTCCTTCACCAGCCAGTGCCACTCCGCGACTACGTTCTGGGCTGATCGGGCGCGCCACCTGCGGGGTAGAATCTGGGAGCAGTAGGTGCAGCGATAGGGGCAGCCTCGTGAACTCAGGAGCGGATAACTGTCCCCCTCAATACGGTCGAGAGTGGGTTGCAGATTGGTGTAGCGATCCATCTTGAGCAGGTGATAGGCCGGAAGGGGCAGCGAATCCACGTCAGTGACCACAGGTCGGTCGGGATTGTGGATCACAGTGCCATCGCGCTGATAGGCGATGCCCTCAACTGTGTCCAGCGGTTTCCCTTGGCCCAGATGGGTGCACAGATCCACCCATGTCAGCTCTCCCTCACCCCGCACCACGATGTCAATCTCGGGTCTCTCCACAGACTCGGCGGCCAGGAAAGTCGGATGCGGGCCTCCCAGCACGATGGGAGCTGTTGTGATCTGCTTCAACTCGGTGGCGACCTGCCAGGCACCCTTGATCTGTATGGTGTTTGCTGTGAGACCTATCACCTCGGGGTCATGCTCCCTGACAACCTGCTGTAGTGGCGTATCTTCCACTTCCATGTCCAGGACGCGCACTTCGTCGCCCTGTTTCTCCGACATGGCAGCCAGGTAGGCCAGACCCAAAGAGGGACTGCTCCGCACGTCTATGGGCAAGTTGACCTTGGGGTTGATGAGCAGGACTCGCAAGGCGATTTTGCCCGCCTCCCTAATAGCACTCGCGGTCTATTGTATCAGAACCGCCAGAAAAGTGGTAACCCTGTCAGGCCCTTGACGCTGCCGTTGACCGCACCCTGACCCTGATCCACCGTAGCAACCGATCAAGCGGGATGGTGACCAGCGGCACCAGGAAGCCCAGGAACCCCGCCACCGCGAGCTGGCCCAACGCCGACACTTGCAGGAAGGCGAGGAGAGGATGGGGCAGATACCAGGTTATCTCCACACCGTTGGCGACGTAGCCCACGATCAAAGGAAGGGAGAGAAAAAAGGCCAAGATCAAGGTGAAGCTGTAGTTTGTGTTTGCTATATCCACGGGTCGCGCCTCTTGCTTGCGCCACATGATCCAGGTGATGATGCATACCGCTGGTATGATGGCCACAGTCATTCTTGTGGTCGTCTCTGCGAGGAATACGTCCCATTCCCCCATAGTGCTGAAGGAGTATACGTGTCCTCCCCAGACAAAGAGCAGATTGTAGATCAGGATGCTCGCCAGCGCAGAGACGATGAGGGCGGCTGTCGTGCGGCTCCAGCGGCGCCAAAGCATGTAGGTCCCAAGCCCGATGACCAATAGGCCGATAGGCAACCTCCGCTGTTGCTCCCTGCTGATGCGACTGGCGCGGCCTCGCCTCATCTCCTCGTCGGTTTCTCGCACCGCGAATTCAGCAAGGCTCCGAGCGCTCCCGTAGTTCCTCACCAGCATCGAACTGTGGGCTATTTCGGCGTCGCCTCTTGCCGATGAGCTCAACGGCCTCCCCCCGATGCTCTCCAGATAGAGGTCACCTAGCCCCACCCGTTGTTGAGCCCAGGACACCCACATCGCAGTGAGTTCCGCTTCAGGCAAGGCCAAGGCCTCGAACAGGATCTCGCCCTGTGCGGCGCTGGGCACAGCCAAGCCGAGGAGCGCAGCGATCGTGGGAGCCAGGTCTGCCTGATCTATCTCCTCATAGGATCCCGGCGCCACTGGCCCGCCAGCCATGACCAGAGGCGTCACAACTACTTCCTCATCCCCTCCACCATACCCGCCGTCAGCAAGATAGCCGTGATCGGCGGCCACGATGAGCACATTCCTCGAGAGGCTTACTCTCTGTGCGATCTCCCGAATGTGGGAATCAGCGCGGCGCACTGCATCTCTGTACTCCCGGCTGCCAGCACCGGAGGCCTGGGCGGCGTGATCCACCTGGCTCAGATGGACGAGCAGGAAGTTGGGTCGCAAGCTGTCCATGATCCCCACGGCCGCGTCCACCAACTGCTGGTCGGCCTGCGCGTCAGCGGCCGAGACGAAGAAACTCGCATCCAGGAACCGGTCGGGGATCATTCCCTTCCACCATCGAAAACCCGCCAGCGCTGTGGTGAGCTGAGATCGCTTCGCCTCGGCAAAGAGGTCGTCCACGGTGACGAAACGCAGCTCGTCGTCGGGTAGGTTCACCAGCGGAGCATCATTGATCTCAGGTCCCGCACCGCTGATCAACGTCGTCCAGGCGGTCTGGGAATGGGAGGGGAAGTACCCTCTGGAAGGAGCTTCGAACCCACGGTCCCGTAGACTGTTGAGATAGGGCATGTCGAGGGAGGCATCATATCTCAGGCCTCCTACCACGATGAGGACCACCTGCTGAACCAAGGGACTACCGGGTTCATTCAGGCTTGGTTGGCCCCGCAGGACTGAGCGATGATTGCGGATGGAATCTCGGATGCGAACCAGCCATAGGTTAGAACCCCAGACTATCAGCACCAGGAGAGCGAGCCTGATCAGCAGTCCAGCGTATCTTCTCATGGTGGTGCGCATTTGTGTGACCTTTCTGGTCGCATCAAGAACTGGTTAGCCGCCACGGGTCGGTTACTGTATAATTGGCGATGGGAAGGAACGGCGCGGTGAAAGTCAAGTCCTTCGACGTCTTGTTGCTCTTCATCCTGGTGATGGCCCGCGTGAGGATAGACACTCTGGCGGATCGCCTGGTGGCCCCCCGCCGGGTGGAACTGATCCAGAGCATCCCCATACTGGGCTCCCTCCTGCCGCAGAAGGGCCTGGAGCTGCTCCACCACTGGATGACGGACCCCATCAGCTTACTTCTGATCAGCCTTACGTTTGGCCTTTTGATCCTGTACATCTTCTTCGACGTCTGGCCCAGGATCGGCGACGAAGGCCGATACCGGGCCAAGCTGGCCATAGTGATATGCATCGTTTTCACCACCGTGATCGCATTGTCCGTGTTCTCCGTTCTGCTGCGCCACGTGGCGGGTCCCGCCACCTTCAGCCACGATGGGGGGGTCATTCAGACGGAGGAAACAATCAAGTACATCCTTGGTGGCAAGAACCCCTACGTCGAAAACTACGTTGACACACCCATGGCTGAATGGGGCATAGACTACCGGAGTGCTCTGTATCACTACCCTTATCTTCCCTGGACCTTCCTCTTCTCTGCGCCTTTCTATCTCGTGAGCCAGGCTACCCTGGGCTGGTATGATCAACGCTTCGTGTATCTCATCCTCTTCGTCGCCATGTTGCTCTTGGTCCCACGTCTGGTCAGGGAACGCGACCAGCGGCTGTGCCTGGTGATGGTGCTGGGGCTGAACCCCATCATGGGTAGTGATATCATCTTTGGACAGAACGACGTATTCGTGCTGGCCTGGATCTTCTTCTCGATACACTTCCTCAAGAGGGGCCAGCTTACTTGGTCCTTGGTGATGCTCGGGCTGGCGTGCGCCAGCAAGCCCACCGCCTGGTTCCTGGTTCCTTTCTATCTTCTCTACGTGGTAGCCAGGGAAGGGCTTTTCACGAATGGCGATCTCAAGTCCTCTAGCCTATCCCTGCTTCGGAAAACGCTCCCCCTGATCATCGTGGTGACGTTGCTGCTGCTGCCTTTTGTCCTCTGGGATTTCGACGCGCTGTTCGATGATGTCTGGCGCTGGAGCAGTGGCACCGCCGAGACCCCTTATCAGATCACGGGTTGGGGGCTAGGCAACTTGGTGCTGGCGCTGGGTCTCGTGGAATCTCGGCTGGACTACTTCCCTTTCTGGATAGTGGAGTTGCTGATTTGCCTACCTCTCTTCGTTTTCCTGCTGTGGAGGCAATGGAAGAGCAATTCCATCAACTCCATGCTCTACCACTACGCTTTCTTGACGCTGGTCTTCTTCTATGTGTCGCGCTTTCTGAACGAGAACTACCTGGGCTTCATCCTGGCGATCCTGGCTCTGGCTTTCTTCACCGACTTCTCCGAACAGGATAGAGAGGTCTCCGTACCCCCTTACTAGACACGCTCTGTCACTCTGCCAGTTCGGCAACGGTGACCCCGCTCCCGCCTTCCTTGGGCAGTCCAGGTCGATGGGACGCCACCAGGGGATGCTTCTGCAGTTCCTCCCGCACCAGACGACGCAGAGTGCCGGTGCCCTTGCCATGCACGATACGCACCTCAGACAGGTGGGCCAGATAGGCGTTATCCAGATACTTGATCAGCTCAGGGATCGCGTCTTCCGCTCGCATCCCCCGCAGTTGGAGACTCAACGGGGGGGCGGCGCGCGGCCCAAGCGCCATGTACGTGTCCTCGCGGCGCTGTGGAGGTTCCTCCTCCACCAACTCCAGGTAGTCCACTTTCGCCCTCACCCGGAACTTGCCTACGCCTATCTCCACCTCGTCTGCGTCCAGAAAGGCCGTGATCTCCCCCTTTTGCCGGAGCTCATCAACCCAGACGGATTGGCCTACCCTCAGTTTGTCCCTGTCTATGGGATACAGCTTGAGGGGCGGCTCCGGAGGCTGCATCGCTTCCTTTACCTCCTCCACCTTCGCTTTCGCTTCCGCAAGTTGCTGGGGCCTCACCTGAGATCTCAGCGCCTTGGAAATAGTGTGAAGTTGGCTCCTGATCTGGCTCAACTCCATGCGGGCCTGTTGGCGAGCTTGATTCAGTATCTCTCGGCGATCCTCCTCGATGCTCGTCAACTGCTCTTCCATCTCCGTCTTCGTGCGCTCCGCCTGGGCACGCGCCTCTTCAGCCGCCTGGTTGGCCGCTACCGCCTCGTCACGAGCTCTCTTGATGTCAGTCAGCAAGCTCTCCACCTCCAGGTCTTCGGGCGTGAGCAATCTCGCTGCCTGGCCGACGATCTTCTTGGAGAGACCAAGGCGGGCAGCGATGGCCAACGCCTTGCTCTGACCGGGCAGGCCGATGCTCAACTTGTAGGTGGGCGCCAGGGTCTGCATATCGAATTCCACCGAGGCGTTCT
>JAUWLF010000163.1 GCA_030613785.1 Chloroflexota bacterium | reverse complement strand
TTTGAGGAGATAGTGAGGATTCACGCGTCATCGGGGACGACGGGGAAGAAGACGGTGGTGTACTACACGCAGCAGGACATAGACGACTGGGCGGAGATGTTTGCGCGGTGTTATGAGATGGCAGGGGTGACGAAGGGGGATCGGGTACAGATCACGCCGGGGTACGGGTTATGGACGGCGGGGATAGGTTTCCAATTGGGAGCGGAGAGGCTAGGGGCGCTGACGGTGCCGGTAGGTCCGGGGAACACAGCGCAGCAATTGGAGTTGATGGAGGATTTCCAGACGACGGTGATCACGGGCACGTCGTCTTATGGGTTGGCGATGGCGGAGGAGATAGCTGCGCGGGATCTGAGACCCAAGCTGAATCTGAGGATTGGCATCTTCGGCTCAGAGCGGTGGAGCCAGCAGATGCGTGCTCACATCGAAGAGATCATGGGGGTAGAGACCTTTGACATCATCGGGATGACGGAGTTATACGGACCGGGTACGGGGATAGATTGTCACGTACATGAGGGCATACATTACTGGGGGGACTACTTCTTGTTCGAGGTAGTAGACCCTGTGAGTGGGGAACCGGTACCCCATGGGGAGCAAGGTGAGATCATCGCGACGACGCTGACCAAGGAGGCGATGCCGCTGTTGAGGTATCGGACGCGGGACGTATCGAGGCTGATAGCTGAGCCATGTGCGTGTGGGAGCGAGCATCCGCGGATAGACAGGATTTTGGGTCGGACGGATGACATGTTCAAGATCCACGGGGTGAACATCTATCCGGGTCAGATAGACTACATCCTATCGGAGACGGAGGGAGTAGGGAGCGAGTATCAGATCGTGCTGGAGAGGGAACGAGGGCGAGACAGCATGGTGATACGGGTGGAGAAGCACCCCGAGGTGGAGGTATCGGAGGAGGAGGTACGGCGGACACTGAAGGACAGGATCAAGACCCAGATAGGAGTGACGGTGGCCGTTGAATTGGTGGAGTATCAAGGGTTGCCCAGGAGCGAGAAGAAGACGAAGAGGGTGTTTGACAAAAGGGCTGTCTAGCTCGCGACCGGGCGAGGGAGGTGGGGCCAGAGGCGAGGACGGAGGCCTCTCTCGACTGAGGCGTATGGTGCACGAGGAAGGTGATGGACATGATAGGGACTTCACTCGGAGATTTGCCCCGTCTACGTGACTGCAAGCGGAGGCGCGTTTCGAGCTGGGATGTCAGCGGAGGGAACTTTGACTGGTGGGACTTCCAGGCAGGCGAAAGGCGCACCCTGGCGGACATCAAGGGGGCCGGTTGTGTGAAACACATCTGGCTCACCATCTTGTGCAGAGAGGAATACTACGCCCGCAAGATACTGCTTCGCATGTGCTGGGATGGTGAGAAGACACCCAGCGTAGAGACGCCCATCGGCGATTTCTTTGGCATCGGTCATGCCATCATCAAGAACTTCACCTCGCTTCCGCTAACCATGAGCCCTGCGGATGGTACCTCATTCAACTGCTTCTATCCCATGCCCTTTGCCGATGGTGCGAGGATTGAGGTCACCAATGAGTGTGAGGGCGAGTGTAGCATCTGGTTCTACGTCGACTACGAGGAGTACGAGGCCCTAGACGAGGGCCTAGGCCGGTTCCACGCGCAGTGGCGGCGGCAGGACCCAACGTCCGGTTGGGGCGAACGGAGAGTGGTCTGGTCCTGGGACACTCGCTTGACGGAGTACGGGCGGACAGTCTGGAAGACCCCGAACCTCGATGGCAGGGACAACTACGTGATCCTGGAGGCGGAAGGCAAAGGACACTACGTAGGTTGTCACCTTGACATCGATTGCTTCCAGGAGGAGAAGAACGAGTGGTATGGCGAGGGAGACGATATGATCTTCATTGATGGCGAGCCATGGCCGCCTCGCCTCCATGGCACCGGGACTGAGGACTACTTCAATACCGCCTTCGGTCCGGCCGAGGAGTTCAACACGCCATACTATGGTGTCACGGTCTACAGCGGGAGCCCAGGACAACGTTGGGCAGGCAAGAACTCCCTCTACCGCTTCCACATCGAGGACCCAGTGTACTTCCAGCAATCCATCAAGGTCGCCATCGAGCACGGTCACGCCAACCATCTGTCCCACGATTACTCCAGCACGGCGTACTGGTATCAGACCGAGCCTCACGCCTCGTTCCCTCAGATGTTGCCAGTGGGCCAGAGGCTCCCGAGGGAGGCGATGAACAAGCCAGCCCCTCGAAAGCCGTAGTGGTTCTCGGAGCCGATGACTCTTGTCAGCAATCCCGGAGGAAAGACATGTCCAAGCGTGCTATGAAAGTGGGAGTATTCTCACCCAACGATCCTCGACCCTGGGTTCGTAGCGAGAACCTTGAGTTGATGCTTGATCACGAGCGTTCCTTGATTGGTACGCTACGGAAGAATGGGTTCGAAGTAGTTCGCGGAGGAGATGGCTTTGCCCAAGAGGATCAGATTGCGTGGAATACCGAGCTGATCCGGCGACAGGTATCGAACATCGCCAGCGAGCGACCGGAGGCGCTGATCATCAACCAGGGTTCCTGGACCTTCCCCTATGATTCCGTTGATGCCGTGCAGTGGTTCCAGCGGGAGACGGACGACATCGCGCGGGTGATCATGTTCTCGTACAAGGACACCCAGGTTCCTGGTCTCGTGGCGGGGATGGCTGCGGGAGGAGGCCTCAAGCGCATCGGCATCCCTTTCTCGCTCTGCTACGGGATCATAGACCAAGACCCCGAGGCGGAGGCCTGGCTGCTTGGCATCCTTGACTTCTATGGGAGAAGGGCAGCCGCTGCGGAGGCTGTGGAGAGCGCTATTCGCCAGTTGCGCGGCAAGAAGTATCTAGCCCTCGGCGGCATGAGTCTCAAGATGCCGACCACCACGGCGGATGTGGACCAGTGGCAGAAACTGTTCGGCGTCAGCTACGAGGCCCTCGATCAGAGCGAGTTGGTCCTCCGTGCGCTCGACATGGTCGAGTGGGACCGGAAGCCCGGAGAAAGCGGCTACACCATTGTTGACCAGCGAGTTGAGGAGGCTGTAGACTACACCTACGGTCAGGGTCATGGTTCCTTCGATTTCTCTCGGGACAAGCTGCCCGACATTGGGAAGTTCGTCCTGCAGATCGCTCTGTACTACGCTGCACTGGATCTCTGCGAGGAGTACAGCATTGACTTTGCCGGCGTGAAGTGCCAGGATGAACTATCTGGCAGATACTGTACCGCCTGCATGGTGTCCAGCTACCTTTCCAATGACGTGGGGCCAGACGGCAAGCCCAAACCTATCATCCCCGTGGCCTGTGAGAACGACATGGACTCGGCTCTGACCCAACTGTGGCTCCACCTGCTGTCCAATGAACCAGCGGGTTTCGGTGACTTTCGCGACGTTGGGGATGGACTGCTTGTCATCGTCAACTGCGGGCAGCATCCTCCTTACTTCTTCGGTCCTCCGGAGGAGGATCCCGTGCAGAAGCTGGACCACGTCGAGTACATGGGGCAGGAGATCTTCTACAAAGCTGGCGGATCCTCGGTGCGAGGGCGAACGCCTGGTGGTGAGACCATGACCGTGGCGCGCCTGGGCCGTGAGAACCTGCGTTATCAACTAGTGGCCACGGTCATGGAGACCGTGGACGTGCATCCTGATGAGCATCAACGGTACGACTACTCGTGGCCCATCATCAAGGGGAAGATCCCCATACCCGACCAATTGCTGATCGACGTCTGGCCCTGTAACCATCTAGGGTTCGCCTATGGTGATTACACCCCACACCTCGTGGAGATGGCACATCGGCTGGATATCGGCTACCGAGCCTTTGATGCCAGCGGCGGTGAGTACTACAAGCCCTCCTAGCTTGGTCGCCTCACCGCCTCTTGAATCGAGGGACGCTCGTTGAACCCAGCGAACTTATCAGGAGAGCTGGAAATGGGAGATCGCACACCACCTTACGTCTTGGGGATTGATATCGGCACACAGAGCCTGCGCACGGGATTGTTCGACCTCGCGGGGCAGCCTCTGGCCGGCGCCACGCAGGAATATCCAGTGCTGCACCCCAGGCCTGGTGGGGCCGAGCAGCAGCCGCGGCTTTGGGGGGAGGCGCTGGTGCGTACCGTGCGGCGATGTGTGGAGACTGA
>JAUWLF010000182.1 GCA_030613785.1 Chloroflexota bacterium | reverse complement strand
CGAAGGCTATCCCTATCCTTCCAGCTTCTCAAACATATCCTTGTCAGCGCCGCACTCAGGGCAGACCCAATCATCAGGCAGATCCTCGAAAGCGGTACCAGGCGCGATACCGTTGTCGGGATCTCCCACGGCTGGGTCGTAGACATACCCACATACCAAACACTCCCACTTCTCCATCTCCATCTCCTTTCCCCATCACGAATGACTGTACCGTTCCTGGGACCTTCGAAGGCTACGCCCGGCAGTTCGGACAATAGCCGTAGAACACTACCTCGCAGCGGACGATCTCCCAGCCAACGGTATTTTCTGCCGCCAATTCGATGCCATCAGTGGTAGGCGGCAGATCAAGCACACGGCGGCAACCCAGACAGACGAGGTGACAGTGATCATCGGTGCAGGGATCGTAGCGACTCCTGCCTTCGCCAAGATCCAGTTCCATCACCTCTCCCATCTCGACAAGGTCGTTGAGGGTGTGGTAGATAGTGGCGAGGGAGATGTCGGGCATGATCTCTTGCACGCTGTGATGGATGTTCTCGGCCGTCGGGTGCTCAGCGCCGTCTCGCAGGGCTTCAAATATCAGGCGCCTCTGAGGCGTGACCTTCAGTCCTCTCTCCCGCAAGGCTTGACAAAGCTCTTCGACTGGTCTCATCGGTAATAACTATTCACTAGTATCGATTCTTAGTTTGTATTGAGTATACACCAATCCCTCGTCGTTGTCAAGTAGGGAGAATGATCATGGCGGTGGGCTTGTGCGGAGTAGGGTTGTAATCAGTCGGCGCTCATCCGGTCGGGCCTGGTGTAGACGTTCATCTTCTCGCCGCGCACATAACCGACGATGGTCATCTCCCAGCCCCGAGCAAGCTTGATCGCCAGATCTGTGGGAGAGTGGAGGGAAGCAACTATAGGTACCTCCATCTTGACCGCCTTGTTGACCATCTCGGAGGATATGCGCCCCGTGGTTAGCAGGAGGCGATCCATGGTAGGGATTCCGTGGAACAGACACTCTCCCCTGATCTTGTCGAGGGTGTTGTGCCGTCCCACATCCTCAGCGATCACCAGCAAACCCTCTCTATCTGCCAGAGCTGAGGCGTGAATACCTCCGGCGATTAGATGGGGTTCCGCACGGCGACGAAGCTCTCGCATCAGGGCTGCTATCCTGGTGGTGGACATCTTGAAGGTGGAGTTCAGCTTCGGGTGACCATCCGAAAGATCGTCGAAAGTGATACCTCGACCGCAGCCTGAAAGGAGGATGGGGTGGCTGGGCAGGGGGATCTCTCCTCTGTTCAGCGTGACATCGATGACACCCTCTTGCTCCTCGCACACCCGCAGCAGTAGTACGTCATCCAGGCTCTCGATCAGTCCTTCAGCAGCGAGGAACCCTAGTGCCATGAAGTTCATCTTGTCGGGAGTACAGAGCAGCGTAACCAGTTCCTGGCCGTTGACGTGGATGGTCCAGGGGGCCTCCCGGACGAGCGGCGTTTCGACTTGCCGCGCCTCATTCCCGGCGTAGCGTACGTAGGACACGCTGTCGCTGGTCTTGCCGTTCATGCCTCTGTCTGCCTCACCGATATCCTTCTTGACGGGCTGAGATATCCATGCCGATGGTAGTGATACGCTGGAGGGGCAGCATGGGCTTCTGCGTGGTCTCTCTTCCATCAAGGACTTTCAGGTAGCGCTTGCATTCGTCGCACACGTAGAGGCGGTAAACGTCGTCGTCGCTGAGGAAATAGGCGAAGGTCTCCTGATCGGAGTTGCCGCAGAAAGTGCATTCACCTCTTTTGTACATCCACACAGTGTCGCACCGGGAGCACAGCAGGCGAAGCCCACCGACTTTCTTCTCCAGGTAGCCAAAATCCGGCTCGCCACCGCACACGGGGCACACCCGCTGATACCACTTCTCGTCCTCCATGAGAGGAGTGAGGACGGCGGCGTGGGCTTGCATAAAGGGGTGCAGGGCGTGGATGAGGACGAAAGAAAGCAGTTCCTCGTCTTCGTCGGGTTTGCCCGGCAGCTCGACTTTGCTTTCCCTCAGATAGTCGGTCACGATCCGCTGGGTTTGATCGGGGTCATCGTTCAAGAGATCACGTATCTCTTCGAACTGGGAGGCCAGCTCCTCTCTGTGGTTTGCGCCTATG
>JAUWLF010000116.1 GCA_030613785.1 Chloroflexota bacterium | reverse complement strand
GACCCTGGCCTCGTCAACCTTCGTGCCAGGCGGATTCTCCTGCCAAAACGTTATGGTGTGCCTACCGAGATAACTGTCTATGGTATTGGCAGGCCTGAACTCGTCTGCCAAGAAGGACAGATCCCGCGCCATCGCTCCAGACTCACAGGGGAAGTAGTAAGGGGGGTCACTAGCGGGAGGCGGGAATGTCCACTTGAGGCAGTAGGTCGGACGGACCACCTGGGAGTCAATTGTCCAGCGGTGACAGAGGTAGTCCTCAGCTGTCCAGCCGCCGTACTCAATGCTGATGGAGTTGTCCTCCCCTGGTACTGAGCCGCTCGGCACGCAATTGACGCAATCCCTGTCCACGATGACGTACAGGCTGGCTTGGGCCAGCGCTACGCCACCACTTAGCAACAACGCTAAGCTCACACCCAACAGTATGCCTCTTAGCCAGTGTTTCTTCATCGCCCTTACCTCCTTTGCTCTTACAATGAGTCCAACCCTATCGCACACAGTATAGTACAATTCTGAATCCGTGTCAACCCCTCCCTTCGGTAACTTTTTCATTTGACTGGACACGGGTCCGAAAGGAACGCCCCACTGTCATTGCGAGCACATTCGCTCTGCTAAGTGTAAAAACCGCGAAGCAATCTCCACCCACCCCCTTGGGGATTGCTTCGTCGCCCTGCGGGCTCATCGCAATGACAGGTTCGGTTTGTCACACAATGAGTGGTGCGAGCGCACCATGGATGACCTCAGAAGGAAAAGGGCCATCCCACGAAGGGACAGCCCTTGGAGTAGTCAGCTAACTAGAACCCCTTACTCTCCCATCCTCCAGCGAATCCTTGGGCCGCGAAGAGGACAGAAACCTTCAGCCTGCTCCGGCACTTGCTAGCCTGGGGGCCACGGGAGCTAGCTCCAGACAACACTCAAACACTCGCTCGCCAACTCTCATTCGACTCCTCACGAGCCGGGCAGTCTATTGATGTTGTCTATGATTTGTCGCCCTATGTCGAGAATGGTGTCCCGCTGGCCCGGATACGAGGAGCGAATCTGTACAGTGTAGGGCCCTTGCAAGAACCAAATAGAATAATACGCCTGGGCCACGCCTTCTCTGTATTCTTCGTCAACGTCTGGGCAAGAATAACCATACCCAGCATCACCAATGGGCGCCGGCAGCCAGTCGGCATGGCCACAGGACGAGGGATATTGGAAGGTTTCTCTGGCTTCTGTTTCACTTTGGTACTTGACGATACCCACGATGCTCCTCGAAGCGTCGCCACCGACAAGGTACTGGATACTGGCTGTGCAGAAGCCTCCGTAACCAGGCTCGCGAACGGTTTGATCCGCAATTATCACACTGACGTCAACCGGGAGTAACGAACAGATGTCTCCCGCCTGCGCAGCCGCTGTTGCTTCTGCTTCGCTCGTCGCCCTTGCCTCCGCCCTTGCCTCGTAGGTCTCAACGTCCGCAATCGCCGTGGCGGCTTCTTGCGTCGCGGCGCCATAAGTAGCAACACTCCTCGTCGCCCGTGCCTCCCAGGTCGCAGCCTCAGCCTCGCCTCTCTTGCGATCCACTACCTCATCCTGACAGGAGATGAGGGTCAGTAGCAGAAGCGAGAGGGCAACTGCATAGAACGCGATGAGCAAAGTCTTCCGACCTGTTTGCTTTGTCATTGTCCGATCTCCCCTCCGCTCTACGTCTCTCAAACGAGCACGTTTGCTAGGCAAGTTTCAGACCTGCCCTCACCTCTACCGTTTCCGCAGGCGTAGCCCGACGTGTGGTGCGTGAAGTCCCAGCGGGACTTGATGATTTGAGCCAGGGAATTGCATTCCCTGGCGGTACCCTAGCGTGCAGGCATGGTTAGAACAGCATCGTACGCGTGCGTCCCAAGATAGTCTTCGGCAAGCCATTCGTCCGAACTTGCATCTCTAAGTTGGCAGAAGGCACTATGTTTCGTCTCTCCGCCGCCGCGTACAATCATGTCCTCAATAGCGAGAATCACTTCGGACGTCCCTGATCCTTCAGATACAGGCTTTCTATCAGACTCACCTCCATCACCAACAAAACAGATGAGAACTGCGGAATGTCCAGCAGTCACATATTCAAGACTGAAGGTGACGTCATAGCTACAGACGAATTCGTTTGGCCGGGGCGTGCCGAAAACTTCATATGGCGAGCAACTCAGCACAAAAACCCCCACGTCTTCTAGCGTAAGTGCAGGCCCGGTTGAAGCCCCCTCCTCACTAATACGCGTTGCATCCGCCTGCGCAGCCGCTGTTGCCCCTGCCTCGCTCGTCGCCCGTGCCTCGTAGGTCTCAACCTCCACAATCGCCGTGGCGGCTTCTTGCGTCGCGGCGGCGTAAGTAGCAATACGCCCTCTGTCCAGTGCCTCCTGTGTTTCACTTTTTCTATATTGATCCTCTGCGGGAACATGACACGAGATGAGGGTCAGTAGCAGAAGCGAGATGGCAACTGCGTAGAACGCGATGAGCAAACTCTTCCGACCTGTTTGTTTTGTCATTGTCCGATCTCCTGTCCCCTCTACGTCTCTCATACAATCAAACACAGAGGATTCATGTCAGTTGAGCTCGAATCTCACCGGCTAGGCCGAATCATACCTCGCACCCGCCTCGAAGGCAACTGTGACCTCGACGGTCGTGCCCTGCTGGGGCGCAGAGGTGATGGTCAGCCGGCCACCGGCGCCCTCCTCCCTTTCAACTCGTCTCCCCCATCATTGTAAGGCGATTGCTTCTCCTTCCGTCGCCATTCTCGTCACGATTGCCCCAGATGCTGAGAATTGCTTGACAGGACTGCCGCTCTGTGTTATAATGGGTTTCAAGACCTGGCATCTATTCACTACGCGAGACACGCTCATCATCCTAGCTGCTTCATGCGGGCACGCGCCTACACAGCATTATCCTGCTGACCAAGTGCAAGTCCCAACTCCGCTTCGCGCAATAGGTCGTTAGAACTCGGACTTAAGGCTAGACGCAACGCGGGCTTGCCGGCATCTGCAAGCGGCAAGAATGCCCCGCGTCTCCATTGACGAGCAGCGGGTTCCACGGGCGCGCCGGATTCAGGGAGGTGATGAAATGGGCCGCAGAACCTCTATCCTCAAGCCACACTTCCTGGCGAGATCCCTTGCTATCGCTATTGTGATCGCTCCCTTGCTCCTTTCGGGGCAGCCGCCGAACCGAGCAGAAGCCACACGTCCCATCAGCGGACAGACAATCTCCTTCGGCACCGGAAACGACGTTGGCGCCAGCGCGGACAACGTCTACGAGGTGGCCGTGGGTGACCTGGACAACGATGGAGACCTCGACATCGTCTCCGGGAGCGGCTCAGGCGAAGACAACGAGGTGATAGCCTGGGAGAACGATGGCTCTCCCTTTTCCGGCTCCTGGACACAGCACGACGTGGGCGCCAGCGCGGACCACGTCATCTCCGTGGCCCTGGGAGATCTGGACGATGACGGTGACCTGGACATCGTCTCCGGCAGCTACTCGGGTGAGGACAACGAGGTCATCGCCTGGGAGAACGATGGCTTCCCCTTCTCCGGCACCTGGATTCAAAGAGACGTGGGGGCTAGCACGGACAACGTCTTCGCAGTCGCCCTGGGAGACCTGGACAACGACGGTGACCTCGACATCGCTGCGGGGACCGGCTCGGCTGAGGACTACGAGGTGATAGCCTGGGGGAACGACGGTTCACCCTTCACCGGCCTCTGGTCCCAATGTGACGTGGGCACCAGCACCTCCAGCGTCTATTCCGTAGCTCTGGGAGCCCTGGACAACGACGGAGATCTGGACGTTGCTTCGAGCAGCGGCTCAGCAGAGGACTACGAGATCATTGCCTGGCAGAACACGCTGGTCCATCGCAACATGCCCTTTGACCACGCCGGGCACAACGCGGGAGTGGCTGCCGACCACCTGCTCTCACTGTGCATGGGAGACCTGGACAACGACGGTGACACAGACATCGTGTCCGGGAGCTGGAGTGACGCGGATCACGAGCTCATCGTCTGGAAAAACGACGGGTCGCCTTTCATTGGCTCATGGGCCGGGAGCGACGTTGGGGCTTCCGTCCATGGCATTGGCTCAGTGGCCTTGGGCGATCTGGACGGCGACGGCGATTTGGACATCGTCTCCAGTAGCTACTCGGACGAGGACTATGAGGTTATCGCTTGGGAGAATGATGCTACACCGTTCGTCGGGGTCTGGTCTGACCAGGATGTGGGGTCCAGTACCTCTAGCGTCTATTCCGTAGCTTTGGGAGACCTGGACAACGACGGTGATCTGGACATTGTCTCGGGATCCGGCGTCGGCGAGGACTACGAGGTCATCGCCTGGCAAAACGACGGCACGCCCTTCAACGGCCTCTGGTCGCAGCAGGATGTGGGAGCCACCACTGATCACGTAGTGACGGTGGCGCTGGGAGACCTGGACAACGACGGCGACCTGGACATCATCTCCGGCAGCTTCTCGGGCGAAGACAATGAGGTGATAGCCTGGGAAAACGACGGGTCTCCCTTCCTCGGCTCTTGGCCACAGCACGACGTGGGCCCCAGCACGGACTCGGTACGCTCGCTGGCCCTGGGTGACCTGGACAACGACGGCGACCTGGACATCGTCTCGGGGAGTTTCTCAGGCGAGGACTATGAGCTTGCGGCCTGGGAGAACGATGGCTCGCCGTTCGACGCCATCTGGCTCCAAAACGACATGGGTACTGCGGCCGCCAACGTACGCTCAATTGGCCTGGGGGACCTCGACCGGGACGGTGACTTGGATGCTGTCAGTGGCAGTGCCTTCGGAGGGGCGTACCAGGTAGTTGTCTCGGAGAACGACGGAACGCCATTCTCGGGTCAGTGGACCCAGTACGGCGTGGGCCCCAGCTCTGACAGCGTCAACTCCGTCGCTCTCGCGGATCTGGACAATGACGGCGATCCAGACATAGTGTCAGCGAGCGGTATCAACGAGGACTACGAGTTGATAGCCTGGCTGAATAAGGGCGGCAGTGCTGGTTATGAGGTGACGGCTACGGCCCCTCCAGTCATCCACGGCACCGAAGCCCTCTTGCGCATGGTGGTGACACACAACGGAATAGCGGAGGACAACGACATCGAACTGACTCAGTGGGACCTTCTCTTCGAGAAAAGCCCTGGAGACCCTCTAGGCAGTATCGAGGCCAACAACCTCATCGAGACCTTGTACGTCTATCTGTCCTCCGACGACACCTGGGAGCCCACGGACACGGTGATCACCACGATCACAAGCATGTCTCTTGCCTCTGGGATGCAGACAATCAACTTCCCTGATGGTGCTGCGACCGTGCAGGTGTCCGAGGGCACTGCCAGGAACTACTTCCTGGCAGTGGAATTCACGCCCACCGCCTGCCGGCAGCACCCCAATTCCTTCGCAGTGACCTTCGATCCCGACGCGCATGCAGTGGTAGAGGATCGCGCGGAGGACAGCTCCGTCTCCATCCAGGACTCGGACCCCGTGAGCACCGGGGTCGTCAGCCCCTGCGACTGCTTCCACGCCCCACTGGTGCTCCGGAGGTACTCGAACACGGCCGATGTCATCTTTCGTAACGGAGTAGTCCTGACCATGGAGCCCAGCCACCCGCAGGCGGCAGCCCTGGCAGTTCGCGGCGAGAGGATCATGGCCGTGGGTAGCAACTCTCAGGTGATGGCTCTATGGGGGCCCGACACGCACGTAGTGGATCTGGCGGGACGCACGCTCCTACCGGGCTTCATCGATGGCCACACTCACGTGCTATTCTTCCCACATCTCATGGGCCAAACGCTGCAAGACGCGATGGACCTGGCTCTGAGCTACGGCCTCACTACGGTGAACGAAAAGTTTGCCGATGATGCATTCCTCGAACAGTTGATGTCGGCAGAACAGGAAGGTACGCTGCGGCTGCGGGTCAACGTCTTTGCGCCTTACAACACAGGCACTCTGGACGATGGGGGCAATACGATGATTGTCGAGGTGTGGTTCCCCGAGCACGGCCCGATTCTCGACTCCGACAGGAGAGTACGTATCCCAGGGGTCAAAGTCTTCACCGACGGCGGCTGGTCTCCCGGACGAGGTTGCTGGGCCCTAACCGCCCCCTATCCCAAGGAGTTCCAAGACGATCCCATGTTCCAGTGGTGCTTCCACGACGACGGCGACCTGTATCTCACCCAGCGGCAATTGAACCAGGTGGTTGTCGACGCGCAGGCGGCGGGCTTCCGCGTGTCCTTCCATGCCTGCGGGGACCGGGCGATTGACCATGCGCTAAACGCCATCGAAAACGCCCTTGACGGTGCACCCAACGAGCAGTATCGGCATCAGATCCAGCACAACAGTGCGCTTCGGCCAGATCAGCTAACGCGGTACGCCAGTCTCAATGTCGTGGCTTCGTTGAGGGGCTACTTCAACACCTGCGAGCAAGATGAGTACCCGTTCTACTTTGGCCCAGGCCGTTATGAATGGCTAGCCAATAGATACGCGCTTCCCGGGTTGGGCATCCATGTCTTTGCCGAAGGGGACTTCGCCTGGACCGCGGACCCCTCCGATCGCACGTCGCCGCGCACCATCGATCCCATGCTCTATCTCTACGGCCTGGTCACTCACCAACAGTTGCGGGGGGATGGAACTGCCTGCCAGCCCGACCAGTGGATAGCCAAGCACGAGATCAGCGTCGAAGAGGGTCTGCGACTGCTCACCATCGAACCAGCCTTCGCCGTCTCTCAGGAGGAGGCGATCGGGAGTCTGAAGCCAGGGAAGTTCGCTGATCTCGTGATCCTGTCCGGCAATCCGCTAGCGGTGGATCCCAACTCGATCAAGGACCTCCAAGCGTTGATGACGATGGTAGGTGGGCATGTAGAGTACTGCGCCGCCGGTTATGACTGGCTCTGCCCCACCTCTTGAGCTGCCGGCCGCCACGGTAGACCGAGGCAGTCAAGAAGGATCTTGACAGCAGTCCTAAGTTATGCGCTACTATGGGCAAGAGAACTTGGCTTCTCGCCAGCCACAGCCACACCTTCACTCTGTCGTTCACTTCTCCAGGCGACTTGCTCTGACCAAACAACCTGTTGACCTAGCACATACCCCGGTTCAACTCTCAGCGCAAACAGTCAGAACTGATAGCAGATTCTGAGCGCGGCAGAGATGTGTGTGCACCACACGTCCGCAAGAGCAGGCGCCACCAAACCAGTCTCGCTGACCATCCACGTCAGCCCCTGACAGGTCGTCCTTCTACCCAGACCTTGTATTGTTCAAACGATGGAATATCCTCCAAACCAGTGTCGAAGGGAGACTTGCCACCGGCCGGAACGGGGTCGACGTCGGTATAGTCGAAGTCCACACCTACCACATTGCCCTCGGCATCGTAGTAGCCTACGACAATCTTCACCGATTCACAGTCAACATCGCCCGAGTTGGTGACTTCTCCTACAAGGTGATACCAACCCCTTGATTCATACTCATTCGAGACTGTGACCGACAGATGAGCATATGGCCGATCATCAGTGACGCGCCCTTGGACCTGAAGTTCACACGATGCCACCTCCGATGCGGCGCTACCCAACTCGGCTCCCATTTCGAACACGCCAGCATCGTGCGGCGCCACGTTGTGCAGTTCGGTGTAGTCGAAGTTCGTGCCGACCAGGCTGCCATTCGCGTCGTAGTAAGAACCCACGATCTTGACTGATTCGTGCCAGTAGTCTGTGTTGTTCACGACTTCCCCTAGGACAAAGAACCATTCGCCCCGGAGATACGTCCGGCCCGGCCTCACTTCGAGCGCGGGCATTGACGGAGTGGCCGACGCGTGCGATACGGGAGTGTCAGTTGGCGCAGGAGCCTCGGGTGCGACCGCCGTCGGCGCTTCGGCTGGCGCGGTCGAGACCACCCCTGGGCTCGGTGCCCCAGCCGGGCCCTCGCTAGCTGAGGATGGACAACACTCGAAGAATAGCGCGAGCAGTAGAATACTCAATCCAGCAATCGCTGCCGTCTTCATCCTTCACTCCTCCTCTATGCATCTGCCACAGAGTGCCACTCCAGCAAAGGCGAGTACCGTAACCTGCAGCACCCCTTCCCGTACTGCCACCGTCACCAAGACCCCCGCTTAGGAGCTAACCCCCGGCCCGGAGCGTGGAGCAGCCTTTCCCAGCACGCCAGCACAGATCATCCGGTAGGCGAGGAATACCCTTTCCTCCCCCTCGAATCCCAGTTCCAACTTCTTCTCTTCTGGGAGATAGATCTTGATCTTGGGGTTTGACATCAAGCCGCCAGGGTTATAGGCGATGCTGGACATGCGACTATACGGCACCGACAGGACCGTCTTGTCCTTGGTGACCAGTAGAAGCCGGCAATCGGTGATGCCCACGAATGATGTGGGAACGCCATAGCAATCGAGGACCGCGTGAAGACGCTCTTCGGGTACCAAATGACTCTGCAGAGCCTCTAGCTGCTCGTGCTTCATCACCAAAGGCTCATCAGGCATTGACCACCCCTCCTGTCTTCATGCACAAGATATCACTCCTGCCAACGAAAAGGCCGCGAGAGGCACTCGCGATCATCATCGTATCACCTTTAGCAAACATCTGTAAATCTCGTTACAACGCCAGACCAAACCTCAGCACTCGGTCACCGCGCCCCCAACGCCACTCTCTGCCTGTAGATCAGGTTATACTCCGTCATGCCATACATCTCTTCAATCCCCCGCACCCGATGTAGCTCCGACGAGATCCCGGTCGGATCACCACGACGAGGCGGGTCGAAGGAATGCAAAAGGGACACGGCATGCCGTGTCCCTACCCAGTCCGCGGCCATGACCGGTGCCCATCGCCCGCAAACTCGTATCCGGGACAGTAGAAAGTTGTTTTTCTGGAGGGGTGCCAGGTTGTTAGGCCTGGTCACCTAGAAGCGCAAATGTGGCACGGTCCCAGGGAACTGTACTCGCAAGCCCAAGTCACAGTAGGCGGGCGGTGCACGCTGGTAGTTCGTCACCGAGGAACGCCAACCTGCGCCAGTGGATTGCCACATCACCATGACCCTGCTATAATGGAAAGA
This sequence comes from Chloroflexota bacterium, assembly GCA_030613785.1. Taxonomy (GTDB): domain Bacteria; phylum Chloroflexota; class Anaerolineae; order UBA7937; family B3-Chlor; genus JAUWLF01. The sequence continues at coordinate 2,150 of JAUWLF010000116.1, read as the reverse complement.
CTGTATACGCATCTTTGCAGAGGCACGAGACGGTTCGCTCGAAAGTTGGTCCGATGACAGAAACAGTGGCTTCCAGACAGAATGAGGCAGACACATCTGCTCAGATAGAGGAACCCGCGCTTGACACTCCCGCAGCCGATCGGTTGGCATCGGATCTGCGGGGCGTCCTGCCGGGCATCCTAGAGCACGAACCGGTTAGCTTGGCCTATCTCTACGGATCGGTCACCACCGGCCGGATGCACCCCTTTAGTGATATCGATATTGCCTTGTTAGTGGATGAGGGGCTGTCGCCCCTCGAGAGGCTGAAGCTCACGCTGCGCATTCAGCTTGACGTGGCCGATCAGTGTGACCTCTCGAACGCTGATGTGCGAATCATCAATGATGCCCCCCTGATCTTTCAGGGACGAGTCGTATGCGACGGTCTCCTGATCTACGCGCGAGATGAGCAGGAGCGCATCGAGTTTGAAACGGCGACCCGCCTTCGGTACTTTGACTACCAACCGGTTCACAGGAGATTGCAGGACGCCTTCTTCGCCGACCTGCTAGAGCGAGGGCTCTATGGCTGATCGGGACAAGATTGAGGGTCTCATCCGCCATCTACAGCAATACACAGCGTACCTGCAAGAGATCGTCGAGCAGGATCGGGAGGAGTTCTTGAGGGATCCCAGGTCCATCGGCAGTGGTCGCTACTATGTTCAGGTTGCCATCGAGACCTGCATCAATATCAGCAACCACATCATCGCCACAGACAGATTGCGGTCCCCAAGAGACTACAAAGACAGCTTCCAGGTGCTAAATGAGGCCGGTATCCTGCCTGATGATTTCACTCGCACCATGCGGGAATTGGCAGGACTGCGCAACCTTCTTGTTCATCTCTACTGGGATGTGGATGACGAAATGGTCTACGAAGGGATACGCTCCGAACTCGGCGACTTTGAGACCTTCGTGGCCCACATCATGGCCTATCTAGAGCGAACCACCTCCTGGATTTGATGGCAGCCAGGTGGAGCATACCCGTCCTCTCCACCTTTGTCAAGAGGTTACCCAGGGCATATCCACCGGTGTGCCGCGCGACGATGCTCAAGGGGTAGAGATGGCGGCACCGTAAGGTAAGGGAATCGTACGCTCCCCATGTGCCCGTTGTTTGGGCCTGCCGGTTTCCATTCGCCACCCCCCTGCCTTTCAACCTATGTCTTCCATCTTCTAGGGCGACTGCTTGTTTTCTTTTCCCTATGTTGGCCAAGGGTGATCCAAACAGAGAGGGAGGGTGTGGAACAAAGGCGGCAGCATCGAGAAGCGTTTTTCCACACCCTCATGTGGAAGATGCTTGACTTCTCTCGACAGTTGTGATTTGATAACCATATTGGTTCACATCAGCCTATGGACGTAGCTGGTTCTTTCGTCTGCCAGTGACGACCAGCAACCTCGGATCCTACGGTAACCAAGCGGCCCTAGTTGCCAAGCGCAGGGCTATGGGGTCGGCTCTACCGTAGGAGGAAACAGCATAGCGGGAGATGAAGGAGGGAGAGATGAGGAAGTACCTACTGGCTATCGTTGGCCTGGTTCTGTTGTGCCTCCTGGCGGCACTGGGAACCGCGAGCGGCGCGCCGGACACGGTGACCGTGGACTCCACTAGCGATCTGAGCAATGGGGATACCTCTTCCATCGCTGCCCTCATCGCCTCCCCAGGCGTCGATGGGGTTATATCCCTGCGGGAGGCCATCGCGGCTGCCAATAACACTCCTGGTTCCGACACTATCGAGTTCAACATCCCCCTCGCCGATCCCAATCATAGCGGTGGCGTCTGGCTCATCAACCTCACCGCCTCCCTGCCCACCCTCAGCGATGGGGGTACGGTCATCAGGGGGGATACCCAGGCCGCCTTCATCGGTGGCGACCCCAACCCCAACGGGCCGGAGATAGAGATCAACGGGTTAGGCATTTTTAGTGGGAGTTGCTTCATTATTTCCTCACCCAATAACGTTATCCACGGCCTGGTAATCAACCGGTGCTCTGTGAATGGCATCTCTATCAGTGGCAGCAGTGCCACCACCAACACCATCTCCGGCAACTACATCGGGACCGATGCGCTAGGCTCATCTGATCTCGGTAACACTTACATCGGCGTCTATATCCTGAGTGGCGCTCAG
>JAUWLF010000177.1 GCA_030613785.1 Chloroflexota bacterium | reverse complement strand
TTCCGCCTGCGCTTCGTGGTCACGGACCGAGAATCCTACGACCTCTTCTACCTGGCCGTCAGTAACCCCTTGCTGTGGTTCATCCAACACTACATGTGGGACTTGGTCCGCGTCCCGACTTTCGCCTCGGAGATGTGGTCGGCATGGCAGGGCTACCAACGGGTTAACCAGGCTTTTGCCGAAGCGATAGCCACTCAGGTGGCCAGTGAGGGCAACCATTCCATAGTCGTCCTCCAGGACTACCACTTGTATCTCTGCCCAGGGGTTTTGGCTCCACTGTTGCCCGCGGACTGCTTGCTCTCGCATTTCGTGCACATCCCGTGGCCCGGACCCGACTACTGGATGATCCTGCCCGTCGCGATGCGCGAGCAGATCCTGGCCAGCCTTTGCTGCAACGATATCCTGGGCTTCCACACGAAGCGGTACGTGCTCAGCTTCCTCCGAACTTGCGAGAGCTTGCTGCCCGGTGCCCAAGTTGACTACTCCGCCCAGACCGTGAAACGGGCGGGAAAAACGCTTCTGGTGCGCATTTACCCCATTTCGATAGACGTCAGGTCTGTCCGTCGAGTGGCCAAGAGTCGAAGAACGGCTCGAGAACGCGATCACCTGCTCAGGCGGTTGGGCGAGCAGACGATCCTCCGCGTCGATCGCATCGACCCGAGCAAGAACATCGTCCGCGGATTCGAAGCTCTCGACCTTCTCTTTGAGCGCTACCCGGAACACCTGGGCAAGGTGCGACTGCTAGCACTGCTTGTCCCCTCACGTCTCGGCATTGAGGAGTACCGCAAGTACCTGGACGAGGTAATCGTGGCGGCACAAAGGCTGAACTTGAGGTATGGGGACCGTGAATGGGAGCCGGTCAAGCTCATCGTGGGAGAGGACTACGCCCGTGCTGTCGCTGCGATGCAACTCTATGATGTCCTGCTGGTGAACCCCATCATCGACGGCATGAACCTGGTGGCCAAGGAAGGGCCGATAGTGAATGAGCGAGACGGGGTGCTGATCATATCCGAGGGCGCGGGTGCATCCCAGGAGTTGGGAGAAGGGGCCTTGGTAGTCTCGCCTTACGACGTAGTGCAAACGGCGGAGGCCCTGCACAGAGCTCTCGTCATGTCTCCAGGTGAGCGGGCCCGACGAACTGCCACGCTGCGCAGCATCATCGAGGGGCACAACGTGGGCGACTGGCTCTATGATCAACTGGTCGATCTGTCCAAGCTACAAACCTGATAGCAGTCAGCAAATCACCAATGAACCACAGCGAAGCAGTGCTCTACCTTCTGGACGCGGGGCCTCTTGCGCTCACGACCGATTTCGACGGCACGGTCAGTGAAATCGCGCCGACCCCTGAGCTGGCGACCTTGCACCCCAGGTGCCGAGACAGCTTGGCGAAGCTGTCCGAAGAGTTGCCTCTGGTGGCTGTAGTGTCAGGACGACGTGTCGAGGATGTACGTCAACTCGTTGGACTGCCAGGGGTAGTCTACCTGGGCAACCACGGGCTCGAGCGATGGGAGAATGGCACTACGTACGTCGAGCCGTCGGCCTCCGAACAGTTCCTGGTGATCCGCAGCATCCTGGAGGAGGCGCGCGTGGAACTGAACATGCGCGGTCTGCTCTTCGAGGAGAAGGGAACCGGTGCCTCAATCCACTACCGATCGACCTCCAATCCGTCGGCAGCCAGGACACAGATAACCTCTCTCCTCTCCGAGCTGGTCAAGGGAAAAGGGATCAAAGTCGTGGAGGGACGTCGCGTAGTGGAGTTGAGGCCTGCTTCCGACACCGACAAGGGCACCGCTCTCATCGAACTCCTCTGCCGATACGATGTCGGCGGTGCCATCTACGCCGGCGATGATCGAACAGATCTCGATGCCTTTGCAGGCATTCATCGCTGGGCCGGTCAGGAGGGAAGGCGAGCTGTGACTGTAGGGGTGATCTCCGCGGAGATGCCACCGGAGTTAGCAGAGCAGGCTGATGTGACCGTGGACGGGGTGGAAGGCTGGGCTGACTTACTGGATGCCCTCGCTGACGCTATGCACGCGGGCTCTGCCAGATAGCCTCTGGACACGGTGTGTTCTGCCGCAGGTGGAGTTAACAACAGATGATGGGATCGTCCATGCTTCGAATGACGGGACCACCAGCGTCCATCCCCACGCGCGAATAGCTGTGCGAGCTCAAACGCGAACAGGAGGCAAACGAATGAAGAGACTCTATCGTTCAGAGGAAGACAAGATGGTGGCCGGTATCTGCGGTGGCATGGGTGAGGTGTATGAGATCGATCCCACTCTGATACGGCTGGGCCTGGTTTTCGTAGGCTTAGCCACCGGAATAGTGCCTCTGCTCGTCGCCTACATCATCGGGGCCATCATCATTCCC
>JAUWLF010000012.1 GCA_030613785.1 Chloroflexota bacterium | reverse complement strand
ACGATGACCACAATGAGCAACATGGCAACCAGTGGTTCAGGCAACGCGACTCCGAGGTAGATCTCAGCCGCGTTTGCGACCCAAGCGCCGAAGCCCAGGGCGACAACGGCGCAGAGGAGGACTCCTCCTAGTAGGATCGCCCACCCGGTCAGAAAGGCCCAGGGCACACCCGTCGCGTCGCGAAGCAAGATGTAGGCCCCACCTTCTCGCCTGCCGCTGAGCTGCAATTCGACGTAGCACGCCAGGGTCAGCAGGAGAACCCCACCCATCAGCAGGTACGAGAGGAATGAGCCGGTCCCAGCGACGGCCACGCCAGGACCAAGCAGGCTGAACACGGGAGCGGCCATCAGGATCGCCAAGATGCGGGCGACCGCTCTTGCGGTATCCAGCTCTCGACTGAAGCGTATCTCGGTTGGCAAGACGTCTTCACCCACGGCATCCACCTTTCTGAGGGGACCTGCAAATCCTAACAGAAGAGGACCCAAATGTACCGTCAACCATTGCTATGAGGGTTCAGCCGTGCTATAATCTCAAAGGTTGTCTTCGATCGAGAGCCAGCTTGCGCTTCGCAATTGTGGAGGGGGCTACCAGAGTGACCAGATTCATTTTCTGCACTGGCGGCGTAGTATCGGGGGTAGGAAAAGGAGTCACCGCCGCATCCATGGCGCGGATCTTGAAGAGCCGGGGTGTCTCCATCTCCATGCAGAAGCTGGACCCCTACCTCAACGTGGATGCCGGCACCATGTCCCCCTATCAACATGGTGAGGTCTTCGTGACTGAGGACGGTTCAGAGACGGACCTTGACCTGGGCCACTACGAGCGCTTCGTAGACCAGAACCTCACGAGTTCGAGCTATGCGACCACGGGACAGGTCTACTCGGCGGTGATCGCCAGCGAGCGCAGGGGCGACTACCTGGGGAGCACCGTGCAGATTATCCCCCATATCACCGATGAGATAAAGCGTCGCGTCCATCAGGTGGCTCACGAGAGCAAAGCCGAGGTGGTGATCGTAGAAGTGGGAGGCACCATTGGCGATATCGAGGGCTTGCCCTTCATTGAGGCGCTTCGTCAAATGCGCAGCGATGTTGGCCGGCAGAACGTGCTCTACGCTCACGTCACCCTTCTCCCACGTCTGGGAGTCACCGGCGAGCTAAAAACCAAGCCTACCCAGCACAGCGTCAAGGAGCTGCGGGGCATGGGACTGCAACCCGATTTGATCCTACTGCGTGCAGACTCCTTTCTCGCCGACGGCATCAGAGCCAAAGTATCCCTGTTCTGCGATGTTGACGAGTCGGCTGTGGTGCCCCTGGTGAGCGCTCAAACCATGTACGAGGTCCCTCTGATCATGGAGGAGGCTGGCGTGGGCGAGCTCATTATGGAGAAGTTCGGGCTGACGGCGAATGCGCCCGATCTGGAGGAATGGCGGCACGTTGTAGAGCGGATCAAGCACCCAGCACGTCAGGTGAAGGTGGCACTGGTAGGCAAGTATGTGGAGCTAGTGGATGCCTACATGAGCGTCAGGGAAGCGCTCTATCACGCGGGGGCCTACCACGATGTCGGGGTTGACATCAAGTGGGTGGAATCGGACCTACTGCAATCGGGCGCCGAAGATCAACTGGCTGGGGTTGATGGCATCGTCGTGCCGGGAGGATTCGGCTACAGGGGCATCGAAGGCAAGATACAGGCGGCGAAATACGCCCGAGAGCATGGGGTTCCATATCTTGGCCTCTGCCTGGGGCTCCAGATGATGGTCATCGAGTTCGCTCGCTCTGTGGCAGGCCTCAAAGGGGCCAACAGCACCGAGTTTGATGCCCATACTCCGCATCCGGTGATCGACCTCCTGCCGGAACAAAGGCAGGTATTCGACAAGGGAGGCACGATGCGACTGGGGAGCTACCCGTGCCAGCTCGTTCCAGGCAGCAGGGCAGCCGAGGCCTACGGGCAGGAAGTGGTGCACGAACGTCACCGCCACCGCTTCGAGTTCAATGACCTCTATAGGAAAGCCTTGACCTCCAAGGGTCTGATACCTAGTGGGATTCTCGAGGACGAGGATCTGGTGGAGATCGTGGAACTGCAAGACCACCCTTGGATGGTGGCCACCCAGTTCCATCCAGAGTTCAAGTCCCGTCCCAATAGGCCGCATCCCCTCTTCCGCGGCTTTCTGTCCGCGGTGATCAAGAGGAGCGAGGAAAGGGCAGCTTCCGTGCCACTCCAGAAGGAGAGAGTCGCCTAGTCTGGGGAGCGCCAGGGGTTGATGAATGGGACAGCCCGATTTCCTGGTCGTTGGCCATGTGTCCAAGGACCTCACGAACGGAGGGCATCGTGCTGGTGGCACGGTTGTCTACTCTGCCCTCACCGCAAGGAATCTAGGCCGAAGGGTGGCGGTGGTCACCAGTGCTGGTCGTGATCTGGACCTGGGTCAGTTCCTGGACGGTGTAGAGCTGGTCTGTGTTCCCTCACCGATCACAACTACCTTCCGGAATGTCTACACGGAAGGAGCGAGACGTCAACGCCTTTATGCCCTGGCCGAGAGAATCAGAACTGAAGATGTGCCTCTGGCCTGGCGAACGGCACCAATCGTTCTGCTGGGACCCATTGTAGGTGAACTCGAAGGAGACATGATAGATCAGTTCCCATCCTCGCTGTTGGGCGTCACACCTCAAGGCTGGTTGAGAGAGTGGGATGAGGAAGGTTCCGTCCTCCCCCGCCGATGGAGCGACGCCGACAGACTCTTGACACACCTCGATGTGCTCATCGTGAGTGAGGAGGATCTAGCCGGGGAAGCCGGCACCCTGCGCCCAAAGCTGGGAATCCCCAAGATATCTGTGCTGACCCAGGGAGCCAAGGGTGCGACCTTGTACTGTCAGGGTAGAAGGTCTCACTTCCCCGTTCGGCAGACCACGGCTCTGGATCCTACTGGGGCAGGGGACATCTTCGCAGCCGCCTTCTTGGTCAGGCTAGCCGAGACCGATGATCCTGTGGAGGCAACGCGCTTCGCCAACGTGGCAGCCTCGCTCTCCGTGGAGAAACCTGGCCTGTCCTCCGTCCCAACTCGTGCACAGATCGAGGCAGCGATGACGAACCGGCGATGACCCGCATATACGCCTTCGCCAACCAGAAGGGGGGGGTGGGTAAGACCACCACCGCTATCAACCTGGGGGCTTGTCTCGCCGCTCGGGGCAAGAAGTTGCTTCTCATAGACATCGACCCTCAGGCCAACGCGACCAGCAGCCTGGGCGTGGACAAGAATCGTCTTCCCGTCTCTATCTACGAGGCCCTCATTGACCAAGTGCCCCTCAGCCAGGTCGTCATACCCATTGACAAAGCCGGACTCGAGTTGGTGCCCTCCTCGCCATCGCTGGCCGGGGCCACGGTGGAGTTGGTCCGACTGCCAGAGCAAGCCCATCTGCTGCGCAAAGCACTTGCCACTTTGGACACAGAATACGACTACATCCTCATTGACGCACCGCCCAGCCTGGGCATCTTGACTGTCAATGCGTTGGCTGCGACACACGGAGTGATCATACCGGTGCAATGCGAATACCTCTCCCTAGAGGGGCTGGGACAGTTGGTGCACACGATAAACCTGGTGCGCAGCAAGCTAAACCCTCGTCTGAGCATCGAAGGGTTGATCATGACCATGTACGATGTACGTACCAAGATCGCCCAACAGGTGGTGGACGAGGTGCGCAAGTACTTCCCTCGCAAGGCGTATTCGACCATCATACCCCGTAATGTGCGCCTCAGCGAGGCTCCCAGCTACGGCGAGACCATCCTTAGCTATGCTCCCAAGTCCAGCGGTGCCCTGGCGTATCAGGCACTGACGACGGAGCTGCTGCAAAGAACAGACCAGACAGGAGGTAGGTAGATGCCCCCAGATAGACGAGGATTGGGCAAGGGCCTGGAGGCTCTGATCCCCACCGCTCCTGGCGTGAATCAGGTGGGCGTCGATCGCATCGTCCCCAATCCGCGGCAACCACGCCGGGTTGTGGACCCGGAGGCCCTGGAACAGTTGGCTGCCTCTATCAAGGAGCAAGGTCTGGTCCAGCCCCTGGTCGTGATGGAGATCGAAGGAGGATACCAGCTTCTGGTCGGCGAGAGACGTTGGCGGGCCGCAAAGCTGGCCGGCCTGGAAACGGTGTCCGTCGTGATTCGTGAAGCAACCCCTCAGCAGATGCTGGAGTTGGCCCTTGTCGAGAACCTGCAGCGGGAGGATCTGAACCCCCTGGAGGCAGCGACGGCCTACCAGCAACTGGTGGAGGAGTTTGAGATGACCCAGCAGCAGGTCGCCGACAAGGTGGGGAAGAATCGGGTCACTGTGACCAATACGCTGCGCCTGCTGAACCTCCCCGACCGGGTGAAAGACGCGCTTCTAGCAGAGGAAATCAGCGAGGGACATGCGCGCGCCATATTGCGCCTGAGGGGCGAAAAGGCACGGGTCGAGGTTCTGGAGGCCATCATCAAACGCGGGTTGAGCGTGCGCCAGACCGAGCAGTTGGTCAAGCGCACGGTGGAGGAACCCCAGCGCTCAGCCAAGCGTCGGGAGAAGTCCCCTGAAATGAAAGCCCTGGAAGATCAGTTCCGGCAAGCCCTGGGTACCAAGGTCAGCCTGAGTCGAGGAAGAAAGGGCGGAAGGCTGGTGATATACTTCTACTCCGACGAGGAGTTGCAGGGGATCTACGATCTCGTGGTGGGTGACTGATCTAGTGCTCTGTCAACCCCAGATCGCTACCTTGTGATTCTGAGCCCAAGCGCAGCGAAGGCGAAGAATCTCCCTTCTTGCATAGCAAAGCGCATACCTGCCGACGACGAGATTGCTTCCCCTCACCCTTCCTGTCCGATGTCGGGTCCTAGACCTTGCCATCCTTGAGTGTCTCGTTTCTCAACCTCGAGTTGAGAACTCGACGTCCTCAGTCGAAGGATCGAGGGCCTCCCGAAGTTCGGCGGCGCACTCCTCGGTGGCAAAGACGACTAACTTGTCCTTAGCTTTGATGGCCGTATCACCATGCGGGATAATGACTTTCCTACCCCGCTGAACGGAAACCACAATGCAGTTCTCTGGCAGGCACACGTCCCGAAGCCTCTGCCCCACCACCGGAGACCCTTTGTCAACAACCACTTCCACGAACTCAGTGCCACCAAGCTTGCCAAGTCGCAATCGCTCGGCCCGTTGCTGCGCGTCCAGCCGTCGCAGGATGCCGAGATTGTAGGCCCGAATGATGTCGTGCCGATGCACCATCCCCAACAGCCTCCGAGGGTCGTGGTGGTGAACCACAGGCAACCTGCCCACATCGCGCACACCCAATCTCTTCAGCGCCACCCACAGCGGCTCGTCAGGATGCACGGTGACTGGAGAGACCGTGCAGATGTTCCGCACCCTTAGATCACTGATATCCCCACGCCTCATGGCCTCCTCCAGGTCCCTATGGGTCACCACTCCATAGAGATACCCTTGCTCATCCAACACAGGGAACCCATGATGGTGAGTACGGTCGAATTGCTCCGTCAGCTCCTCGAGGCTCATATTCACGCCCACCACATCCAGATCCTCCCTGGGCGTCATGGCTTCGCTGACGAAGACTCCCTGCATGACATCGATGTCGCGACCCTGCGCCAGGTGGATTCCCCGACGCGCGAGCTTCAAGGTGTAGATGGATTCGCCGCTGAGATGCTCTGCCACGATGGTACTGATCACAACAGTCAACATCAAGGGCAGAATGATGCGATAATCGTCGGTCATCTCGAAGAGAATGAGAATGGCGGTAATCGGCGCACGGGCGGCCCCGGCGAAGACGGCAGCCATTCCCACCACAGCGTAGGCCCCACCTGTGGCGGTGATGTCGGGCAATATACGATGAACCACAAGCCCAAAGGCACCGCCCACCATGGCACCCATGAAGAGCGAAGGTGCGAAGACTCCTCCCGAGCCACCGGACCCGAGAGTCAAGGAAGTGGCCACAAGCTTGGCCACCAGCAAGATCACCAAGAAGGCCAGACCACTCGGGTTGAGCAGAGTGTTCTCAATGGTCTCGTAACCCATCCCAAATACCTGCGGCAGATATAGGCCTATCAGGCCGAGGGCTAGCCCTCCCACCGCAGGTTTGAGGTATTCCGGAAAGGGCCAAGCATCGAAGAGATCCTCAGTTCTATAGAGCAGAAGGATGAAGCCGACGGCCACGAAAGCGGCCAGCACACCCAGAACAGAATATAGACCGAGTTCCCAGGGACTCACCAGTGAATACGTAGGGACGGGAAAAGCCGGGACATCGCCCAAGAGAGCTCTGCCGATGACACTGGCCGTCACGGAGGAGATGACCACCGTGCTGAAATGCCTGACGCTGAACTCCTGAAGAATGACCTCCAGAGCGAAAATGACCCCAGCGATGGGCGCATTGAACGTTGCCGCGATGCCTGCTGCCGCGCCGCAAGCGACCAGATTCCGGGTGCGCTCATCTGAGAAATGGAGCCATTGCCCCACTGTGGAACCCCAGGCAGAGCCAATCTGCACGATGGGTCCCTCGCGCCCCACTGAGCCGCCGCTTCCGATGCAGATGGAGGAAGCCACAGCCTTGATCAGACCCACGATCGCTCTGATGCGCCCGCCCTGGAGGGCCACAGCTTCCATCACCTCGGGAACGCCATGCCCCTTGGCCTCACGAGCAAAGAAGTACACCAGAGGACCGACTATCAGGCCCCCTATCGCGGGAATCAGAACTACGTAGTACGCCCCTAGGAATCCCAACGCCACGCGCCCGCCATCAAAGAACAGTCGGGTAAAGGACGCGATGAGCCATCTGAAGACGACCGCTCCAAGCCCAGCCCCAATACCGACTACCACGGCCGTCATCACCAACACCGCACGCTCCGGCGGCTGCAAGCGGTCGAGCAGGCGGGCAAAGCGGTGCGTGAAGGTACGCCACCTCTCTCCCAACCGAACCGCAACCTCGCTATCGTGTTGTCGCACGGGCTTACTTTCCTCGCTGGCGCGTCAAACGTACATAGCCTCCCCACTCGTAGCGCTGACAGTGGGGAGGCTGGTCCCTATATTGTTAGCACAATCGTGGGGCTGCGGCAAGTCCGCGTAGTACCGGCGTGATCGGAGTCGTTACCAATCCGACGCTTCCAGGTAGGCGATCACTTGCTCATCCGAGAGATCAGGAAAAGAGGCATAGAAACTGGCCACCGCAAAAGGTGGCGTTTCTTGTACGATCAAGCACACTAATTCGTCTGCCTCTGCCTCTACCAGGTTGACAGACCTTCTCGGGCTGACTGGCACAGCTACTACGATCTGGCCCGGGTCGCTCCTTCGCAGGGATTGAATCGCGGTGAGCATGGTGAACCCTGAAGCCAGACCATCGTCAATCAGGAACGTCATCTTGCCTTTCAAATCGGGCATGGGCCGTGTCCCCCGATACGCTCGCGTGCGGCGACGCACCTCCTCCTGCACCTGAGCCGCTAGCCGCCGGATCTCCGCCTCGGTCAGTCCCAACTGCGTCACCAACGGTTCGTTGAGCAGTATCGTTCCGTCAGCAGTCACCGCACCAAACCCGGCCTCGGGCTCCCACGGGATCGGGATCTTGCGAGGCACGATGACATCCAGCGGTATCGCCAGCGTTTGTGCCACCTCGAGCGCTACAGGCACCCCTCCCCTAGGAATCGCTAATGCTACTCCATCAACGCCGCCATACGCCTCCGACAGCACGCCAGCGAGCCGCCGGCCGGCGGCTTGCCGGTCATCGAAGAAGGGCCGTCTGGGCATGGTGGGGATTGTCTCAAGGATCATCTCGCGTCAGGATTCGCTTCACTAGCGGCGACAGGCAAGGACCATGCTGCGTGCATCTGTATCTCAGTCACCCAATGTCCCACCAAGCCTTGCAGTATTTGCCGACCCTGCCCATCTGCCCCACTCAACTTCTTCGCGTCTTCCTCCGTCAAGTACCACAGTCTACATGCCTGTTGGATGCGACACTCAACCTCCGTGAAATGATCACGAACCTTGTGTAGCAACCCCATAGTGCCCCTTGGCATAGGTTTCACCTGTCAGTCCCCGACCTCATCTTCTTTCCATTCTGCCACGTCGAGAGATTGACCTGGCTCCAGAACACACACCTCAACCTCCCGTGCTGGAGCGGCCGCCCAGCTAGCATACGCCTGAGGTGAACGCGACAGAAACTGCGGTTGCATCCATCCTATTCCAATGGGGCAGAAAGTTCCCCAATGGATTGGCACGGCCACGCGCGGGCGCCGGTACCCCAACGCTTGGGCACCACGGCATGCATCCATGCACCCCGACCCAATCTCGGTCCCCACCCCCGGACAGGGAGCAGAGCAATGTCCAGATCATTGGCAACCGTCCGCATCTCTGCGAATAGATCGGAATCCCCCGCGAAGTAGATGTGGTGGCTTCCATCGATCACGAAACCGATGCCTCGACTGTCGGACCGAAAGGGAGCCGACGCCCAGAATGCTTGGCCGGCCTCGCTTCCGCCATCACTTCCCCGAATCTCGTCTTTTCGCCCCACGTGATCTCGTCCACCTGATGAAGGCCCTGCCTATCCAGAAAACCGGCCGCTCCTTTGGGCACAACCAAGTGTGTGTCACCCCCCAGCAACCACAAGGATGGCAAGTCAAGGCGATCCCAGTGCAGGTGCAAAATCAGAACCGCGTCAACGCGTCGGAAACTCGAATCGGGGGTTCCTACATCACGGAGAAACGATCCCGCTCGGTTGCGCAGCAGGGGATCGATCAGTAGCCGCACGCCATCCATCTCTACGAGTAAAGTGGAGCTACCTAGACAGGTCAAGCGTCAAACAGGTTCCATGAAACCTTACACAAAGGAGCCAGCTCTGCTGGAGCAAAGGTCATGGGCCTGTGCAGACCTCTGGCGAGCTGCCTCGAAGAGCATGATGCTCGTAGCCACCGCCACGTTCAGGGACTCGACTCCCGCTTGCATGGGGATCGCTACCCCTCTGTCTGCAAACTCCCGGGCCTCGCGTCGTGCGCCTTCTGCCTCGCCACCGACGATGAGGGTGCTGGGCTTGGTCCAGTCAACCTCGTAGTAGGCCAGATCCCCCTGCGGATCGGCCAGCAGAACCTGTCGGTCGTGCAGTGCCGCCTCGATTTCCTGCCACTCCCGATCATACCATATCGGCAGACGGAAGTGGGCACCCATCCCTCCGCGCACCACCTTGGGGCTGAAAACGTCAGTTGTGCCCTTGGCGGTTATCACCTGCCCCACGGCGGCTGCCTCCGCAGAACGCAGTATCGTTCCCAGGTTGCCGGGATCCCTCACACCGTCCAACACCAAAGTCAGCGCCGAATGGACAGGTGCCATCTGTGGAAATCGTGATACTGCCAAGACACCTTGCGGGGTCTTCGTGTCCGACATGGCCCGCATCACCTGATCAGACACCCCCAGCACCTGGGTCCCCGAAGCACGCAACGCCTGCAAGAGAGCGATGGCGCGGGGCCTGCCGGAGAAAAGCTCGGTGCAAAAGACAAAGACGGGCTCTTGGCCCGCCTTTTTCATCTCCTCGATCAAGCGCATCCCTTCGACGATGAAACGGTTCTCCTTGTGGCGAACCGGCTTGCGGTGCAGGGAGCGCACGTATCTCACCTTCTCATTGGCTGTGCTGGTGATCACTGCGCTCCCTTGGCTACCTCGACCAAATGAGCGAACGTTTGAGCATCGTTGACCGCCAAGTCAGCCAAGACCTTGCGGTCCAGCTCCACGCCAGCCTCCCTAAGACCTGCGATGAAACGACTATAGGGCAGCCCATTCTGACGAGCCCCAGCGTTGATTCGCGAGATCCACAACCGTCGGAAATCACGCTTGCGGCGGCGACGATCCCGATACGAGTAGGTCAGGGATTTCAACATCGCCTCGTGAGCCCTACGGTACAGCGAGTGCTTCGTTCCCCACTGCCCCTTGGTCAATTTCAGAACTTTCTTATGCCGTTTGCGAGCGCTGGGCCCGCCCTTCACTCTCGTCAACTCGACACACTCCTTGAGTATCTATCCTTCCAGCTCAGTAGCGCTATCCCTTCTTACCCAGGTAGGGCAACAGCCTCCTGATCCGCTTCTTGTTTCCCGAATCGCTGACCTCTATCGTCTTGTCGAAGGACCGCTTCACTCGCCCGGACTTCCTGCGGCGCAGATGGCTCTTCCCGATCTTGGCCCGTTGTATCCTGCCAGAAGCGGTTCGCTTGAACCGCTTGGCCGTCGTCTTGTGAGTCTTCATCTTGGGCACTGGATTCCTCCTTCAGTGAGCCCGGCCTCCCCAGACCCGCACAGAGACGGGCGCCTCTGGCGCCCGTCAAGACCGTTCTCCTTTGGCGCTGAATGACTAGTTCGCCACTTACTTCTTACCTGATGGAGAGAGGATCATGAACATGCTCCTGCCCTCCATTCGGGGCGCGTATTCGACCATGCCTACGTCTTCCAGCCCCTTCGCAACACCTCTCAACATCTCGTGCGCTATCTCGGGGTGGGTGATCTCCCGACCCCGAAACAGCACCCGCACCTTGACCTTGAAGCCTTCGCTCAGGAAGTCACGCATGCGCTTGACTTTGAAGTCTACGTCGTGCTCACCGGTCTTGGGGCGCAGACGTATCTCCTTCAGCTCAACGCTCTTCTGCGACTTCCTCGCCTCCTTAGCCTTTTTGGCCTGCTCGTAGCTGAATTTCCCGTAATCCAGCAGACGACACACAGGCGGCTCAGCCTGGGGCGCAACCTCGACCAGGTCCAGATTGTGCCCACGCGCTATCTCCAAGGCTTCGCTCAAGGGGAGTATCCCCAGTCGCTCACCCTTCTGCCCGATTAGGCGCACCTCCCTGGCCCTAATCATGTCATTGATGCGCCGCCTCTTCTTAATGTCTTTCACCTCGTTGTGGCATACCAGCTAATCTGCCTATCGACATCCTCCTTGGAAGGAATTTGAACCGTGCAGGAAAACAAGCCAAGATAGTCCTCCTCCTGTGCCTAAATATAACATATCCCTA
Source organism: Chloroflexota bacterium (assembly GCA_030613785.1). Taxonomy (GTDB): domain Bacteria; phylum Chloroflexota; class Anaerolineae; order UBA7937; family B3-Chlor; genus JAUWLF01. The sequence continues at coordinate 52,066 of JAUWLF010000012.1, read as the reverse complement.
CGGCGAAGTCAAATGCGCCATGGCGCTGACATCACAATTCCGAGAGACCAAACGTGTCCAACAAACGGGGTGCACCTCGTCGCGTGAATTCGGTGGATCGGGTCCCATCCAACTCGTGCTTGGCCTGGAGCCCAACGGTTGTGATTAGACCGATCTACTCATCTATCAATCGATGAGCTGTATCCTGCTCGTCAACCCAATCTTCTTCAGCGAACTTCATTCCCCTACGACCAGGAACTATCCTTATCGGTCCAGGCTTGTAGTATTGGCAAGACTTCGGACCATAACAGAATGTCTCATACCGATAGCGAAGGCTGGGGTTCCAAGGGTCGATGATCATCTTCACCGGCATCCTACATCCCCAGATACAGCTTGTGCATTTGCTGCTGTATGTGCGCGCCGATAATCGGCGATGTCCTCGCCCTCTATATGTCTCGAGATCGGGAGGCACTCCATGCCAGGGCGGAGGACCTTGCCTTGCTCCATCACCAGTGTGCAGTACCTGTAACTTACTTGTGCGATAGAACTCAACCGGCTCCAAACGGGCATCAGGCACGAGTACCGACTCGCCACTTGCGTTATCGCCAACACGACATTGATGTTTTCTCTGGGTCACTTCACCGATGCCTATGGAGAAGACACGCACCTCGGTCCCAATTGTACCTTCGATAACCAGACAGTATCCCAAGTAGCTATGAGCACGCTCGTCGAAAGAACGGGTGAGTCGAATTCGAGGTTGAATTGAAATGACACGGCCTGACCAAGGTACTTTTTTCATCTGTCCTGTCTTGTGTTGCCACGATCTGCGGGCTAACAATGATTCTGCGGAAACCTTCCGTGTATCCCAAATGAGATGCTATACGGAAATCCTGCCTCCTAAGCCTTCTAGTTTGGCATAGTATACGGAAGTATGGCATAATGCGCCAACCAAGGGACTGTGCGCAAACCCCGGCTGTGTCTGCATCTAGGCACACCTATGAAGCATCTGCCCTTGGATCTTATTCCTCCACACTCTCACACAATGAAAACAACTACCCCGTTGGTGGCGGTAGTTGTGGTTCCAGAGAGAGATTATGCGCTCTAAGCCATCTATCCCCCCGCCACCAGCAGCATGAAGATCACGCTGTCCCCCTCCTTCAAGGACACATCTAGCTCATCGTGGACGACCCACTGCTTCTCGTTGACCAGGATCTGGATGATGGCGTCCAGATCGCCGTCCTCGTCCAGCAGGGCCTCTCGGGCCGGCCGCCCATATTCCTGCACCAGGTGGCCGACTAGGTCCGCAACCGTTTCACCACGGAACTCCACGTCGAGCTCCTTACCCCCCATGGCTTTTGCCAGTCTGGGCAAAGCCATGAGACGGAGGTTGACCTTCATGGCGTAACCCTGCTCCTCCCAGGACGAAGAGCCTTCATCTTCGCCGTGAAGTCATACTGTCGACACCTCGGACACAAGCTAAGGTACTCATCAGGGACTTCGCCCCCGTCCAGCTTCCCGCGTATGTAGTCTATAGTGTGCGTAGGCACTATGAAGCGACCACACCTCTCGCAGAAAAGCCCATGCTCCGTCACGCCCGCCTCCACGGCCAGAGATCGAACACCTTCCACGAAGTCTCTGAACCTCACCCCCGCCGGGCACAGTTCCGTGCAGACGTCGCAAGTCAGACAGAACCAGATGCCGACATCGGTCAGGAGGTCGAATCCGAACAACGCCTTCTCCACAATGCCCCGCGGCGAGACTTCATAGGAGAAGTCGTCGAAGATCTCCGTCATGGGGCAAGCCGAGGCGCACTTCCCACACTCCACGCACAGGAGGGCCCCAGTCTCCTTCATCAACTGGCCGATCGAGTTCTCCCTCATGGGGTTGGACTCCTGGTCAGCCTTCGAGGGCTCCGGGTATCTCTCTCAGTTGCTCGAAAGTGAAGACCGGCCCATCGCGGCAGATGTACTTGTCGCCGATATTGCAGCGACCGCATTTGCCCACCCCGCATTTCATCTTCATCTCCAGCGTGGTGACTATGTTGGCGTCGGCGTAGTCCAGATCCTCCAGCGCCTCCACCACCAGCTTGATCATGATGGGGGGGCCGCAGGTAAAGGCGACCTTGTTCTCGGGGGAGAGGTCTATCTCCCTCAGAAACGGGGGTACAAACCCTACCGGTCCCTGCCACGATTCATCTCCTGCGTCCACTGTGACATAGAGATCCACATCGGGCCGCTCCTCCCACTCCTTCAACTCCTGCTTGTAGACCAGATCTTGAGGACTTCTCGCTCCGTAGACGATCTCCACGGCTTCGTACCGATCCCTGTTGTCCAACACATAGTGGATCAGGGACCGCAAGGGGGGGAGACCGATTCCACCGCCAATGAAGAGCAGGTCCTTTCCTTCAACCTCCTCTGTGGGCCACGAGTTGCCCAACGGTCCCCTTACGCCCAGCTTGTCGCCCACCTCTAGATCATGAATGGCGTTGGTCACAGTGCCCACCGCCCGCACACAGAACTCCAGGAACCCCTTTTCCGTAGGCGAGGAGGCGATGCCGATGGCACATCCCCCAACCCCGAAGATGGACAGTTCAACAAACTGCCCCGGCAGATAGGTGAAGGATTCCCTCATTTTGGCATCGTCGAAAGTGACCACAAAAGTGCTAGTGTCGGAGGTCTCCGGCCGCACCTCGGTGACGGTGGCTATCGAAGGTAGGTAGATGTTGTCACTCACTCACTGCCTCCTTGGCGAGAATGTCCTCGATGACCTGGGTGATCTCGGTGCCGGCCGGGCAGTGCACCAGGCATCTCGCGCAACCCACACAAGCGTAGCCGGTCCCATACCTGGAGGGAAACGTACTGAACTTGTGGAAGTATCTGTTGCGGACCCGCTCCGCCCTAGTCGCACGCGGGTTTTCCCCACTGGCCATGAGGGCGAAATCGCTGTACATGCACGAGTCCCAGCAGCGGTACCGCGCTCCGTCCGACGTTGAACCCACATCCACCATATCGAAGCAGTGACATGTTGGACAAACATACGTACAGATGCCACAACCTAGACAGGGAAGACTGAGCTTCTCCCAGTATTCGTCCTCCCAGAGAGCTTCTATCCTCTCTCTCAACTCACTGACATCCAGCTCCCTCATCTGGACCGCCGGCGGCTGAAGCTCCTGCGCCTCGTCAGCACTCAACGGAGAGAAAAGGTCCCCAGACAGCGCTACCAGTCCCTCCCCCCTCTCCGTGGTCACATCAACCAGATACACGTCGCCGACGTCGGTCAGTAGAATGTCGCTGCCCTCAGGCGACAGGGGATCTATGTCAAAGGTAGTGCAGAAACAGCTCGACCGAGGAGGCGTGGGACAGGCCAGCGCGATGAGCGCGGTCCTGGCTCGCCTCTCCAGATAGTAGGCGTCCTCCAGATCCTCGCCGAATACAGCGTCCAAGAGAGACAGGCTGCTGACATCGCAGTTGCGGATGCCGAACACCACCCTGTCCCTCTCCATGGGCTTCGTCTCTTCCAACTCTATCTCCCTCCCTCTCTTGCGGAAGGAGAAGAGACTCTCTGCTGGCGGAAAGAACAGACTCTTAGGTGGAATGAGCGAGTTGGTATAATCCAACTTCAGTGCCGCGCTCGTGTCAACCGGCTCGAACCCTATGACGCCTTCCTCCTCCGTCGGACCGATCAGCTCGTACTCTTCAGCTATTCTGTCCAGCCACAGACCGAGGTCAGACTTCCTGATCTTCTTCCTTTCCACCAAACCCTCCTACATGAACGGGTCTTGATCATCCAGCTTGAAGTCGATCAGAGGCGGTACCTGATCAAGCTCCATCCCCGCCTCGTAGTCGAACAACTCAGCGATATCCTTCTGCACCTTCTTGAACAGAAGGCTCAGAGGGATGTTCATAGGGCATACCCTTTCGCACTCGCCACAATCTATGCACCGCCCCGCCAGGTGAAGGGCTCTGATCAGGTGATAGATCTCGTTCTCGCCCACCAGGGGAGGCTTCTCTATCCAACGCGGCGCCAGGCTATCGAATATGCACTCCTTGCAGTAGCAGGCATAGCAGACCTCCCGGCAGGCGTTGCAACGGATGCACCGAGCGAACTGCTTCTGCCAGAAAGCCCTTCTCTCCTCCAGCGAAAGCTGTTCTAGCTCCTCCACCAGGGCGAACTCCCCCTTGTCCGCGTCTATCGAGAAGGGCATTACGTCGCCCAAGGTGAAGTCGTACTCGAAGGAGTTCGGATGCTTGCAGTAGAAGCATTTGTCGCGCAGAACCTGCTCCTTGGCAACCTTCTGTTTCTCCTCCCCGACCGTGACCAGGAAGTCGTCTCCCACGTCCTCCACGCCCTTCACCACATCCAACGGAAGGCCAAGCACCTCCTCCAACTTGCGCAGGTCCACCTGGCCTTGGCACGGAACTCCCACCACGACGATCTCGTCCCGCTCGATCTGGTGCTGTTTGACCAATTCAACAATAGCCCGAGCATCGCACCCCTTGACCAACAAGCCAACCTTTCCGTCGAACTCCCTGGCCCTGAGGGCATACTTGCTGAGATTGTGGGCGCAGAGAGGCCCCCACACCAACTTCTCAACCTCGTCCTCCTGCGCTACGAAGCACGGCGCAACATTGTGGGGCTCAAAGCCCTGGCCGTAGCCGATGAAGTACTCGATAGCACCCTCAGCTAGTAGCTTTCTGACTATCCCGTGTAGCCTTTCCTGCATTACCTTTCCCCCGGACCTGTTGACTAGGAATGTGCCCGCGGCCTGTTCGGACCCAGAGCCTTGATCTGCTCAGTCACCTCTTCCACCGTGTCGGCAAACTTCGCGCCTTCAGAGGCCGACACCCATCTGACCTGAAACCTCTCCGGCTCTATCCCCACGTACTCCAGAAGCTGCTTGAGGAAGAGCCCCCTTCGCCTGGTGAAGTAGTTGCCCTCTGAGTAGTGGCACTCTCCCGGATGACAGCCTAGAACCAGTACCCCGTCCAGTCCCTTGGAGAGAGCTGCAATGACGAACTCTGGCCTCACGCGGGCGGAGCACATCACCCGAATCACCCGACAACTCGCAGGCATCTGGAGACGGGATACACCTGCCAGATCAGCCCCCGCATAGGAACACCAATTGCACGCGAAGACTAGAATCCTGGGTTCGAAACCATCCCCGTGTTCTTCATGGGCTTCCTGCGCCACCAGTCATCTCCTCAGCCAAGGCACTGATCATACTGAGCAGTTGCCTGTCGTCGAAACCCCTCTGCTGCATGGACCCGCTCGGACAGGCAGCTACACAGCAGCCGCAACCCTTACACTGTGCCACGTTGACGTGGGCCGTCGTGCCAAACCTACCCTCTTGTAGCTCAATGGCGCCAAAGGGGCACACCTCCACGCAGTTCCCACAAGCGCTGCAGGACCACTCGTCACAATAGGCCGTGATGGCTTCTACACGCACGAAGCCGTCCTCTATGGGGATGGCAGCTTTCACCGCCGTGGCGTACGCCTGCGACACACTCTCCGAGATGTTGGAAGGATACCGAGCTGAGCCACAGACGAAGACACCATCGGTGGAGAACTCTATCGGACGCAGCTTGAGATGCGCCTCTAAGAAGAACCCTTCGCTGCCCAAGGGCACCTTCAGCATCTTGGATACCTTCTCGCTGCCCTCTTGCGCCACCAGCGGCGTTGTCAGGATCACCAGGTCAGCAGGCAGAACGACCTCCCTCCCCATGAGCTGGTGCTGAACCTTGACCGCCTCAGCCCGCCCCTCCCCCAATATCTGAGGAGGGTCATCGATGTCGTACCGCAAGAACCTGACGCCTAGTTCCATGGCCCTCCGGTAGAACTCCTCGATATCTACTCCATAGGCCATCACATCCCGGTGAACCACATACACGCTAGCGTCGGGGTCCTGCTCCTTGAGCCAGATGGCATTCTTGATCGCTGTGGTGCAACAGAAACGCCCACAATAGGTCCTCTCAGGAATGCGCGCCCCGACACAGTTGATCATCACCACATTCCGGGGTATCTCAGCGTCCCTCTTGAACTTCTCCTCGAACTCCAACTGAGTGACCACGTTGGGTAGCTGTGAGTAGCCATACAACTCCAAAGGCTTGAGCTCTTGGGCGCCTGTGGCCACGATAATCGTGCCCACCTTCAGTTCACTGGCTGCTCCGTCGCTCGCGACGGTCACGTCAAAGTCGCCTATGAAACCCTCAACGCCCTCCACCTCACTGCCCAGATAGGTTGTGATTTGAGGGTTCTTCTCCACTCGCTCGATCAAAGGCCCTAGCACCTCTGCGGTGTCCTGCTCAGTGGGGAACAGCGTGCGCACTCGCCGTACGAGCCCTCCAAGCTCCCGCTCTCTCTCCACAAGATGCACGTCGACGCCCTGACCAGCCAGGCTGAGAGCGGCAGTCATGCCCGAGATGCCCCCACCGATAACCAGGGCAGCAGGAAAAACCTCGCTCTCGAACTCCTCTTGGGGCTCCAGATAGCAGGCCTTGGCCACGCCCATCTTGACCAGCTCCTTGGCCTTCTCCGTCGCCTTGGCGGGCTCGTGCGCATGCACCCAAGAGCAATGCTCCCTGATGTTGACGAACTCAAAGAGGTACCTATTGAGCCCAGCCTCCTCGCAGGCCTCCTTGAACAAGGGCTCGTGGGTGCGTGGCGTGCACGAAGCCACGACCACTCGATTCAGATTCTGCTCCCCGATCTGGCTCTTGATCGAAGACAGTCCCTCCTCCGAACAGGTGTAGAGGTTATCCTCGGCATAGACCACATTGGGGAGAGTCCGCGCGAACTCCACCACCTCAGGAACGCGCACGACACCCCCGATGTTGTTACCACAATGACAGACGAAGACTCCAACTCTCGTCTGGGGCATATCTGGCTTCCTACTTCCTCGGGCCCACGAGCTCCGCGACCCTGGCCGCTGTCGCTGAAGCCTGTATCACGGAATCGGGAATGTCCTGCGGGCTTTGGCAGAATCCGCAGGCGAAGATGCCCGGCACTGACGTATCCACCGGACGGACCAGCCTCTCCCGAATCGCCACGAACCCAGATTCATCGAGTTCCAGGCCCAACTTCTCCACCATCTCTCGGTGAACTCCGCGAGGTACCAGCGCCTGACACAGGATCACCAGGTCCACGTCCATGCTGTTCACCCTGCGCACCCGGTCTCCAGCCTCACCGAAGACCGTCTCGTCATACCACACATTAGGGCTGCCAGTATCTTGGTCAACGGTGATCTGCCCAGGGCGGCTCCTTACGTAGGTCACGCTGTACTCCTCCCTGGCCCTGACGATATACTCTTGGAACTGCTTTCCCACGGCCCTCATGTCTGTGTAGAAGATGAAAGACCTCAAATCGGGATGGTGTTCATTGGCCAGGATCGCCTCTTTGGTGGCGTGCATGCAGCAGACGCTGGAGCAGTAGGGCTTGTAGTGCACATCCCGTGAGCCTACGCACTGAATGAATGCAACTGTGCGGGGGACCTTGCCATCCGAAGGTCGCTCGAGATGCCCCCCCGTAGGACCTGAGGCGCAGACCAATCTCTCGAATTCCAGGGCAGTGATGACGTTATCGATTTCGCCGTATCCATACTCCTTCAGCGATGTGGGATCATAAGGGTCGAAGCCGGTGGCCATGACGATGGCAGCCACCTCCAACTCCACAAGCTCTTCCTGCTGCTCGAAGTCTATGGCCCCTGCCTCACATGCCTCCTCACAGAGTCGACATCGCCCCTTCGTCAGGTAGAGACACGTCTCCGCATCTATAGTTACCTTGCGAGGGACCGCCTGAGGAAAGGGCAAGTATATCGCTTTGCGCTTGTCAAGCCCCACGTTAAATTCGTCGGCCACTCGACGAGGGCACTTCTCTACGCAGTCGCCGCACCCAGTGCATCTGTTTAAATCAACGTACCTGGGCTTCCGACGCACGGTGACCCTGAAATCCCCAGCTTCCCCACGCACCTCATCAACCTCAGAATAGGTGAAGAGATGCACGTTCTCATGCCCGGCGCACTCGATCATTTTCGGCGCCAGGATGCACATGGAACAATCATTGGTGGGAAAGGTCTTGTCCAACTGGGCCATCCTGCCACCGATGCTCGGTGTGCGCTCCACAAGATAGACTTGAAGGCCCATGTTGGCTAGATCGATGGAGGCCTGAATGCCGGCTATGCCACCACCGATGACCAGAACCGCTCGATTACTCAACCCCTACCCCCACGAAAGCACCGCAACACACCATAGGAGGGCATACCCTGTCAGCCGAACATGACATGAAGCATGCCCTCACCGGTTCCCAGGAGCAACTCTACTCGCCTATGCTGCCGCGACCTTGCTCATCAGCTCGGCGAGTTTGGACGCAGCGTCCCTCTTCTTCCTCAGGTTAACTGCGTTGGCGTCCACGTACTCTAGAGCACCAGGGAAACAGAACCTGACACACTGGGGGTCGCCATCGCAAAGGTCGCATTTGATAACCTTGTTAGTGACCGTATCAATGCCCATGCCGCCGAAGGGACAGGCGGTTACGCACATTTTGCAGCCGATACAGAGATCGTAGTCCAGGGAGACCACGCCCAGTTCCTCGTCTCTGGAGAGAGCGTCCTTGGGACAGACCGCAATGCAAGGAGCCTCCAAACATTGCTGGCAGACCATGGGCATGTCGAAGCCTTCCATGAACCACTTGATAACGTGAATTCTGGCCCTGCTGGGGTTGCTCACTCCCTCGTGCTTTACCGAGCAAACCATCTCGCACAGCCGGCAACCGGTGCACTTGTCATGCTCTACCAGAATCACTTTTTGCATGGTAGGTATCCTCCCCTATAGCATGTGGGAGGGCTCTTCGTCCAGACCGAGCCTCTCTAGTGTCTCTGGAGTGGGCACACCGTTCTCGTCCCACCCATGGAGTTCGTAATACTCGTCGATCATCCCCTTGAACTTCTCACGGTCGATCGTTCGGCCGCGAACGATATCCAGGCCACGCGTGGTGGGTTCGTCGAAATACCGATCCACCAGCATGTCGTCCTTGCGGCCAAATCCCTCTCTGATGTTGAACAGCCTCTCGATGTTGTAGCACCGCTCGGCCACCTCCCACACATCACGAGGCGACATCTCCAGCCCCGTGTTGTAGTGAAGGAACTTGGAGATGTGATCGAAGTTCATCAGGTTAGGGCTCAGGAAGACGCAGTGGTACTTGCACACTCCAACCAGATCTATGGCCATGTACATCATCTCCTGCCATAGAACCTGCCAGGGCTTGCCCTCGTAATCCCTGTAGTCGGAGGTGTACTTCCCTTTGTACTCGACGGGGTTGTTGTACACCTTCTCCAACAAGAACACGGGCAGATGATAGAGGTCGATGGCCGGTCGGCTCCTCAGGTGGTCCGAACCCCTCGTACCGGTGGCAATTCCCAGTGCCAGGGCAGGAGTTGGCCTCTCATCTGAATGCAGATTGCTCATGCCTTTCACGTGGATGTTGTACTTCAGCGAATCCTTGCCTATCTTGGCAGCGGCTCGCAGCGGTCCCTCGGCCAGGATGTCACCAATGCCCTCTCGGAAGCTGATCTGGCGAATCAGTTCCAGGACAGCCTCGTCGTTGCCCCACTCCAGCTTGAGGCCTCCTGTGTCCTCGTCAGTGATGATCCCTTTCTCGTACAGTTCCATGGCCCAGGCCATCATACTGCCTATCTCCAGGATGTCGACACCGTAGTGGTTGACCAGATGATTGCCCATCAGCACGGTCTCGAAGCTGTTGCAGCCCACCTCCCAGCCAAAAGCTCCCTGCGCGGTATACTCCGGTCCCTCATCATAGATGTCGTCTACGATATACCTGTGCCGGCAGTGGATGACACAGCCGAAGCAGCCCACCGTACCGAAGGTGTAGTCCTCGATGTGCTCACACTCGATCGGCTCCGCATCAAGAAGCTGGTTGTGCTGGAAATTCTGTGTCCTGACCAGACCAGTGGAGTTGGTGACACTCTGGATGAACATCGTGCCGTACTTGCCCATGATCTGGGCAAACTTGGTACCGCTGATGTGCTGCATGACCTCGTAGTCATATTCAAGGGCCTCATCGGGGTACCGGATCTCCACATCCATGGTGCCCCGTGCGACAATGGCCTTCACATTCTTCGAGCCCAACACCGCACCCAGGCCACTCCGCCCGCCAGCGTTCTTCATCCCGTTCATCACGTTGGCGTACCTGACTAGATTCTCACCCGCCGGACCGATACAGAGTACCTGCACCTCCTCGCCCAGCTCCTCTTTGAGGGCATTCTGAGTGTCACGCGTGCTCAGTCCCCACAGGTGGGACCCATCTCTGATCTCGATGTTGCCATCGTTCACCCAGATGTAGACCGGCTCTTCCGCCCTACCCTTCAGCACCAAATGGTGAAACCCGGCCCAGGTCATCTCTGGTGCGAAGAAGCCACCCATGTTGGTGCTGCCCACAGCCCCTGTCAGGGGCGACTTCGCAGCCATGTGGGTACGGGCCGAAGCCGAGGAGAGAGTAGCGCTCAGAAGCCCCGCGCTGACAATCGCCACGTTATCCGGTCCCAGTGCGTCTATACCTGGCTCCGTATGGTTGTACAGCAGGTACATGTCCAGGCCCCGACCGCCGATGAACTTCTTCCGCACCTCAAGAGGGATGGGCTTGGTCTCTATCTCCCCTGTGGAGAGGTTGATGTAGGCAATCTTCCGATTGAGAGCCATCCTTTCATAGCCTCCTTCTAAGTGATGTGAGAGCTGCACTCCCACCCTGAGCGAATCGGCGATACCCAGCGCGCAGCGCTAGTATCTAATTCTATCCCACATCGGACCTCGGATCTTCGCCAGTTTGGGGTTGACCCACGATACGCGCCACTCCCAGCCACAGCTCGGACAGGTGAACTTCTCCGCCTTGGGCGGTACTCTGTATCGCTCGAAACAGTTGAGGCACCTGACCTCGCCGATGCGACTCTTCGCTTTCTCGCTGTCCTTCGTTTTCCCGGTCTTCTTGGCCATTGTGTCCTCTCCTCACCAGATGATCAACCTAAAGTTGACCATTCAACTCCAATTATACTGAATTGACACCCAAAGTGCAACGAAAGATGCCCCTATGGGCCAACCCTGGGCGGGAAGAGTGCCCTACTGCAAGCACTCCAGCACCGCAGCGATCCCCATGCCCCCGCCCACGCACAGTGTGGAGAGCCCGTACCTCAGACCTCGCCGCCTCAGCTCGTAGAGCAGCGTGAGAGTCACCCTTGCGCCGCTGGCACCGACTGGATGCCCAAGCGCAATGGCCCCACCGTTGACATTGACCTTTTCCCGATCCAGGCCTAGTTCCCTCTCGCAGGCCAAGTATTGGGCAGCGAAAGCCTCATTCAGCTCTATGAGCTCCATCTGCTCCAGCTCCATCCCAGCACGCTTGAGGGCCTTCCTGCTGGCCTCGACGGGGCCTACGCCCATGATGTCTGGATTGACCCCCACGCTGACCCATGAGATGAGCCGCCCCAGAGCTTTCAGGCCCATGTCTCTTGCCCTTCTTGCGGTGGTGAGCACCAACGCCGCCGCCCCGTCGTTGATGCCACAGGAGTTGCCAGCGGTCACTGTACCATCCTTCTTGAAGACAGGTGGTAGAGCAGCAAGGGTCTCAGGAGTGGCGTCGGCGCGGATGTGCTCATCACGAGTCACAACGACGGTCTTGCCTTTGCGGTGCTTGGTCTCGACGCCCACGATTTCCTCGGCGAAGCGGCCGCTCTCTCGCGCCTCCGCTGCCAGGCTGTGACTGCGGTAGGCGAACTCATCCTGCTCCTCTCGCGAGATGTGGTACATCTCCGCGAGATTCTCTGCCGTCAGACCCATGGTCAGCCCATTCCACTGATCAGTCAGCGCCACCAGGATATAGTCCTCCACCTCCACATTGCCCAGTCGGAAGCCGTCGCGGATACCGCGAATGACGTGGGGACATTGGCTCATGTTCTCGGTGCCCCCAGCCAGCACCATGCTCGACTCGCCCAACAGAAGCTGCCGAGCGCCGATGACGGCGGCCTCAAGACCGGAGGCGCAGAGCCGATTCACCGTCAGACCTGGCACCTCGATGGGTACTCCGACGCTCAAGCCCACATGACGGGCCAGATATGGAGCGTCCTTGGAAGTCTGTACTACGTTGCCGAAGATCACATGGTCAACGAGCGCGGGGTCCACGTTGGAGCGCCTCAGAGCTTCGCTGGCAACCACCGTGCCCAGATCTGTAGCGGTGACGCCCTTCAATCCGCCGTTAAGGCCCCCAAAGGCCGTGCGGGCGCCGTCAAGTATCACTATGTCATCCATCTAACTGTTCGAGGCCAAGTCTCCGGCTCTAGGTCTGTTCGGCACCAGGCGCTACGTCAGGTTCTCGAATATGCCAGCCATTCCCTGCCCGCCACCGATGCACATGGTGGCTAGCGCATACCGCTTGTTGCGCTCCCTGAGCTCGTACATCGCAGTCAGTGAGATGCGCACGCCCGTGCAAGCGGTGGGGTGGCCCAGGGCTAGGGCACCGCCGTTGACATTCGTGATCTCGCGGTTGTTCTTGAGTTCCCTCTCACAGGCGAGATATTGGGCAGAGAATGCTTCGTTCAACTCGATAATGTCAATGTCTTCCAATTCTATCCCAGCCCGCTGAAGGGCCTGTCTCGTGGCGGGTACGGGGCCGATGCCCATGATATCGGGATCGCAGCCCATAGCGCCATAGGATACGAGTCTGGCCAAAGGCTTCAAGCCCCTCTCCTTGGCTTTTTCCATGGTTGTCACCACCACAGAGCCAGCCCCATCGGTGATGGGGCAGGCGTTCCCTGCCGTCACGGTCCCATCCTTCTTGAATGCAGGTCTCAGCTTGGATAGCTTCTCAACCGTAGTATCGTCACGGATGCGCTCATCCTGCTCGAAGAGTTTGGTCTCGCCCCTCCTCCCGGCGGGCACCTCGATGGGTATGATCTCCTTCGCCAGGCGGCCGCTGTCGCGCGCTGCCTTGGCCAGCATATGGCTGCGATAGGCAAACTCGTCCTGCTCCTCTCGGGGGATCTTGTACATCTCAACGAGGTTCTCAGCCGTCAGAGCCATGCGCAGGCCATTGTAACTATCAATGAAGTTCAGATCCACCCAGTGTTCGATGACGCTTTCACCATAACGAAGCCCGTCGCGGGCCCCTTTGATCACGAAGGGCATCTGGTCCATGGCCTCCACGCCCCCAGCTAGAATGAACTGATACTCATCGTCCACGATGAGCATCCGCGCGGCAGTGACGATGGCCTCGAGACCGGAACCACAGATACGACCCAGGTTCAGCGCGGGCACCGCTATCGGACACCCCGCTTTCAGGCAAATGTGGCGAGCGAGATACTGGGCATCTCCGCTGGACTGGGAGGCGTTGCCCCAAACGACATGGTCTATCCAGTCCGGTTCCACACCGGAGCGTCTCATGGCCTCCTTGGCCACGTGGACTGACATGTCGGTGGGATGGACATCCTTCAAAGACCCAGCGTAGTGGGACAAGGGGGTACGGGCCCCATCCAAGATGACGATGTCCTTACCATAGAAATTCATCGTGCTGATGCTCCTTTCTCTAACTGTATAATGTCCCGAAGTTACCCTCTGCGGCAGTGCCGCGAAGCACTCGTGCGCATCGCGCCAGCAACATACAGGGTGCAAGGTACGGACACTTCGAGGGGTCTACCTCGCACCCTGTGCTATGTACACCAGGCACCCGGCTCGGACTAGAGTTCCCTGCGGTCAACCACACGCACGGCCTTGCCCTGGCTGCGCTGGATCCCAAACGGCTCCTTGATGTTCACCTTGGAGGACACATACAGGGCCTCCGCCAGAGCCTTCTTCACCTTTCCCTCCATCCCCTTCACGGCGTCCCAGCCCTCGTCGAAGAGCTTCTCGGTCGCCTCCACCTCGACCGTCAACAGGTCCATGTCTTTGGGACGATCGACATAGATGATGTAGTGAGGTGAGAGTTCGGCAAAGCTCAGGAGAACATCCTCTATCTGGGAGGGGAAGACGTTCACGCCGCGGATGATGAGCATGTCGTCGGTGCGCCCCGTGATCTTGCCCATGCGCACCATGGTGCGGCCGCAGGCACACTTCTCAACGTGCAGCACACAGAGGTCTCTGGTTCGATACCGCACCAGCGGGAAGGCCTCCTTGGTCAGCGTCGAGAATACCAGTTCCCCCGGCGTGCCATAGGGCAGGGGCTCTCCCGTCGCAGGATCTATGATCTCAGGGTAGAAATGGTCCTCCGCGATGTGCATTCCGTTATGAGCAGGGCATTCCACAGAAACGCCCGGGCCGATGATCTCAGCCAGCCCAAAGATGTCGAAGGCTTCCAGGCCTAGCCTCTTTTCGATCTCCATGCGCATCTTGTCTGTCCACGGCTCGGCCCCCATGAAGCCGATGCGCAGTTTCAGGTCTTTCTTGGCATCCAGCCCGGCCTCCTCTATGGCTTCAGCCAACACGAGGGCGTATGAGGGCGTACAGACGAGCACCGTGCAGCCGAAGTCCTGCATGATCGTCACCTGTCGCTTGGTGAGCCCAGCGGAGACAGGGACGATTGTGGCCCCGACCTCATGCGCGCCCAGATGGAAGCCCAGACCTCCAGTGAAGAGACCGTAGCCGTAGGCGTTATGGATGATATCCCCTTTCTTCGTCCCACCTGCGGCATAGACTCGTGCCATCACCTCGGCCCACACCTTCATGTCATGGTCGGTGTAGCCACTCACGGTCATCTTCCCCGTGGTGCCACTGGTGGCATGGATCTGCGTTACATCCTCCAAAGGCTCAGCGAAGGGACCAAAGGGGTAGTTGTCTCGCAGATCCTGCTTCACAGTGAAGGGGAATTTGGCAACATCCTCCAGAGACTTGAGGTCCGACGGTTTCACCCCTGCCTCATCAAAGAGCTTCTTGTAGAGGGGCACTTTGTTGTAGACCCTTTCCAGTGTCTCCCGAAAGCGCTTCAACTGCACCTTCCCCAGCTCCTCACGGGGCATGGTCTCCATCTCTTCATTCCAGATCAGATACTTCTTTGCCATTGGTCCTCCTCTGCAAAGGTACTTAAGTGGTATGCACTGCGCGTTTCTGAGCCATCAAGGCTGAGGCGCTGGCGAACAGAACGCTCAGCACCGGCTCCCCAGAAGACTCACAACCCCCGCCCAGCGGCAAAGGCCTTGCGGTTTAGTTCCACGAATTTCTTGGGCACGCGCTCTTCAATAACCCTCAGCCAATGCTCCTCGGGTACATCCAGGTACTTCGACAGGGCTCCCATGAGGACGACGTTGGTCGCCCGTTCAGTGCCCAGCTCCTGCGCCCTGGCCAAGGCCGGAACGATGTGATACTCCCTGCTCGCTTCCGACAGGGCTTTCTCTATCTGTTCCTGGGCGGGGTACTCCATTCCACCGGAGCTGACAGCCAATGGCGGCAGCCGCTGGTCATTTACGATGGCGATCCCCTCCTTGTTCAGGAATTGGAGCCACCGCAACCCCTCCAGCAACTCGAAGGATACGAGGTAGTCTACCTCGCCCTTGCCCACCAGGGGCGCATACACCTTGTCCCCCCACCGTACTTGACTGAGGACGCTGCCACCTCTCTGGGCCATACCGTGGACCTCTGATTTCTTGACATCCAAGCCCGCCTGTACACCCACCGCAGCCAAGACGTCAGAGGCCAGCAGTACACCCTGACCACCAACGCCAACCAGTGCGAAGTTAGTCGCTTTCACGGTTCCTACTCCTCCACCTTGTGAATGGCATTGCGGGCGCACACTTGCTCACACACGTCGCACCCGAAGCAAAGAATACTGTTGATCTCCGCCTTCGCCTCTCCCGACTTCTCGTGGATCTCATCGCTCCTGATGATGGCGGGACAGCCGATTTCAAAGCAGAGACCACAAGCGTTGCACCGCTCCAGATCCACCTCATAGATCGGCGGCCTCTCATCGTACAGGAAGATGCACGGGGAACGGGTGACGAGCACCGCAGGCTGGTCGGAATCCAGGGAGGCCTTCAGGCCTTCCTCTAGTTCCTTCAGGTTGAGGGGATCAACGGTGCGAACCTCCTCGTAGCCCATCGCACGAGCCAGGGCTTCGAAATCCCCTTTCGCGGTCTCCTCGCCCTTCAGCGTGCGACCAGTGCTGGGATGAGGTTGATGCCCCGTCATCGCCGTGGTCAAGTTGTCCAGGATGATGGTCACCGTGTTGCTCTTGTTGTAGACCACATTGAGCAGTCCCGGCATCCCGGCGTGCCAGAGGGTGGAATCGCCGATCGTGGCGACTGCCCTCTCCTCCACCCCTGCCTTGTTGATCCCGTGGGCCACGCTGATACTGGCTCCCATACAACCCAAGGTATCGGTAGTGGATATGGGAGGTAGGACCGCCAGTGCGTAGCACCCGATGTCACTATCAACCACCAGGCCATACTTCTTCAGCATGTAGTAGACCGGTCTGTGGGGACATCCTGCGCACAGCACCGGTGGACGGGGCGGCAACTCGCCCGTATCGACCTTCTGTACCTCAACGGTCTCTTCCACCAAACCAGCTTCGTACGCCGCATCGCGTACAATCCCCGGATTGAACTCATCAACGATGGGGAAGAACTCCTTCCCGGCCGCGACCTCTATGCCCATGATCTTCAGGTGTTCCTCCAGGAAAGGATCCAGCTCCTCTACGACCACCACCTTGTCTACCTGCGAAACGAAGTCGCGGATCAGCTTCTCCGGCAAGGGCCAGCTCATGCCCAGCCTGAGGAACGAGGCCTCAGGGAACACCTCGCGGGCGTACTGATACGCCACGCCGTTGGCCACGATCCCCAGGGAACGATCTCCCCATTCCACCTTGTTGTAGGGGAAAGTCTCCGCGTACTCGGCCAGATCCTTCAGGCGCTGCTCCATCACCGGATGCCGCCGGCGGGCGAAGCCGGGGATCATGCTGTACTTCATGGAGTTGCGCACGAAGGGTTTCCGCTCATCCTTGGCAGCCTTCCGCTCCCCCAACTCGACCAGAGCGCTGGAATGGCAGATGCGGGTGCTCAGACGGAGCAACACTGGGGTATCGAACTCCTCGCTGATGTCCAAAGCCGAGCCCACGAAATCCTTGGCCTCCTGGCTATCGGTGGGCTCCAGCATCGGCACTTTGGCGAACTTGGCATAATGCCGGTTGTCCTGCTCATTCTGCGAACTATGCATACCAGGATCGTCGGCGTTGACAATCACCAACGCTCCGTCGAAACCCGTATGAGAGGAATAGAATAGGGCTTCAGCGGCGACATTCAAGCCCACATGTTTCATCGCTGCCAGAGCCCGCTTCCCGGCGTAGGCGGCGCCGATCGCCGCGTCCAGGGCGACTTTCTCGTTGGGCGACCACTCAGCGTATATCTCGTCGTACTGCACGATGTTCTCCAGGATCTCGGTGCTGGGAGTGCCTGGATAAGCGCTGGCGAATACGACGCCGCTCTCGTAGGCCCCACGAGCTACGGCCTCATTTCCCGACAATAGGACTTTCATCAGAGACCTCCATTCTTCAGTGCGATTCGCATACGAGCCGCCAGTTCAGTGGCGGCACGTTCACAATGACGGTCGTCACAGCATCGCCAGGGGGCTGTTCTCGACTTCCCTCAGGAGCCAGACCCGCCCAGATACGCCTCTTGCACTCGCTCGTCGCCCAGTAGGTCCTCGGACACGCCTTCCAAGATGACGCTGCCCGTCTCCATCACGTAGCCCCGGTCGGCCAGGTGCAGCGCGGCCGTGGCGTTCTGCTCCACCAAGAGGATAGTAGTTCCGTGCTCGCGAAGCTCACCCAACACCCTGAAAATCTCGCGCACCAATAACGGGGCCAGCCCCAGAGAAGGCTCATCCATCAACAGCAGCCCCGGCTTGGCCATCAATCCTCGACCCACGGCCAGCATCTGTTGCTCACCTCCAGAGAGCGTCCCGCCCATCTGCTTTTGCCTGTCCTTCAGGATCGGGAAGATGTCGAAAACGCGATCCAGATCCTCCTGGATCTCCTCCTTCGTATCCTTCCCGTGGCGGAGATATGCCCCCAGCAGCAAGTTGTCCAACACATTCAGGCTGGAGAACACCTGCCTCCGCTCAGGCACCTGGGTGATCCCCACACGCACGACCTTGTCGGGTGACAACTTGCCAATCGGTTGGTCTTCGAAGAGGATCCCCCCCGTTCTGGAGTGGAGGACACCTGAAATGGTGTTCAGAAGGGTCGTCTTCCCAGCACCGTTTGCCCCGATGACAGCTACGATCTCACCCTTGTCAACGTGCAAAGAGACATCCTTCAAGGCATGGATACTACCATAGTAGGTGTTGATGTTCTCTATCTGCAACAGCATTCCGCACCTCTCCAAAACGGCACGAACCGCTCGCATTGAGCCTGGAGCCCAAGATATGCGAACGTCCTAGATCAACTGCGTGTCGTCATCCCCTAGATAGGCGGCGATGACCTTCGGGTCGCTCTGCACCTCGCCGGGGGTGCCCTCGGATATCTTCTCGCCATAGTCCAGCACGACTATGCGCTCAGCGATGGCCATCACGAAGGCCATGTCATGCTCCACCAGAATGACCGTCACACCGCCGTCCTGAATCCGATGCACCAGGCCGTCCAGGTCCTCCTTTTCGGGCCTATTCAGGCCGGCACCTGGCTCATCGAGCATCAGTAGTCTGGGTTCCGTGGCCAAGGCACGGGCGATCTCCAGCAGTCGCTGCTGGCCGAAGGGCAAGCTGGAGGCATCCATGTCGGCAAAGGAATCCAGGCCCACGAAGGCCAGGTATTCCATGGCCTGGTCCACGATCTCTCTCTCCTCGCGTTGCGCCCCCGGCAAGCGCAGGCCCGCGCTGATCATCCCGTAGCCGCTCTGAAGGTGCCGCCCGACCATCACGTTCTCCAGCACGGTCATGTTGTTGAAGATCTGCAAGTTCTGGAATGTTCGGGACACACCCAGGCCGGCAATCACGTGGGGCTTGAGCCCATTGATCACCTCCCCCTCAAACCTCATCTCTCCGCCGGTCGTCGGCAGCACGCCAGAGATGAGGTTGAAGATGGTGGTCTTTCCCGCCCCGTTAGGGCCGATGATGGAGAATATCTCTCCCCGCTGGACATCGAAGGAGACATCATCCACGGCTAACAGGCCGCCGAACTCCTTCTTCAGATTCCCTACTTCCAGAATTGCGTCCTCAGCCACCTCTCCTCCCCTGAAGAATAGTCCGATGAGTAGTGACTAGGCATCAGGCAGTACGCGATCACACGCGCCGGATAGTCTGCCAGGAATGACTTGGCGCGTCGCAACAGGAACACGTGATTGCCGTCATTGGCAAAGATGCGTTCGCGATTGCATCCCCGGTTGTAGACGTGATAGTAGTGACCTGCCAGATGCACTTTTCGTCCTCATACGGTTGACCTGACCCTTGTGAAGGTTTGAAACCTTCGCAAGGGTTTCGATGAAGCACGATCCTACGGACGGCAGCCACCATCAGGCCACCTGGCCCGCTTGCGGCTCCACTTCCTTCTCCTCCCCTCGCCAAAAACCCAACCGGCTTCGGAACCAGCCGAAGGCCTTGGTTACCCCGTAGCTTAGCCCCCCTGGCATGAAGATCATGATGGCCACCAGCAGAAGCCCAAAGACGATGATCTCGTGCTCGCCACCCGCTCCGTGAAGCACAACGTGCAATCTGGCACGCAACACCTCCTTGAGGACGTAGATGATACCCACGCCAAAGGCAGCTCCCCAAATGCTGGCTAACCCCCCCAGCGCCGCCATGATGACCAAGTTAAGGGAACCCACGAAACCAAAAGGTGCGGGGTTGACCAGCGTCTGATAATGCGCGTAAAGGCTTCCACCGATGCTGGCAAATACGGTGCTAAGCACGAAGACCTGGAGCTTGAACTTCTCGGTATCCACCCCCATGGTGTCGGCGGCCAACTTGCTGCCTTCGATGGCCCGTAGGGCGCGGCCCGCCCTTGAATTGACAATGTTGAGGGACACCCACATCACGGCCAAGGCGATACCCCAAACGAGGAAATAATACCTGCCCCTGGGCCAGATCACAAAACTGCCAATGGCTAGCCGAGGAACGCTGGCGATGCCGTCGAAGGCCCCGGTGAAAGTGCCACCCTCCCGAAAGAGGATATAGATGATGAGGCCCACCCCCAAGGTCCCCATGGCGAGATAGTGGCTCTTCAGTCGCAGGATGGGCTTGCCGATGAGATAGGCGACGCCCGCCGTGATCACCATCCCTGCCAACATCATCAGCCAGGGCCACCACCACCAATCGTCGGGTATCGCCCCTGGGAAGAGCACATTGATGCCCCGGTTGGCCGCCCTGGTGGTCATGATGGCCGTTACATAGGCTCCTATGGCATAGAAGCCAGCTTGACCCAGAGAGATCTGCCCCGCATGACCCATCAGCAGATTCAGCCCTACGACGACGATGGTCAGGATGCCAACGCGCACCATGGTGTCGAAGGTCACTATGCCACCGGTGAGGTCGGAGAACTTGATCCCCATCGGTTGAGCGATCTCGATCCATCCCAGGAGGACGATCACGATGGCGTAGATTCCAACGCCTATGTTGATCTGATGGCGTCTCCAACCCTCGATCTGCATCAGTCCCCCTACCTCCAGCTACTCCTCAACGCCCCGCTCCCCTCCACCGATGATGCCCTGAGGCCTGAAGAGGAGAATCAAGATCAGGATAAGGAAGGCGAAGATGTCCTTGAATCCAGCCTTGGTCACACCCGCTCCAAGATTCTCCAGCACACCCAACAGGAGACCGCCAACGACCGCACCCGGCGAACTGACCAGTCCCCCCATGATCGCAGCGATGAAGCCCTTCAGACCCAACTTGAGGCCCATGTCATACATCGGTCGCGTCGCGGGAGAGAGGACGATGCCCCCGATGGCCCCCAGGGCCGCAGCCATGGCGAAGGCCATCAGAGACATGCGACTGGGATTGATGCCCATCAGTTCAGCCGCCCTGCGGTTGATGGAGCAGGCCCGCAGCGCCTTCCCCAGCATGGTGCGCTCAAAGAAGAAAGCCAGGCCAATCAGAACCACGGCCAGGGTGCCCCAGATCCAGAGGCTCTGGCACTTGATCATCACGCCTCCGAAACGAAAGATATGATCCCCCAGAGCCAAGGTGCAAAAGGAGGGCAGGAAGTAGGGATCGGCACCCCAGATGAGAAGGGCCACACCCTGCAGGAAAATGAAGACGCCCACGGTGATGATGATGAGAGTCAAGACGGAGGCGTGTCGAGCGGGGTATATGGCCAACCTCTCTACTAGAGCCCCGACAATCGTAGTGACCACAACTCCGAAAACGACAGCTAGAGCCAGTTGCAGTGCGGGGTGGATCGGAAGCTCAAGCTGATTGAAAGAGACAGCCAGCATGGCGCCGGACATCACAAACCCGCCTTGCGCGAAATTGATGATGCCGGTGACGTTGAATACCACCACAAAACCAAGGGCGATGAGAGCATAGATACTTCCGCCACGGAGGCCGTCCAGTATCAACTGCACATACTGGGCCGGCCCGAAGCCCTTTCTGCTGCCCAGGTACAGAATAATGGCCACCAATATCACCATGGCAGCCACTGTAGCCGCTATCCTCGCTGATCTGGTACGGAAGATTCTCTGCATAATCCTCCCTCAAGTATGCTTCTGGAGGGGGAAGTTGGGGGGCAGGGCACAGGCCCCAGCCCCCCAACGTCAAGACGAAGCCTACCACTCCTCGCTCGGGTACAGTTCCCATGTGCCGTTCACGACGATGACCATCTCCAGGTCCTCGTACACCAGACCCAGGTGATCATCAGGAGTGATGTTGAACACGCCGCCGGTGCCGGCCCAATCCGTGATCTCGGTCTCGATGTAATCCCGGATGGCAGCCCTTCGCGCCTCGAGCGTGAGCCCTTCGTCCAGGCTCTCCATGCCCTCGACAACCCACAGCAGCGCGTCCAACGCGTGCCCGCCGAAGGTGCTGATGCCCGTCATGTCCTCACCGGTGAACTCCAGGTAGTCGTCGATGTACTTGAGCAGCATCTCCTTCTGCGGATGGCCATCGGGCAGGATATCGGCGATCATCAGCCTGCCGCACGGGAACACCACCCCCTCAGCCGCGTCGCCAGCCAGCTCGATGTAGGCATAGTTGCATACACCGTGACCCTGGACCACCGCCAGATCTGGCGCCACCTCGCGGGAGGCCACCGTGACCATGGAAGCCCCAGGCGGGATGGACCCGACGATCAGGGCCTCGCAGCCGCTGCCCGTCACGCCAGCCATCTGCGGGAACTCGGTGTCGCTGCGCTCGAAGCTGTCTGTGTACACCACCTCAATCCCCACTTCTTCCATCGCGGCGGTCGTCTGAGTCAGGCAGTCCTGACCGTAGCCTGTGTTCTCGTACAGGTCGCAAACGTTCGTCCAGCCCATCGCCTCCGCGTAGCGAGCCTGCCACTTGCCTGAGTGGAAGTTCTCCTGGGGGGTCTTGAAGACCCAGTACCTGGTCTCGCCAGTCTCAGGATCTTCGATGATGACCCGGGCGGAAGCCATGGATACCAATGGCACCTCAGCCTCAGTGGCCAACGGCGCAATGCCGATGCTGTTGCCGCTCAAGGTGCCGCAGACGATGGCATCCACCTCGTCCTCCTCGATCAGCCTGGTGACCACACTCGTCGCGACATCTGGGGTGCTCTCGGTGTCGTAGATGATGACCTCGACGGGGTGCACCACACCGTCGGGGCCAACGACGCCACCGGCCCCCTCAAGCTGCGCCTTGATCATCTCCGCGGTGTTCCGCTCCGGCATACCGAGGCTGGACCCACCGCCGGTTGCGGCGGAACAGAAGCCCAGCTTGTAGGCCGTGCCCTCGACGGGCTCAGGAATGGCAGTAGCCTCCGGCGCCGTTGTGGGCGTGTCCGCCGGAGGAGGCGGTGGTTCTGTAGGCTCAGGCGCGGGTGGTGCCCCGCACGCCGAGACCAACAGCCCCAGCAAGACAATCATCGTCAATGCAGCAAAAGCTAGCTTTTTCACTTCTTTTCCTCCTGTTCAATCGTGCTATTGGACTTACTCGCCTTCAGCCAGAATTGAATGCTCCCCGCTTGACCACCTCCTTTCCATGGTATCCACATCTCCCATAGCACGCTCAGCCATGAACGCGTCCGAAACACCCACCTCGTTCCTACCAGCTACAGCACTGTCCGGGAGAATCTTGGGCGTATTATACACCACCCCCCTGTGGTTGTCCAGCTTCAAGGATCTCAACCAAGCCTGACGCTCTAGAAATCGGGGGTCAGGACGATCCTCCTCAACAGAGTAGTGGTGTGAGCCTCCTCGAACACGTCTTCGATCTGGCTCATGGGCCGAGTCTCGACGAACGGCTCCAGCTCCACCTCGCCATCCAGAACCATCTGCAGCGCTGTGGGGTAGTACTCCGGCAGGCAGCCCCAGGTGCCTATGATCTCGGCGTCGAAGGCCATCAGCCTCGATAGTGAGTACTCGTTGACATTCGTGGAGTAACCCACCCATACCAGCTTCCCCACGAAGCCCAGCAAGGCCAAGGCGATGTCCTGAGCCGGTTTCGCTCCGGTCATCTCGAAGATCTTCCAACCCCAGTTGGATGGCAGACCGTTGGCTTTGCACAATTCGCGGAACTCGTTGCGCACGTCCTTCGGGCTCTTGTCCGTCGAGTTGATGACATGGTCCGCGCCATAGCTCAAAGCCCTCTTCAGCTTCTCCTCGTGGCGTGCGATACCTACTACCACATCGGCGCCCATGGCCTTCAGCATCTGCGACATGAACACGCCCAGCCCACCTGTGACGCCGATGATGATGCACCGATCACCCTTCTGCACATCCGCTCTCACCGCCGCCTGATACGGACTGGTCACCGCGTCGGCTATCACTGCCAACCACTCCAGCGGCATACCCTTGCGGTCTTCCACGGGGCACAGATCCATGGCTGGGACCACGATGTGGCTCGAGAAACCGCCATAGATGCCCAGGCTATTACCGGGCATCTTCTGAGCCAGACACCGGTTACCCCGGCCCATGTCACATATCGGACAACTGCGGCAGGGCATCACCGCGGGGATGATCACTTCTTTGCCGATCCAGTCCTTCTCGCCAGCCACCACCACACCGCTGATCTCATGACCCAAGGTCAAGGGCGGCTTGGTCACCGTGGGGACGCCATAGTAGAAGTACCCCAAGTCGGTGTGGCAGACCCCGCAGCCAGCGATCTCCACCAACACTTCGCCGGGCTGTAGCTCCGGCACAGGAATGCTGGTCCTCTCCAGTTTACCAGGCGTTACCTCTCCCGTCTCCCTATCGTTCTTGGTCGGCTGTACCATCTGCCAGGTCTGAATCTCGTCAGGCACGGTTGACATTCTCTACCTCCTCGCTATTGATTACAGGCTTTCATCTCTAGTTTCGCCACCCACGATTCCGCAGCATAGAGCGCCGCTCCAAAAGCTCCCATTTCCTGAGGATGCGGCGCTATCTCCACTTCCTTCTTGGCCCTCTCACTGATGATCTCAGCTACTATGGGGTTCTTCGCCACGACCCCGCCACTCATGATCACCCGACCGGTCAAGTTATCCATCTCCAGGATACGCTTGGCGACGGAGTTGAAAAGGCCTCTGACGATATCCTCGAGCCTCTCACCGCCTCTGATCCTGTCCAGGACTTCAGTGGCGGTGAAGACGGTGCAAAAGCTCCCCAGCTCCGTGCCATTCCTGGATTTCCTGGCCAGATTCTCGAGCTCGCCCAAAGGGACATCCAGCTTATAGGCCATCTCTTCCAGGAAAGCACCAGTGCCGGCAGCACACTTGCGGTTCATCCTGAAACTGGTCTTCCTCCCCGCAGCATCCAGCTTGACCACCTTGTTGTCCTGACCACCGATGTCTATCACGGTGATCTCCTCTGGGAAATAGTGATGACACCCTCTCGCATGACAGCTTATCTCAGTCTTGACTTGGTCGGCAAAGGATATGCTTCTTCTGCCAAAGCCGGTAGCCACAGTGTGATCTACGTCATCCCTGTTGAGTCCAGCCCTCTTCAGTGCCTCCTCGAAGGCGATCTCCGCAGACTCTAGCAGGTTCGCACCAGACTTGCGCACGAAGCTGCCCAGTATCCCCTTACTCTCATCTATGACTACCGCCTTGGTCGTCGAGGTCCCCGAATCCAGCCCTGCGAAGTACCTATCGTCCAGCTTCACTCCCTTCTGTGAAAGGGCCTACTCCCTTTCCTCAAGCTGCTCGATGAAGGCCTCGATGTTGGTCCTGGTGGTCTCCTCTGAGTACATCCTCAGATCGTTCAAGTCGGCATCAATGGTCAGGGTGGGGATGCCGAGCTTCTTCTCCAGCCGTTGGGGCATCCCATATCGAGAGTTGGAGTTGTTGGGACAGGTCTTGGCATCATGGAAGAGGATCCCATCCACCTTGAACTCCTCCACCAGCCCCTCGATGTACTCCTCTTTCACAGATTCACTGCGGTTGATGAAGATCTCGGTATAGGCCTGCGCCATGCTCTCGAAGGGCTTGTTCTCGTCGAAGGCGCTGAAGATCCAGCTATTGCAGTAGGTGGATACCACAACACACGCGTCCAACTCGGAGAACTGTTCCGAAAGAGCTCGCAGCTTGCCCCAGATGGGCATGCCCTCCCAGTAGATCCGGAAGCGCTCATTCTCCACGGCCGCTACGCTCTCTGCGACGCGCTCCTCCAGTTCGGCCTTGAGGATTTCGTAGTAATCGTTGGCTCTCTGACTACCCCGCAGGCAGACCGCTGGCCCCATATGGATGGTACCGTCGAAGAAGGTCCACGGAGAAGGCACCTGCTTCGCCAGGCCAAGGACATATCCCCAGAGCTCGCTGCACTCTCGAGAGAGGCGCACGCTCTCCCTGAACTTGTCAATGTCGAACTTCTGGCCGCTCACCTCCTCCAGGGTGGGTATCAAGTCCTTCAGTTGCTGCACCACATCATCGATCTCCGCGGGCACAACCTCCGCCATTCCGTGAGGAGGATTGATCCCCACCACGGGGACGTTGAGCTCTCGCCCGTAGTACTCAAACCACTCCCTCACATCCCGGCACTGGTTGGTGTTGTAAGCCAATACGTCGGGCTTGGGCAGACTCTCGATGCCCGGGTAGGCGCGAGAAAGGGGCGTTTCCCCTTTCAGGTAGCTGCCAACGTCACTCGTGAGGTAGGAGCAGATCTCAGGCGAGTAGCCGATGGCGTTGGCCACGGGTATGTAATCCATAGCCAACCTCGTCGCGCCCAGCATGGCACCGTGGTTCTCAGGGTAATGGACCTCGAAGTCAAAAGCGCACAACAGTTCCGCTGGGCCCGTGCTGGTGCACCAGGCGATCTTTCCCTCCTCCTCACCCTTGGAGATGCGGTCCATCTTATAGAAGTAGTCCCGCATTACCTCACCTAGCTCGGCAGCAGCCGCGATTTTCCTGCGCAGGAGCTTTTCTTTCGCCACGATTCTCCTCTTAGATCAATGCTGTCGGCAGCACACGGTCATAGCACCTCCGCAATGACCTCGGTGATATCCATCACCTTCATCCTCTGCTTGCGCTCTCTCTGCAATCTGGCAGCGGCCAGCTTCAGGTTGCTCTTGCAAGTGGGGCACGCAGAGACGATCACTTCGGCCCCCATGTCCATGGCCTCGGCCACTCTCTTCTCCGCCAGGACTGAGCTCAAATCGCCGTCATACCCCTTCAGCCCGCCGCCCCCGCCACAGCACTTGGCCAGAGCACGGTTCGCTGAGAATTCCATCAACTCCAACCCGGGAACGGCCTGGAGCACGTTCCTCGGCGGCTCGTAGATGTTCATGTGCCTACCGATGTCGCACGGATCGTGATAGACAACCTTTCTAGGGAACTCTCCCTTGAACTCCAGCGTGCCCTCAGAGATCAGCCGATCCATGTACTCCACGGCGTGCATGACTTCGAGATCGAAGTCAGAATACTCCCGATAGAGGTCCCTCAGAGTCCTGTGGCAGCCCGCACAGGTGGTGACTATCATCTTGGGGTTCAACTTGGTGAAGGTCTTGACATTCTTCTCCATGCACTCCTGGAAGAGGTCTTCGTCGCCGATGAGGTGAGCCACGTATCCGCAGCAGTTCTCCTCCTCGCCCAGGACAGCGTACCTCACGCCCAGGCTGTCCATCAACTCCATCATGCTGGGTACGATGTACAGGTCCTGGTAGGAACCGGTACAACCCAGATAGAGAAGGACGTCCACGTCCTCGGGCGCTGCCGTCCTTTCCTCATAATCGGACGGATAGGTCTCCGTTCTCTTCGCCGCAAGCTCGCCGAAGGGGTTGCCCTCCTCTTTCAAGCTCTCCACCATGGGTAAAAAGACTTGCGGGAGATAGCCAGCCTCGACCAGGCGCTGTCGGGCCGCGCCCACGATCTCAACGACTTCGACTCCGGCCGGGCACGTGGCCTTGCAGTTCAGACAGGTCGTGCACTGATAGAAGCTGGCGGCCAGCTCCTCCGAGGGTTCAATAGCGCCGGTCATCAGGTTGTAGGCCAGGATGACGTGGCCTCGGGCGTTCCGTGACTCCAGAGCAGTCTCAGCGAAGATGGGGCAACCCAGACGGCAGAACCCGCACTGGATACACGCGAATATCTCGTCATCAGTAGGCTTGCCGAAGCCCCGCATCTCCTCCGGCCTCTCCAGGAGATCCGTAAAGGCGAAATGGTCGTAGATATCTGCGACTATATCATCCAAACCCATCTTCCCAGGGTTCAGAATGCCGTTGGGGTCCAGGGCCTGCTTGATGTCCCTCATAACGTCTTGGCCAACGCCCAACTCCCTCACCATGTACGGCGATTTGGCCATCCCTGTACCGTGCTCAGCAGTGAGAGTGCCATCGAGTTTCAGGGTCAGCTCAATGAAGTCCTGTGCTATCTCCTTGCCCTTCTCCCAGTGTTCCTTCTTCCGGGCGTCCAGGAGTAGCACGGCATGGATGTTGCCATCCCCTACGTGGCCGAAGCTGGCGATGCGGAAGCCATGCTTCTCGCCAATCTCTTGAATCCCTCTGATCACATCTGGGATTTTGCTGACCGGTACCCCAAAATCCTCCACAAGGGGTATCAACCGTTCGCCCCTGACCACCTTTGAGAGAGCGGCCACCAAGCCCGACCGCGCCGCCCAGATCTTGGCCATCTCCTCGGCATCGTCGGTCCATTCCATGCCTAGCTGATTGTGCTTATCAGCGATCTCGCTGATCTGCTCCGTTTGCGTCTTGACCAAGGCTTTCTGGCCATCCACCTGGATGAACAGCATGCAGCCCACCTCGTCGGGGATGTCCAGCCCCATAACCTCCTTGACCACGTCCAAGGACACTCTGTCCAAGACTTCACACTTGGACAGAGGAATGCCCTGGGTCAGGATCTCGGTTACGGTATCTCCCTGGTCTTCCAAGTTCTCGAAGCTGATAGTGGTGAAAGCCACGTACTCGGGCATGGGCAGGATCTTGGCCGTGACCTCCGTGACCACACCCAACGCTCCCTCAGAGCCGATGAACACATGAGTCAGATCGAACCCTGAGGAGCTCTTGGGGACCGTAGTTCCCGTGTTGAGCACCCGGCCGTCGGCCAGTACCACCTCCAGCCCCAGGATCCAGTCCTTGGTGCCGCCATACTTGACTGCACGCTCCCCGCTGGCGTTGGTGGCCACCGTCCCGCCGATGGAGGCCAGCGGGCCACTGCTGGGATCCGGGGGATAGAAGTGAGTGGGGGCCAGAGCCGCGTTCAAGCCGGCCAGGATGACCCCTGGCTCCATCACCACATACCCGTCCTTCTTGTTAATCTCCTTGATCTTGTTCATCTTGGACAGATCCAAGACGATGCCTCCCGTAGGAGCGAGTACGGCTCCCGTCACGCTGGTCCCAGAGCCCCTGGGGATCACCGGTATCTTCTGCTCATTGGCCAGGGCCATGATCTTCGATACCTGGTCTGTAGAATAGGCAAAGACGATGGCATCGGGAACGCCAACGTGAACCGACATGTCACGGGAGTAACACATCAACTCCACCTCGTCGGTCCTGACGTTCTCCTCGCCGACGATCTCTTGCAGCTCCTTGACGTAGTCCATGGACTTCCCTCCTTCACTCCAGGAAAAGGTCATGTCGCCAGATAGCCACCGTCTACGTAGATGGACTGCCCGGTGATGAAATCTGAGGCATCGGAAGCCAAAAAAACAACCGCCCCCACGATCTCCTCGGGTTCAGCCACCCGGGCTTTGGGGACGGCGCTCAAGTACTTCTCAACACGCGCACGATGATCCCATATCGGCCTGCTAAACTCCGTTCGGGTCAGGCCAGGCCCCACCGCGTTGACGTTGATATTGTGGGGAGCCCATTCCGCGGCCATGCACATGGTCAACATCTTCAAGGCACCTTTGCTGGCATGGTAAACACCCATGCCGACACCTCCTCGTTCCGCCCCCACCGTGGTGATGTTGATGATCTTGCCTCCCCCCTGATCGATCATCCTCTTGGCAACAGCGCGGCTCAACAGGAACGCTCCCTTACAGTTAGTGTCGAATATCCGGTCCCAACTGCTCTCCTTGAAGTCCAACAGAGGTGCCATGTAGCTTGTCGCCGCGTTGTTGACGAGGATGTCTACCCTGGCAAACTCCGCGATAGCAGCCTCGACAAGATCCTCGATCTGCTCGGTAGAGGTGAGGTCCGTGACCACCGCCAGGGCCCTGCCACCTGCACCACGAATCTCTTCAGCCACGGATTCTATCTCGGTCTCAGTGCGACTGACCACCACCACGCCAGACCCTGCCTGGGCCAAGCCCAAAGCGATGGCCTTGCCGAGACCCCTGCCACCGCCGGTGACGATTGCTATCGCGCCACCCAGATCGTATCGGGTGCCCGTGTTCGCCTTCCTTCTGAAGGTATGCTCCACAGAGGCGCACCGCCGCCTTCACGAAGATACGGCCGTCGCGATGGATGACGGAAGTAGGCCCGGGACTGACTTCACCACATCAGTCCCGTTGCTAGTCCTACTCCTCTTGCACGTATCGCTCTCTCAGAAAGCGATGCACGATTTTCCCCGTCGCCGTCCGGGGCATCTCCTCGGGCTTGATGAAGTCCACGCTCTTGGGCCTGCGGTAGCCGGCGAGTTTGTCCCTCGTGAAGTCGATAATCTCCTCCTCCGTAGGAGGGTTGTCCTCGTCTTTGGGGATGACCACAGCCTTCACGGACTCACCCCACTTCGCATCAGGAAGGCCGATGACCGCCACATCGAGCACTCCTGGGTGAGAGGCTATCACCGCTTCCACATTGCTGGGGTACACCTTCTCTCCGCCGGTGATGATCATGTTATCCTTGCGGTCCACGATGTAGTAGTAGCCATCCTCATCCTGCCTGGCCAGGTCTCCGGCGCTGAAGTACTCTCCACGGAAGGAACTTGCCGTCTTCTCCGGCATCTTCCAGTACTCGTCGAACATCATTGGACCACGGGAGAACAGCTCTCCTACCTCGCCCTGGGGAACGGGGTTGCCATCATCGTCCAAGAGCTTGAGCAGATCGGTCCCCGCGCACTCCGTGCCGATGGACCCCAGCTTGGTCAACTGCTCGTGCGGCTTGAGCAGCGTCACCAAACCAGCCTCCGTCGACCCATAGGCCTCGAGGAGCTCGGCATTGGGGAACATCTCCACAATGCCCAGCTTGGTCTCCTTCCGGGCTGGTGCGGAGGAGATCAGCAACTGACGTATGGAACTCAAGTCATACTTCTTCCTCGCCTCCTCGGGAAGGTTCAACATCATGATGTAATGAGTTGGGACCAAGGAAGTGAAGGTTATCTTCTCCCGCTCGATGACCTGGAGCAGCTCCTCGGGATCGTATTGCCTGGCCCGGTGTATATACACGCCTCCGCCGATATAGCTGAAGACGAAGGAGTAGAAGGTCGAGTTCACGTGGCACAGGGGCATCACGATCATCCCGATGTCATCGGGACGGTAGCCAAAATCCACCTCATTGATCAGGTAGAAAGCGGTGTAGGATTCGTGGCACCTGATGACGCCCTTGGGCCGCCCGGTCGTGCCCGAAGTATAAAGATGGATCCAGGTGTCTTGGGGGTCAACCTCTACGTCAGGCTCCGCGGGCGACGCGTCGGCTATGATCTTCTCGTAGTTCAGGTAGCCGTCGGGGGTCTTGCCCTCTTCGCCAATGAAGATGAACTTATCGGAACCGACCAGTTCGAACTTGCCTTTGACAGCGTCGACGTCTTTCAGGAACTCCTCGCTGCAGATGAAGGCTTTGGACTCGGAGTTGTTGACCACGTACTCGATCTCCGGCCCCACCCACCTGAAGTTGATGGGAACGACCACCATGCCAGCCTTGGCTCCCGCCAGGTAGATGTCCATGTACTCCATGACGTTGTACAGCAGCACGGAGATCCTGTCGCCCTTCTTGAGGCCCATGTCCAGCCACGCATTGGCCAGGCGACAACTCTTCTCATTGTACTCCTTGAAAGACAGCTCGTTGAAGCCATCCTTCACCGCCAGCCCCTTCACGGCCATCTTGTCGGCGAACTTCACAGCATTGACCCTCATGATGTCAGCAACATTCAACCAGACCGCCATCACACCCCTCCTTCCTTTTGACTAGAGCCTTTCACTTCCTCTTCAACACATGCCTATTCTAGCACGGCGTCTCCGCCCTGTCAAGCATTGCGGTCGCCAAAACCACGCGCACGAGTGGTGCAGTCGTCCCCATTTCACTATGGACCAACACAAGCACGCTGCGATTCGACACGCCTGGGCCGGAATCTGCCAACGCCTCGCCTCAAGGCGGCTCCACGGGGCCGCGATGCTGGGTTGCGAAAGGCTATGGTAGTACCTTGACGACAAAGCCGTATGCGGATAGTTCACACCCAGTCGCGAGGGTGTGAACTATCCAAGCTTGCAGAAAGCACTACCCAACAGCGGGACTGCTCCGGCGCTGAGTCAAGCTCGCGACGAAGCAGCGTTCTTGGCTCCAGATTCTACTGCTCCTGAGGCTCGGCCAAGACCTCCGCCATGAACTCATCATCCACCAGGCGAGCCTCGTTAATCAACTGGCGGTACTTGATGAAGTCTATCGTGTCCTTGCCCGTTATCTTCTTGGTGTTGAAGGCGTGGAAGCCCAGGAAAGCCTCACTGGACATGTTCGCCGCCAACCAGTGACGATAGTACAGCTTGCCCTGATCCCAGAAGAACTTCTTCTTGGCCCTGATGGAATCTATGGACATCTGCAGGCAGTTGGGGAACAAGTTGGTGAAGGTCCAGAGCATCTTGTCGAGTTCCTTGTCCAGGAGCTCAAAATCGGCAGGCGTATTGTAGACGAAGTTCCTGGCTTCCTTGAACTCATCGCCTGTCTTGAACTCGCCGTAGACGATGGCGCCGTCCTGCACATAGTCGGCGGTGATGACCTGGGGGTTCCTGATCCAGTTGCCGTCCTCGTCCTTCAGCACCGGGACGACCTTGCTGAGATAACTCTTGCGGAACATCTTGTAGGCGCTCCACATCTCACAGGAGATGCAGCTCCACATGGCATCCTCTATTCCCAGGTACCAGGGCAGAAAGTCGGACGAGCCGCCCACGGGGGCAGAGCCATGCCTGGGACCGGCCTGACCAAAGATCGCCGTATCAGAAGCGACGGCCAGGTCGCAGGCGGCGCCGATCTCTTGACCGCCAGCGATCCTCATCCCATTGACTCGGCAGATGACCGGCTTCTTGCAGTCAAGGATGCTGTCCACCATCCCGTTGAAGAGATCCATGTACAAGGCATATTCGGTGGGCCGGCCGCTGTAATACTCGGCGTACTCCTTGGTGTTGCCTCCGGTGCACCAAGCCCTGTCGCCCGCGCCGGTGAAGACCACTGCCACCACGCTGTTATCGGCCCCGGCGTTGGTCATACCAGCGATGACCCCTTTCACCATCTCCGTGGTGTAGGAGTTGTACTGGCGAGGGTTGTTGAGCCAGAGCCAGACGCTGTACAGCCCCTCCACAGTGTTGCCTTTCGGATCAACGATCGGCTTCTTTTCGTACACTACGCACGGGGGTTCGTCCATGCTACCGAAATGCTCGTCCCCCCAGAGGAAGTGATCCTTCTTCTCATGATCCCTTGGTAGCCACTCTAGTGCCATTTCACTCAGCTCCTTTCCCTTTCTTCTTGCTTGTGTTCACACTCTACGGACGCAGTTTGAGGATCATCCTGTGATGATTTTGAAGCCTTGCGGCCAACGCAAGGCCGAGGAAAAACATGTCACCGAAAACACATGGCGCTCATTGGCCGCCACATATCAATTATGATGTATGTGCGAGGACTTGTCAAGCTCGCCTCGCTGAGGCCCCTGAGCAACTCCAGTAGATCGACAGTGTTACAGACAGCTCCTCCTCCCCAACGCAACACCGACATACCGTGGAATGTCGCTTGCTGCATCCAAACCACCTATGACCCGAAAGCTCGCTCGGTTTCGTCACAGCTCGGGTCCCGTTCTCAGGGGTCCGTTCCTCATCCCATCATAACAGCACCGGGTCAAAAGCGGGTCCTAGTGTGGTCCTAATCTGGTCATAGCTGTACCAAGAAAGTGGCATCTCCCCACCGTGGCCCCGCGATAGGTGTCCACCCCATTGAGCAAGCCCCCAGGCTTCATCGTGGCGGGGAGAATGACGATCAGGTGACTCACAATCGGGATGCCACCTCCGAGAAAGGCATACCCAGACCCTCAAGCCGACGTTGCTTGGTTCGTCGCAGATTGCGATGCACTCTTCCAACAGCCTCGGCCGGCGACGCAGGCTACCTCCCCTTGAACTCCGGCTTTCGCTTCTCCAGGAATGCAGAACATCCCTCCTGGCAGTCCTCGGTCATGCACAGCACACCGAACTCCAACGATTCTATGGAGAGGCCCCTCTCCAGGTCCACCTCCATCCCCAGGTTGATCGTCTCCTTGGCCACAGCCATGGTCAGGGGTGACATCTTGGCCAGCTTCCTCGCCAGGGCCTTGGCCTCATCCATCAACTCGGCCAGAGGAACGACCTTCTCCACCAGCCCAATGCGCAAGGCTTGATCGGCGTCTATCATGTCTCCCGTGAAGATGAGCAGCTTGGCCATGCCCTTACCGACTATCCGCGGCAGGCGCTGAGTGCCACCATATCCAGGGCTCAACCCCAGGTTCATCTCCGGTTGTCCCAGCTTGGCGGTATCGGCAGCGATGCGAATATCGCACGCCATGGCGAACTCCAAGCCCCCTCCTAACGTGAAGCCGTTGAGCGCCGCAATGACTGGCTTGGGCAGTGTCTCGATCTTCAGCGTCACCGCCTGCCCCCGCCGGGAGTTGGCCACGCCTTCCGGCGACGATTTCAGATCCAGGAGCATGCCGATATCAGCGCCTGAAACGAAGGCCTTGTCTCCTGCCCCTGTGATGATGATGACATGCACTTCGTCGTCGGCCGCCAACTCATCCAGCGCCCTGCCTATCTCGGTCACAACTTCGTCGTTCAGAGCGTTGTACTTCTCAGGGCGATTGATGGTGAGGATCGCTGTGTTGTCCTCCCGATCTATCAACACGAACTCATACGCCATAGATTGCACCTCCCCTCACAGTGTCTAATGCACCTGTTGGGTATCAGCCACCCCGCCTCACATGCCGTGATGCCTCCAGCCCAAGGGAGCACCTCAGAAGCAGCACCCAGACCCACGTTACCTCTGCCGCTCAAACCCCAGGCGCGACTGCACAGCGAGATGAGGCCGACACCTCATCATTTGTACTCGCCGTAGAAGCCCCTGCCCGACTTGCGACCTAGGATGCCCGCTGAGACCATTCGCCTCAGCAAAACCGGGGCCGCATACGTGTCGTCTTTGAACTCATTGAACATATTGTCGGCAATGAATAGAGTTGTGTCGTTGCCCAGAATATCCAGCAGACGGAAGGGTCCCATAGGATGATTCAACCCCAACTGGATCGCCGTGTCTATGTCCTCTACGCTGGCCAGACCGGCTTCGTAGACGC
Organism: Chloroflexota bacterium; assembly: GCA_030613785.1. Classification (GTDB taxonomy): domain Bacteria; phylum Chloroflexota; class Anaerolineae; order UBA7937; family B3-Chlor; genus JAUWLF01. The sequence continues at coordinate 17,062 of JAUWLF010000012.1, read as the reverse complement.
GGACGGCATTGAGGAGATAGGGTATCAGCAAACGATTGACAATGAAGCCAGGGGTGTCCTTGGCGATAACCACTGTCTTGCCCAGCGATTCTGAGAACCCCCTCAATGTCTCGAGCGTCTCATCGCTGGTGACGATGGTCCGCACGATCTCGACCAAGCGCATGACTGGTACAGGGTTGAAGAAATGCAAACCAGCCACCTTATCCATGCGTCCGGTAGCCGCCGCCATGTCGATGATAGTCATAGAAGAGGTATTGCTGGTCAGCAACGCATGGGGAGGGCAGATCTCGTCGAGTTGCTTGAACGCCTCCTTCTTCAGCTCCAAGCTCTCGATGATAGCCTCCACAACCAGGTCGCAATCTTTGAAGTCTTTGGGATCGGTTGTGGCCTTGATACGACCCATGATCTCATCCTTCTCTGCGGACGTGATCCTCTCCTTCTTCACAGCTCTGTCCAGGAAATGACCGACGGTTCCCATGCCCTTTTGTAGCAGTTCATCGTTGATCTCCGACACCACGACCTGGTAGCCGGACTGGGCGCAAACCTGGACGATTCCGCCACCCATGATGCCAGCACCCACCACACCTACTGTCTTGATCTCCACTGCCTAAACCTCCTTCTGAGTTTTGTTATAGGGCCTTCTGAGGCGATCTCAGGAAGAGCGAAGCTACCGCTCCTATCAGAGCCGCCGCGCCCGCGACGACGAAAGCAAGCGTATAGGACCCTGTGAAATCAGCGATCCGACCACCCAAGAAAGTGCCGCTCGCCTGCCCGACGCCAAAGAAAAGGGTGACGAAACCCAAAGCAGCAGGAGCCAATCTCGCTCCCAAAAGGTCGCCTGTGGCCGCTGCCATGATACCTGGAATGCTCCAAGCGGTGAGGGCGAAGAGCAAAGCCGACAGGTAGTAACCCGGCGGCGCCTTCCACAGACCAAAGATAGTGAAGCATAGGAACTGAAGAAAGTAAACTATGGCTAGCCCGTACTTCCTTCCCACTACGTCTGAGACCGAGCCCCAGATAAACCCGCTCATAATGCTCAGGATGCCCACCGCCGACCAGAGTGCCCCGGCGGCCTGTGTAGTGAACCCCGCCTCCCAGGTCAGGTAGCGCGCGAAGAAGGTAGCATAGATGATGTAGGAGAAGCCGAACAAGGTGTAGATCAACGCCAGGTGCCACACCGGGGCAGACTTGTAGACCAATCCCCACTGAAGCCCTGTCGACCTGGCCTCACCAGGATTGGCTTCCTCACCTTCGGCCCCGATGGGCTGCAAACCCTTGTCACTCGGCCTGTTCCTAAGCAACAGGTAGCCAAGGACAGCAATCACGAAGGCCATGGCCGCGAGATAGAACCAGCAGTACCGCCAACCCTCATCCCCGTACCGGTTCAGAATGATAGGTACGAGATATCCCGTCACCACCATGCCGAAGCTCGAACCGCTCACGGCCATGCCGGTCGCCAGCCCTCTTCTCTTGGCCGAGAACCAGGCCGGGAGGAGACCCATTACCGGGACGTTCGTGCCTCCGCTGCCTACCCCGGTGAGGGTCCGGCCTAGCATGGCCACCTGAAAACCAGGCGCCATGCCTGTGAGCAACATAGAGCCACTGATGACAAGCATGAAGATGCTGATGATGATCCTCGGGCCGAAGCGTGAGGCCAAGAACCCACACGTGACGGCCATGACCAGGTAGCCTACCATGTTGACCGTGGCCAGGTCCCCAGCTTGGGAATCGGTCAGGCTCAGGCCTTCCTTCATGCTGGGCAAGATCATGGTGTAGCCAAAGCGGGCCAGGCCGAGCGCCCCAAACACGGTGATCACGCTCATCCCCGCGATGATCCAACCGTAGTGCAACCCTCCTGGTCGCCGACCAGGCTCGCCCGCCATCTCTCCCCCTCTCCCGTCAGTTTACGGACCAGGCCTACCCTGGCTTCTTCACACGTCGTGTCAGCCTGGCGACTGATCACCCGTGCCCTGCAAGATCTCAACCGCAGCGTCGGTAAGAGCCACTCGATAGGCCAACAACCCGCCTCCGCTCTCCAACAGAGCCTGCCTGATGGGTCCCTGCAATTCCTCTATCGTTCCGTATATCGTCTCTGCAATCTCCGACTTGTCTCGGGCTTCCAAGTGCCCACCAGCAGCCCGAGCCTTGAAGACGTGACTCGTCCAATCGAGGTAGTCGTCTTCGCTCTTGAAGCGTACGTGAATGCGCAGCAGATACCGCTCCAGCTCGATCTCCAGCCCCGTTTCCTCCAGGGCTTCTCGCTTGACCCCCTCCTCGAGAGACTCACCGGGGTTCAGCCCACCGCTAGGCGCACGATAAATGGGCCGCTGAAACATAGGCTTTCTGATCAAGGCCAGATGGTCGTTGTCAAAGATGAAAAACGTGACGTCGTGGGCACGGCCATGCTTCTGAGTGACCCTCACAAAGGCCAGTTCATCGCCGCCTATCTCATGCTCCAGATGCAGCACCTGAGGTTTGCCGAATCTTCTCTCCGCCTCCTCCACCAGTTCCGCACCGACGTACATGCTTGGTACCCATGAGATCATCGTCAAGGCGCTTGCTCAGCTTGCCCCAGAGCGGTCACCAATCCATCGTGGATCTTGCCGTTGCTGGCCACGACATTGGCCTCGAAGGGATTCCAAGCCTCCCCCTCCATGCCAGTGATCCGACCGCCAGCTTCCTTGACCAGCAGGCCGCCCGCAGCGGTGTCCCAGGGCTTGACGTGCAGCTCCCAATGGCCATCCAGCCGTCCCGCCGCCACATAGGCCAGGTCAAGCGCCACCGAGCCACTACGTCTTACCCCTTGTATTCTGTCAATTACCTTACTGAGCAGGGCCACATTGTTGTCCGGAAGTGTGGCCCGCTGGTATGGAAACCCCGTCGACAGAAGCGAGGAGATCAGGCGATCCGTGTCTGAGACCACGAGTCTCCTACCATTCAAAGTAGCTCCCTCTCCCTTAGCAGCATAGAAGAGTTCATCGCGCAAGGGATCATATATGGCCCCCAGGAGAATATCCCCTCGCTGTGTCAAGGCGATGGAGACACAGAACATCGGATACCCGTGGACGTAGTTGGTGGTACCATCCAGAGGATCGACAAACCAGGCGGAGTCGGCCTTCCGCGCTTCTCCCTCTCTCCATCCCTCCTCGCCAAGGACGGTATGATCCGGGAATCTGCCATGGATCGCTTCGGCGATCATCTTCTCCAGAGTCAGATCCACCTGGGTGACGAGGTCTACCTCGCCCTTGCGAGTGATCTCCAGGGTGCCGCCCAGGCTGTCCAGCATCATGTGCCCTGCCTCCTTGCAAAGGCTGACTATGAAGGCCTTCGGAACCATGTCCCTCGCCGTCCTGGTGATCAAGGGCTATTTGCCCTTCCAGACCGGCTTTCTCTTCTCCATGAAAGCCTGCAGCCCCTCGGAGGCGTCCTCCGTCTTCATCAGCTCCTTGAGGTACAGTTCCTCAGAAAGCGCCAGGGCCTCCTCGAACGTGAGAGTCAGACCCTGTACGGTCGCACGTTTGGTCAGGCGCAGCACAATGGGACTGAGCGTGGTCAGCTTGCTCACGAAGCTGGAGAGCTCCTCCTCGAAGGACTCCTCCGGAACCACTCTGTTGACGATGCCCAGTCGCTTCGCCTCTCGCGCGTCAATGATGTCGCCCGTCAGCAGGAGTTCCATGGCCTTCATATAGGGCATCAACCGGGGAAACGTGACCACCGCCACAGGGGGATACACACCCACCTGGATCTCAGGTTGGCCAAAGGTCGCCTTCTCTGATGCGATCACCATGTCACAAGAGGTGACCAACTCGCATCCCCCACCGAGAGCAGCTCCATTCACCGCAGCTACGGTCGGGATATCCAGAGACCCCATGAGCCGGAAGATGCGATGGAAAACCTCGACCATCTCCTCCACCTTATCTGCAGTATGGTCCTTGACATCCACGCCGGCGCAGAAAGCCTTGCCCGCAGCAGCGAAGACCAGCACCCTGGTCTCCTCGTCGCCTTGGAGGCCTTCCAGGGCGGCGTTTATCTCCCTCATGGTGGAGATGTCCATGATGTTGACCGGAGGATGATTCAGGGTGATCCTGGCCAGGCCCTCTTCGCGCTCGAAGATGATGTTCTCGAAATCGGTACTCATCTCACCCCCGTCAGATATACTGCCCTCCATCAACGGTGATCACTTCGCCGGTGACGTGGCGAGCCTTCTCACTGCACAGGAAGCTGACCACCCAGGCTACCTCCTCGGGTTGCCCCAACCTGCCGATGACGATCTCCGCCAGAGCCATCTGTTCCACCTTCTCGCGCGCAGGGTTCTGTCGCAACATCTCTGTCTCTATCAAACCAGGGCCCACCGCGTTGACGTTAATGCTGGATCTACCTAGCTCCTTGGCCATGGCTTTGGTCAGACCGATGATGCCCGCCTTGGAGGCCGAGTAGTTGGTCTGCCCAAACTTGCCGCGCAGGCCATTGATCGAGGTGATATTGACGATCTTTCCCGATTGCTGTTCTCTGAAAATGGGGGTGACTGCCCGAGCGAAGTTGAAGTAGCCCTTCAGGTTCACGTCAATGACCCGATCCCACTGCTCCTCGCTCATCTTCCAGATCACGCCGTCCCAGTTCATGCCAGCGTTGCAGATCAAAATGTCCAGGCCCCCGAACTCCTTCACGACCTTCTCGACCATCTCCTGGGCTGCATCGAACTCAGACACATCGATCTGGTAAGCCATCGCCTTGAGGCCCATTCCCTCTATCTGCCGGGCCACCTCCTTGGCCTCATCCGGATGGCTGCGATAGGTGAGGGCCACATTGGCCCCTTCTCCAGCTAAGTCGAGGGAGATGGCGGTCCCGATCCCCAGGCTCCCTCCTGTCACGATGGCGCTCTTACCTTCCAGTAGACCCATTTCGCACTAAGCTCCTTTCATCTTGGCATTGTCATCTTGCAACTTCCCGCCACACACGGGTGACCAACAGAGACACAAGTTACCTCTGACCTGGGTGCTCCTCGGCCAGTCTTCTCTTGAGACACCTCTCCTCGCAGAGCTTGAGACTGCGTTCAGGCAAGATGTCTTCGATCAGGGCTTGCGAGCACATGTGCGAGAGCCGGAAGTCACCAGGCCGACCCTTCCGGCGCCCAGGCACACACTTGAGGTTTCTCGGAGATGGCCGTTGCTCACGATTGGAGTGTGGACCGAAGCCACCTGGCAGTGGCCAAGCGCGGCACATGGCATCGGAACAGCGAGGTTGCCGGAACCAGAGTTGAGCTTCCCCAAGTCGAAGGTGGTATGCAAATGATTACCGAGCCGGATAGTCAGTGTCCGAATGAGACAGAGGACAGGGCCCATGAACAACACGAGAACGGAAAACCTGCACAGCCTTCTCATCATCTGTGCCTGATCTCTCCAACGAGTCTCTTGAGCCCCTCCAAGATGTACTGCCGTGGCTTTTGGAAGCTTGCGAAAGGGCCTGGCTATTATAGCCCATCCCAGAAAGTATGTCAACTTCTGGACGGACGTTCACTCAAACGGCGAACCTCGAGCTTCTGTCCGGCGGCATCCTCGGCCTACAGTCTCTAGGCCTGGCGTGTGACCCTCAACCTCCGGACGAGAAGAATCACCAAGAGCAGTCCAAGACCCGCCACCGCAGCCTCCAGGGGTCCGAAGCCAGTAGGCGCCATCTCGCCCCCTCCAGTGGGCGTAGGCGAGGGGGTAGCCCCCTCCTCCGGCGTCGCTGTAGGCGAACCCCCCTCTACTAGCACCCTGGTAGCAGTAGGTGCTGGGCCCCCAGCCGTTTCTGTGGGGATTGGAGTAGAGGGCGCCCCGAGGGTGGGCGTAGTCACAGGCCCCGGGGTCCCCGTTACCACGGCCACCACCGTCGGTGATGGGGAAGGAGCCAGGAACCTGGTATACACGACCAGGCCTGCGATGGACACAAGCCCGACCATCAATAACGCCACCAACCCAATAGCTACGATAACGAAGACTCTGCTCTGTGTTCCGCTGGGATTTTCCATCTTCTTCCTCCTTTCTGAAGGAACTGCCTATATGCTGTCATTGCCATCTTCCCGGACTCAGCCGCACTTCCACTCGATCACCGTTCCCCCACAGCCCAGCCTCTGGCCGACGAGATAGGCGTGGCGACGGGCCTTGAGTCAGCCGAACAACTCTAGATTCGCCTGCGGCACGAAGACCTCTTCTCCGCTTTCGAGTCTCACCTCAACCCCTCTTGAGATAGCCCCGTTTTCCAGTTTCTGCGGACGTGACGGGATCCGCGCGACTGTACCCGTCCCACCCTGATGAAGACCACGGACGATTCTCACCGGTGAGCCTCGCTCCAAGACGAATTCTGGACGCGCTTCCAGAATGGGCTCGCCGCTGGCCTGGCGTACATAGATAATGATCTCCGGCCGCACCGCCCCTCCTCGCGATTCCATGGTGCCCCGTATGGTCACCTCTCGACCGTCGTGGGCTTTGAGGAGATCGAAGATCGGCCCGGAAATCGCGAACTCGCCCATCCCCTCGGTCACAACGATCGGAAAAGTCATGGAATGGCTCAACTCCTCGAGCCCGGTCTCGAAGCCACCCACAACTATGCCTTCAACACCCACCTCCTCAGCGCGATGAAGGGCCTCCTCGCCGATGGAACTCCCTGCCACTACTACTGTTCCCCGGCAACTCCTATCTATCGCCTCAAGGTCAGCCTGGTCGTCAGGATTATGGGCGATCAGCTTGAGAACCCCGAAACCCTCCTTGCCAGAGCCCCACATCCCCTGGATGAGCGCGCCTCTCACCTCGATGATCGCGCCCAGTCCCGACATCACATTGATCACTGTACCTCTATACAGGGCCTTCAGTTCCAGGGTGTCCCCAGACGATTGGATGAGGAATCTCCCGTTGGCCGTCGCAGCCACGATGCCCCTCACCGGAGAACGATAGGTCCGCCCAAACAGTCCCGCCCTCGCACCCGTTGCCGCCAGCACGTCCCCTACCGCAACCTGGTCTCCAACGCTGACCCGACAGTGATCCGTGAGGTCATCACTGTCGATGCCCAGAACTCTGGCTACGTTCAACAGGTGCACTTCCGAAGGGAGTATGGAGGTGGCGACGATGTCCGAAGGCTCCACCCCAGAGCCTGTACTAACCAGCACTTGCCCCCTGAAAGGCAGCATGCGTTCCCTTCTCATAATCATGCTGGGCACCACGCGAGTCACAAGCGGATGGTATACCATCTTGCGGCTTTCTAGAGACCTACCTCCCACATCCATTGCTGCACCTTGGTCCTACACTGATCGGCCTCGGCGGGGAGGGTGAGAGGTCGACCCCGAGCATCGACGATGATGCCCACAACTCCTCCCTCCACTCGCGTCGTGGCTCCCTTGCCTCTCCTTCCCAAGCCAACATCGAAATGCGAAGTCGGGCGCAACTCGACGGAAGCTTGTCTGCCTGGCATCAAAGGTATCACCTCTAGAGCGCCGTACGGCACTTCGACCTCAATCGTCTGGCCATCGCCGTACTCTACTTTGATCCTCAGAGCCACACTCCCCTCTCTGGCCGCGCCCACCACACAAATAGCGGTCCCCAGCCTGAGAAATCCGTGCCGAGCAACCAGTTGGGCCGCCGCCAACGGGTGCACGTAGGCCAGGGCACCCAATTGCGGAAGGAGTGAGCTCTGATCCAGAGCCAGTGTACAGACGCCTGTGGGTTGCAGAGCATCCAGCAAGACCAGGGCCGCCTCTGCGGGCCGTGGAGCACCAGACAGCACTCCGCCCCGGCCCACGATCAGATCCAGCGGGGGCAAGCGCCCAGGACGTCGGGATGAGCCTCCGTCCAGCCACCTCCTTCTCGCCCGTTCTAACGTCAGCGAGATAGCCTCCCGCGCTAGCGCCTGCTCCAGCAGCAACTCCTCTCTGGTCTCAGGGATAGTCATCGGTCTGAGCGCCTTGTTCAGGATAGCGTGGCGAACTTCCCTCGGTTCCATTTCAAAGGGCAGCCAGCGCACGATCCTCTCCAGGCTCGCCTGCTCCAAGAGATCTCCCACACCGTAGCCTATCCCGAGCTCGGCGTTCACTGTGGAACCGTACTGGCCGCCTATCACTCCAGCCAGATGTGTGGTCGCGGAACCCACATCCACGGCCAACAGATCCAACTCATAGAGTCGCGCAAGATACCTCAGCACCAGGCCGAAACCCTCAGCCGTTGGCAAGACGGGCGCCGATGCCCAAGCCTTGAGTTCCCCAAACCCCGGGACCCGAGCCATCTTGCTTTCCCGGTAGAGCCGGTTCATTTCCTCTTCTGCGGATCCCAGGTCCTCGCTCTCCAAGGTCGGAAGGACATTGTCTGCCACGTGCAGGCTGGAACATTCCCCCAGCACCTGCGCTATCTGCTGACGCGCATCCCTGTTGCCAGCGTAGATCACGTGCACTCGACCGTGCTCTCCCCCCACGGCGAGGGCTGTGGCGATGTCCTTCGCCACCTCCAGGACGGGCCCAACAGCGCCTCCGTCCACCCCTCCACCGATCAGGATGGCATCCGGTTGATCCTCCAGAATACCCTTCACCAGGCCATCCATGCGGCCCGGCCTTCCCGCGCCAGAGGTCGCATCATCTTTGGCAACCACCTCCTCAACTATGACATAGGAGGAGTCAGTGGCCCTCAACAGACTCTCCACGCTCAGTCTACGAATCAGACCCACTACGGCCAGTCGCAAGGGTACGGCGGCATTCACGGTGGCCACGAAACCATCCACCCCACTCCCATCATCCCGTTCCGGGGCAATCAGTCGCTCCTCATCGTCGAGCAACATGCGGCCCGTCAACTTCTCGATCTGGCGAATCGCCTCACGCACCCCAATCAGTATTCTGGACCAGGGTACTTCAACCGTGCTGGTTGTTCGTCCCGTCGCCACCAGCCGAAACTCGTCGCCCACCGAGTCGATCAGCGACACGCAAGTCGTCGTGCTACCACACTCGGCGACCAACAGGGAGTCCATTACGTAGTCCGCCGTCATCTCCAAGAACCCTCTGCTCTGCCTTCACGCCAGTCTGAAGTATCTATGGCCTACCCTATGAGCCCCAGCCAGTCACCTAGCAGGAAGTGTACCCGCTCGATCAGGAGAGAGACGTAGGCCATTATCCTGTTGCCGAATATGGCACCAAAGGTGATCAACATCACCCACTTGCCGACGGCGGCCCAGATCCTGATGAACGCTCTGCTCGGCCCCTTGCTCACGCCCATCGTGAAATAGAAATAGGCCAATGTGCCAATAGTGCCCACGGCGAGAAAGAGATTATCCACAGCGGCCCTGCTCCCTCCGGCCGTCACGGGAGAGACGGAAACCCAGGAAGCCTGAATCTGGGGTAGCAAAGAGCCCAACAGCGCACCCCCGATGGCCAAAGCCGCGCCAACCCCGAACAGAAAACCAAGAGAAGTGTTCCCCAACCAGGCAAGGCTGCTGTGGGCCTTGGTCAGCAATAGCAGCCCCAGAAGCAAGGGGATAAGGTAGGGCCAGTTGCTCGTTAGATCCCGTTGCAGGGGCTCGAACAGGCGGGGTCGCAAGATGGTGTGAACGATGATCACTGCCGCATAGCCTACCGAAGATCCCACAAATAGATGCTCGGCGATTCGATACAGGGGGTTGTCAGCGAAGAGATAGCTATAGACCATCAAAGTCAAGATGGCTGCAACCCAGACGGCGAAGACCTCACTCATCGCCTCTCATCCCCTCTTTGACCTACCGCTGAAGTAGGCCACGTTTCCAATGAGCACCAGCAGGACCACGCTGACATGGACCACAGATTGGGAGTCCATGCTAGCCAAGGCCACGCCAGGATACCCGCTATGCCGCTCGTATTCGGCTGCCCCCACCAGTCCGGTCATCATACCCAGCAGCTGACTTGTAGCTTGATTGCGATAGTAGGGCCTGGCGAAAGGGTCTACTGTCGCACTCACGCCGGCCACCATCGGCACCTGATAGGGACCTTGCACCTGCTCCAGCCACAGGCGAAGGTACGTCGGCGCCCCCGCGAACTCCACGATCAACGCAATGTCCTCGATGCCCTCAGCGAAGTCCGTCCCCCCCCCGCTCACAAAGCCCTCAACTACGGAGCGCGGACCCGCCTCGACACCCACGACATACCCCAGGTTGACGTAGTCCTCCCCAAGCACATACCCATGAGCCTCGGCAACTCTGTCCAAGATCCGCTGTGACAGACGGGGACCCTCGGGGGTCAGGCTGACATTGATCAATCGCGCTTGGCGCCCCATGAGATGATCAAGGACCACCTCCACCTGAGGTGCCATCTCCGCCGCCACACCAGGATTGTAGTCGTGAGAGATCAACACCACCGATTCAGGAGCCAGGTTTTCGATGGTCTCATAGAACGCCACGGTGGGGGCGCTAGCCCGCAAGTAACCTGCCGTCCAGTTACTCCCCAATAGCATGGGTACGGCGACAGCCATAGCCACGATGAGATAAATGATCCAGCGGATGGTCGAGGCCAGCAGCATTCCCCTGCCCCGTGGACGCGTGATTTCAGCACTTGGCCGCACTGGCTCTCTCAGGATGGTCTCGAAGAGGCCGGCTCGCTCAATTGCCGTCTCAGAAGGCAAGAAAGGAGATACAGGTCCAGCGCGTCGAGGAATGGCCAGGATGGGCTCTACGGCCAGGGCGCCCTTGATGCCCTTGAGCAAACCCGTTGCTTCCACAGGACCGCCTGGCTCTGCTGGCTCGCCTACTCCCTCCTCCGTAGGCCGCAGCACCTCGAGCCAAGACGGGATCTCTCCACGCGGTATCTCCTCCTCCGCCGTTGGAGCCGCCTCGGTGAACATGCCCTCAAACTCCGGAGGTACTTCAAGCCAGTCCGGAAGCTCACCAGGAGCCAGTCGCGCCTCCTCCCCCTCCTCGGCGGGCAGCTCCTCAGGCGAAATGCCCTCTAGCTTCTTCACCCACGGTGGCATCGGTTCCCCAGGCAGCGCCTCGGGTATGTCAGAGGGTTGCTCCACCTCTGAGGGCTCGCCAGGCTCCGGGGCGGTCTCTTCTTCCTCGGCACTCTCAAGTGAGAGCCCTTCCTCTCCGACCTCGAGCGGTTCAGGCGACTCCTCAGTCAAGGGGACGGAAACAGGCACCAGGCGGGCTCCGCACTCCCTGCACACGGTGCTCCCGGGCCTATTGGGAGTATCGCACATCGGACAAGCCAACTCGCCAGACGCGCCCAATGGCTGACCACAGTCACCGCAGAACTTGCTTCCTTCCCTGTTGGCAGCCCCGCAGTGAGGACAGTCGATCATCGCGTCTCGCTCCCTTCACCACCGTAAGGGCGATCAAATCCCATCAGGACTCGCACCCCAGTGGCGATGGTTCCTAGAGCCACACCGATGATGATGCCCCGCACCCCTGCGGTGCTGGGTACATTCAGTATCCAGTCCTTGGCTGCGGGCACAAGATCGCCCAGATACCTCCCTATCGGTACCTGGCCCAGCAGCACCAAGATCACCGCGGCGACGAAGGCCAGAGACTCCAGGCTGCGAAGACGAAAGCCTCGGTACGCCGCCGTGGCCACATAGAAAGCAAGCAGGGAGAAGGTAGTCGCCTGAAGGGGGTACTGGACGTTGTCGAAGATCCATTTCAGGACGGAGCTGTCGGGGCCAGGTATGCCAGCCAGTATCACAGCCACTGCGGCCCCCAGCAGACAGATGCTGTACAGCCAGCCCTCCTTGCGCTTGCCGATCTTCCTCACATGCACCACCAACACGTTCAGCAGGCCCAGCAGCAGAGCGAAGGCGACGACGATCACCGTCGACTGCAGGAAGAACGCGCCCAGAGCATTGATGTGTGTTTCATCGAAGAAGAAGTCCACAAGCATCAGAGACCCTATGGCGATGGCTATGGCCATAGGGATCGTTCGTTTTATGCCTATGGTAAGAGCGTTGATGAGTCCTCTCATCTAGACACCCTCTGAACACACCTGCCAGGCTTCAACCCCGGCTCCAATTGCCGTTCAAGCCAGGCTCGTTAGCAGGATGCCAATCACGATGGCGACTATGATCGCCGTTCTCAGCCAGTCTTGAGTTGCCAGGCTGGCGATGTGACTGGTTTTCTTGAGCAGGTAGGCACCAGCGGCGAATATCTCCTCACCGATCAGGGAATGATCCACCGATGCGTAGACGAAGGGCAAGATCTGAGGGGAGGTCGCTCCACCCACCTGGCCCAGCTCCCTCCGAGCTCCGACCTCACTCATCAACAGAAACTCGTCACCGAAGCTCCCTACCATGATATTGGCCGCCACGTCGGAGTGATCTAGAATATCCGTCACCCCGGCGGAATAGGCCACTTTGTCAGACGAGATGAACCGTACACAAGTGGGGTCGTATTCCTCCTGATACCCGTGGACCGCGTAGGCATTACGCAACACGTCTTGGGCTACCGGAAGAAGTGAGGGGTCGGACACAGTAACGATGGGTCTCAGACCCGAGGCAGCCGCCTGAGCTGCAATTCGCTCCAAGACATAGACTCCAGCCAGACTCTCCGCGGTTTCCCCTGTGCCCACACCTCCGGTCCCCATAGAGATGTGCAAAGAGCGCCCGCTCTCTGTCGCCTGGCCGACGTACTCGTCCAGAGCGTCGTAGCCAGGGATGGGGCGAAGTGGAGGACTGCCTCTCTCCCGTACCATGCGATTGAGGATGAGGAGAAGGGGGAAAAAGGGCAGCAACAGCGCAAACATCAGGGCGTGCTGCTCGCTTATCCCCAGGTTGCCGAGAATGGAAGCTATCGTCTCCAAGACCTCTCCCCCTCACCGGGAACAGCAGGCTCCGCAGCGCCAGGATCGCCCTGCAGCTCCTCCAGGCGACAGATGATGCGATCTACGTTGCTCCTATCTTCGAGCAGCATCACGTAGTCCTCCAGTGACGCATCACCCAGGAAGAGCGTCAGAAGGGGCTGCAAAACCAATAATGACTGACTGGCGATAAAGCTGAGGGGCTTGTGAGTCTCAAAGAAAGCGATGGCAGGGGTGGTGAGCTTCCAGTTGTCCAACCGGCGCGCCAGGCTGTCGATCAACTGCTCTTGGTGATTGGCGCTCTGTCTCACCTCTCCCACTCCCTCGTGCCGGTCCGCAGACACACCACATCCACCGGCTACTGTCTACCGCCGAGGCCTGACCGACCAGCTTCAGCCGTTCCGGGCGTCAACCCTACAAGACGGTGAACCCGGCGGTCTCGCAATCCTGTCTTGCAGCACTGCGGCCCCACTCCACGACGCCAGCGGTAGCTCTCAGTGTATAAGTATACCACGCAATGGTCAACAAGACAAGGTAGCGCGGAACTGCTCTTGCACCCTCTCTTGGCAGATCTGTGCACTCAGCTCATGCCAACGCAGAACGGCCGTTCTGGCGAGTTTCTTGTCTCCGGAGACTCGACACGCACCTGCTGTGATGCCCAGCCCAGCGATCTGCCGACGCCCACCTCTCTACGCGTAGGACAGGTTGGCAGCCTCTCCTACCGTTGAGGAGATCACGAGTCCCGTCGCTCGACTACCGGGCCGACACTCTGCGGCAACATGACACCATTCCTCAACGGTCTGCCCCTCCAACCGCCACTCATCCACCCGTAGGACGGGTTGGCAACCTATCCTACCGCTGAGAAGATCACGAGTCCCACCGCACCACAGGGGTGTCCACACTCCGCTACAGTATGATACCGCTCCTCAACGGTGTCCCCCTGCAACCCCAACACATCCACCCGTAGGACAAGTTGGCAACTTGTCCTGCCGTTGAGGAGATCACAAGTCCCGTCGCACCTGAAGCGCGCCCACACTCTGCGGCAACATGACACCATTCCTCAACGGTCTCCCCTCCAACGTCCACATATCCACCCGTAGGGCAAGTTGGCAACCTGTCCCGCTTAGACAATCGGCACCACCTGTGGTAGAATCTGGTAGCTTCTATAGGCATCTGCACAGGACGCCGCAGGACTTTCAAGGGCTGTTCCGACGCACAGTACCCTTCGAATCTCGAGGAGGCATGTCCGTGTCTGCATTGACTGAACTTTATGAGGAGATCGCCAACTGCGAGCGCTGTATCCTCTCCCAGGCGCGCACTAACACCGTGCCCGGCGAGGGCCCGGAGGGAGCGGAGATCGTATTCATCGGGGAGGGCCCCGGCTTCCACGAGGACCAGCAAGGGCGTCCCTTCGTGGGGCAAGCCGGCCGATTACTTGAGGAGTTGCTGGAAGGAATCGGCCTGACCAGAGAGGACGTCTACATCTGCAACGTGATCAAATGCCGAGCTCCGCGCAACCGTGACCCTCAGCCCGAAGAGATTGAGGCCTGCAAACCCCACCTGGACAGGCAAATCGAACTGATCGGGCCGCGAATGATCGTCACCCTGGGCCGTTTCTCCATGGAGCGCTACTTCCCCGGCGCCAAGATCTCCCACATTCACGGGCAGCCGCGCAAGATGGGAGGCATCATCTACTACCCCATGTACCACCCCGCCGCCGCCTTGCACCAACGGAGATGGCTCCAGGTAATCGAGGAGGACATGGCCAAGATCCCTCAAGTCCTGGCGGAAGGCGATGGAATCGCTGACATGGAAGTTCTGCAAGACCCGAAGCAATTGAGCCTGTTCTAGATATGGCCCGCCGCAAGACCAGCCGCAAAGGAACCCGCCCTCCCACCCTGAAGGTAGTAGCTTTGGCCTTCTTGGGCGTGGCTGCGATCACTGGGCTCAGTCTGGCCTCCATCACCCGGGACCCTCTCACCGAGGGCTGGATACTGCTGCTGCAGCGGCTCCTTGGCTGGGGTGTCTACTTCGTGCCCATTGCCCTGGGGGTGATGGGCTTCTGGCTCCTCCTGGAAAGTCTGGGTCGGCAGCCTGGCCTGGAATGGGGCAGGACCCTGGGCGCGATCCTCATTTTCGTCACCTGTCTGAGCACGATCCATCTGCTGTCATTCCCCGAGGATGCCCAGCAACTGGCGGCGGCAGGGGGCGGTGGGGGATACCTGGGATGGCTGGTGAGCCAGGCTCTCACCGCCAGCGTGGGAACTATCGGAGCCTACATCACACTGGCCGCGCTGGGCACAGTCGGGTTGATCCTGCTTCTCGGCATCTCCATAGTCCAACTCGGAGCAAACCTGAAACGAGCCTGGCTTGCCCTGAAGACCGCGTATCGCGATCGTCCGGCCCGTCTCCAGATCCATACCCTGCCGGCAACCGACCAGCGAGTTTCTGCGCGCGTGACCGAAAAGGTATCCGAGTTGCTGAGACCCTCCCCCAGCGGGGAGCAAACCCGGCCACGCCGAGACACGCTGCCGCTCCCACACATCGTCGGCGCCGGCAAGGAATGGCACTTGCCCTCGGTTCAGAACATACTGGAGCAGAACATTGAGCAGGAACTCAGCGAAAGTGAGATCAGGCGCAAGGTACGGATCATCGAGGACGCCCTCCACAGCTTCGGAGTCCCCGCCAAGGTGGTGGAGGTGAACCAGGGGCCGACAGTCACCCAGTTCGGACTGGAGCCCGGATACGTGGAACGCAAGGGCCGAGACGGCAAGCCAACCAGGGCCAAGGTCAAAGTCAGCCAGATCGACGCGCTGGCGCGGGACCTGTCCCTGGCGTTGGCGGCGGCCCCCATACGCATCGAAGCCCCGGTTCCCGGTCGTCCCATCGTCGGCATAGAGGTCCCCAACGTTGACGTCTCCCTGGTCTCCCTGCGTGGGGTGATAGAATCGGAGGAGTTTGACCAGATGGACTCCAGGCTCAAGATCGCCCTGGGAAGCGATGTGTCCGGGGCGCCGGTGGTGGCTGACCTGGGACGGATGCCCCATCTGCTCATCGCCGGGGCTACTGGGTCCGGAAAGAGCGTCTGCATCAACTCCATCGTCACCTGCCTTCTGTTTAACAACTCCCCCGACGAGCTGAGACTGCTGATGATAGACCCCAAGAGGGTGGAGCTGGTCAACTTCAACGGCATCCCCCATCTGCTGGCGCCGGTGGTGGTGGAGATCGATAGGGTGGTGGCAACGTTGAAGTGGGTTCTGCGGGAGATGGATCGTCGCTACAAGCTCTTTTCCAGCGCCCAGGCTCGCAACATAGACCACTACAACGAGAAGGTGCTGCCACAAGGAGAGAGGCCCCTGCCTTACATCTTGGTCGTGGTGGACGAGCTGGCCGACCTGATGATGGTCGCTCCAGACGAAGTGGAGAGATCGCTGTGTCGCCTGGCACAGATGTCCAGAGCGACGGGGATACACCTGATCATCGCCACACAGCGCCCCTCGGTGGACGTGGTGACAGGTCTGATCAAGGCCAACTTCCCAGCCCGCATCTCCTTCGCCATGACCTCTCAGACGGATTCCCGGGTGGTATTGGACATGCGCGGGGCGGAGAAGCTGTTGGGACGAGGGGATATGCTGTATATGGCGTCGGACTCCGGCAGGCCCGTTCGCCTTCAGGGCTGCTTTGTGTCGGACAAAGAGTTGGAGAGGCTAGTCCTCTTCTGGAAGGGAATGGAGGTTCCGCGCGAGTCGACGGCGGAAGAGCCAGTCCAGCAACTCATGTGGCCCGACATGACGCCGGAACCAGAAGCAGAAGACGAGCCGGAAGATGAGCTTCTGGATGAAGCCATCGCCCTGGCCAGGCGGGAGAAGCGCGCCTCCATATCGTTTCTCCAGCGCCGCCTGCGCATCGGCTACGTCAGGGCGGCGCGCCTCATAGACCGGATGGAAGAGCAAGGCGTTGTGGGACCGGTGCAGGGCGCCGGTCGTCCGCGCAAAGTACTGGAAACAGAGGAGGAGATGACATGGTCGACAATGTAGCCGCCCTGCGGGGCAAGAAGATGAAGATCTGGCTGGCCGAGGTGCGAGCACCCTTTTTCACAGCGACGGTGGTGCCCATCCTGCTGGGAGCGGTCATCGCCTGGGCCAGGACGGGTAGCTTCCACCTGGGGTATTTTCTGCTCACGATGCTAGGAGGGCTGCTCCTCCACACGGGCGCTAACGTGTCCAACGACTACTTCGACCACCGCAGTGGGACGGACGAGGTCAACGTGGAATTTGTGCGTCCCTTCACCGG